>NZ_KI911783.1:4881165-5195730 GCF_000515415.1 Bradyrhizobium sp. WSM1417
TGGTCGACGAGTTCTCGCGCTTTGCGCGGATGCCGAAGCCGGTGATGGAGGGGGAGGACGTCGCCGACGCAGTGCGACAGGCGGTGTTCCTGATGAAGGTCGCCCATCCCGAGATCGATATCGAGGCCGAGTTCAGGGAAGACCCGCTGCGCGCCCAGTTCGACCGGCGGCTGATCTCGCAGGCGGTCACCAACATCGTCAAGAACGCCACCGAGGCGATCGAGCAGGTCCCCCTGGAGGAGCTCGGCAAGGGCCGGATCGACGTCGTGGTCTCGCGCGAGGGCGAGGACGTGCTGATCGACGTCGTCGACAACGGCATCGGCTTGCCCAAGGTGGCGCGCTCGCGTCTGCTCGAGCCCTATGTGACGACACGCGCCAAGGGCACCGGCCTTGGGCTCGCGATCGTCGGTCGCGTGCTGGAAGACCATGGCGGGCGCATCGAACTGAAGGATGCCTCGGACTTCCGCGAGGGCCAACGCGGCGCCTGGATGCGGATGCGTTTTGCGATCGCCGGCGCTCCCGCGAAAACGGAGGGGGCCGAACCGTCGGCCGCGGCGACGACCAAGCCGGAAAGCGGCGAAACGGCCACGCAATCCGTCAAGGATCCGGAAACAAAGCAGGCGGCCGTCGAAACCAAAGAGCCGGCTGAAAAGACCAATGATTCAACGAAGATCGAAGCCTCAACAGGCAGCTGAGAAAACAGGCGACCCATGGCAAGTGAAATTCTGATTGTCGATGATGAGGCCGATATTCGGGATCTCGTTGCGGGCATCCTCGAAGACGAGGGCTTCGTGACCCGGACCGCACGCGACAGCGATACGGCGCTCGCCGAGATCGCCAACCGCAGGCCGCATCTGGTGTTCCTCGACATCTGGCTGCAGGGCTCCAAGCTCGACGGCTTGCAGCTCCTGGAGCAGGTCAAGAAGGACAACCCCGATCTGCCGGTCGTGATGATCTCCGGCCACGGCAACATCGAGACTGCGGTCGCCGCGATCAAGCGTGGCGCCTACGACTTCATCGAGAAGCCGTTCAAGACCGACCGGCTGATCCTGGTCGCGAACCGTGCACTGGAGAACTCGCGGCTCAAGCGCGAGGTCAAGGAGCTGAAGCAGCTCGCGCCGAGCGCAAGCTCGCTGGTAGGCCGCTCGCCCAGCATGAACCAGCTGCGCCAGACCATCGAGCGTGCGGCCAAGGCCAACAGCCGCATCCTGATCGTTGGTCCCGCCGGTGCCGGCAAGGAACTGACCGCTCGCACGTTGCACACGGCCTCGGGCCGCGCCGACGGCCCCTTCGTCGTCATCAACGCCGCTGCGATCACGCCCGAGCGGATGGAGCACGAGCTGTTCGGCATCGAGCAGTCCAACGGCGAGCACGCGCGCAAGCCCGGCGCGCTCGAAGAGGCCCATGGCGGCACGCTGTTCATCGACGAGATCGCGGACATGCCGCGCGAGACCCAGAACAAGATCTTGCGCGTGCTGGTCGAGCAGTCGTTTCAGCGCGTCGGCGGCAACGGCAAGGTGCAGGTCGACGTCCGCATCATCTCCTCGACCGCGCGCAACCTCGAAGAGGAGATCGCGGCCGGTCATTTCCGCGAGGACCTCTATCACCGGCTCTCGGTGGTGCCGATCCGCGTGCCCGCGCTATCGGAGCGGCGTGAGGACATTCCGGAATTGATCGACTACTTCATGGAGCAGATTTCCGCGGGCAGCGGCCTGCCCAAGCGCCAGATCGGCCAGGACGCGATGGCGGTGCTGCAGTCGCATGTCTGGCCGGGCAATGTGCGCCAGCTCCGCAACAACGTTGAGAGAGTCATGATTCTGGCTGCGGGCGGGCCTGAGGTCATCATCACTGCCGACATGCTGCCGCAGGATGTCGGCTCCATGGTGCCGGCGATGCCGACCAGCAACAATGGCGAGCACATCATGGGCCTGCCGCTGCGCGAAGCGCGCGAAGTGTTCGAGCGCGACTATTTGATTGCACAGATCAGCCGTTTTTCAGGAAATATTTCTCGCACGGCCGAGTTTGTTGGCATGGAACGCTCGGCACTGCACCGGAAGTTGAAGGCGCTCGGCGTCGGCTAACGCTGCGACGTCGTTGGAATAGGCGAGGAAAATCATCGATTTCCGTAGTTTTTCGGGGCAATACGGCGTGGCCTGCCGCGTGAAGCGGCTTGCCTAATAAGCCTACCTGTCCTCTAATTGAACCGCTGTCCCTCCGAGGGGGATCTCATGAGGGACGGCAACCGGACGAGGACCCCGAATTTCAAAAGAGGGCCGCAACCGGCGCAATAAAAAGAAACTCAAAGCGAGAAAAAAACAATGGCGGCAGACCGCGCACAAAACCTGCAGGACACCTTCCTTAATCACGTTCGCAAAACCAAAACGCCACTGACGATCTTTCTGGTCAACGGAGTGAAGCTCCAGGGCATCGTGACCTGGTTCGACAATTTCTGTTTGCTGCTTCGGCGCGACGGTCACTCGCAGCTCGTCTACAAGCATGCGATCTCGACCATCATGCCGGGCGCTCCGATCCAGTTGTTCGAAGGCGGCGAGGACCAGCCGGCTTGAGAGTGATCTGATTGGAACCCCGGAATTTCGACGGGGATGCCGACCGTCCGCGGTCGGCAGGGGAAAAGCAGACGGGGCGGGTGCTTGTCATCGGTCCCTATTTGCGGGTGCGCGCGGGCAATGCCGACGCGCAATCGGAAGCTCATGTCCTGCGTGACGCGGAAGCCCGGCTCGACGAAGCTGCCGGCCTCGCGCGCGCGATCGATCTCGTCGTTGCCGATGCCATCATCGCGCCGATCAACCAGATCCGCCCTGCGACCTATATCGGCAAGGGCAAGGTCGAGGAGATCGCCGCGCTCGCCAAGAGCCTCGACGTCGAGCTCGTGGTGATGGATTGCGCGCTTGCGCCGATCCAGCAGCGCAATCTCGAGAAGGAGCTGCAGGCAAAGGTGCTCGACCGCACCGGGCTCATCCTGGAAATCTTCGGCCGCCGCGCCAAGACCAAGGAAGGCTCGCTCCAGGTCGAGCTCGCGCATCTCAACTATCAACGTTCGCGCCTGGTGCGCTCATGGACCCATCTCGAACGCCAGCGCGGCGGCTTTGGATTCATGGGCGGTCCCGGCGAGACGCAGATCGAAGCCGACCGCCGCCTGATCCAGGAGCGCATCTCCAAGCTCGAGGGCGAGCTGAAGAAGGTGCAGGCCACGCGCCGCCTGCATCGCGCAGGCCGCCAGCGCGTGCCGTACCGCGTCGTGGCGCTGGTCGGCTACACCAATGCCGGCAAGTCGACGCTGTTCAACCGCCTGACGCGCGCCGACGTGCAGGCCGCCGACATGCTGTTCGCGACGCTGGATCCGACCCTCCGCGCGCTCACCCTGCCGCATGGCGGCAAGGCGATGCTGTCGGACACCGTCGGTTTCATCTCCAATTTGCCGACGCAGCTCGTCGCCGCCTTCCGCGCCACGCTGGAGGAGGTGCTGGAAGCCGACGTCATCCTGCATGTGCGCGACATCTCGCACGACGACGCCGAGGCGCAGCAGAGCGACGTCGACGCCGTGCTGCGCCAGCTCGGCATCAATCCCGATGATTCAGGCCGCATCATCGAGGTCTGGAACAAGGTCGACCGTTATGGTCCCGAACAGCGCGAAGAGCTTTTGAACATCGCGGCGCGCAGGCCGGAGGATCATCCGGCGCTGCTGGTGTCGGCCGTGTCGGGCGAGGGGGTCGACGCACTGCTCGCCGCGATCGAGGAGCGCTTGGCTGCCAAGCGCATCACGCTCGACCTCTCCATCGATGCCTCCGACGGCGCCGGCATCAGCTGGCTGCATCGGAATTCCGAGGTGCTGGCCAAAGAGCTGCACGACGGCCGCTTCGACATGACGGTACGGGTGGACGAGACCAAGCGGGATATCGTGGTGAACCGGTTCGACGCCGTGCCGCGCGCGACTGCATAACAGATGTCGTCCCGGCAAAGGCCGGGACCCATACCGCGTGATCTATCGAGTCAGAGCGGTCTTTATACCGACAAGCATTTTCACTCAAAGTGTTCGCCAAACTCCTCCCTGTGGTTATGGGTCCCGGCCTTCGCCGGGACGACGAGGGAGTTAGCCGCGCACCTGGTTGCTTTTCTCCGCCGGCGCAGCGCTTTTCGCCTCACCTTTCGCCTCATTCCACAGCGCGTCCATCTCCGCGAGCGAGGCCTGCTCCAGCGTGCGGCCCTGCGCCTCCAGCGCCCGCTCGATGAACGCAAAGCGCCGCTCGAACTTCACGTTGGTCGCACGCAGCGCGGCTTCCGGATCGGCATCGACATGGCGGGCGAGGTTGACCAGCGCGAACATCAGGTCGCCGGTCTCCTCCGCCAATCCCTTGCTGTCGTTGCGGTCGAGCGCGGCCTCGATCTCGTCGGCTTCCTCGCGGATTTTTGCCAGCACCGCGCGCGGATCGTTCCAGTCGAAGCCGACAGTAGAGGCCTTGCGCTGCAGCTCCATGGCGCGCGTCAGCGCGGGCTGGCCGGCCTTCACGCCTGACAGCAGCGACTTGTGCGACGGCACTTCCTGCGGCGCCCGGCGCGCGGCGCGCTCGGCCTTCTCCTCCGCCTTGATGCGATCCCAGACTTCCCTCACGTGGGAGGAGGCGAGGTTGCCGTCCTTGTCGGCGAAAACGTGAGGATGGCGCCGGATCATTTTTCGCGTGATGACCTCGACGACATCTCCAAACGCGAACGCGTTCTGCTCCGACGCCATCTGGGCGTGGAAGACGACCTGGAGCAGGAGGTCGCCGAGCTCCTCGCAGAGATCGTCGAGGTCGCCGCGGCTGATGGCCTCGACCACCTCATAGGCTTCCTCGATCGTATACGGCGCGATGGTCGCAAAATTCTGCTCCAGGTCCCAGGGGCAGCCGGTCACCGGCGTGCGTAGCGCCGCCATGATCTCGATCAGGCGGGAAATGTCGCGGGAAGGGGTCATTGCGGGGCAGTCTCCTGGCTCTCAAGCCTTATGCCAAAAGCGAGCGCCCGTTCCCAGCGTAGCGCGGCGGAACAGGGTGATTTCCACCGGTTGGCGGGCCGGATTGGCGAGCCGCGTGCGCAATGCTAAAGCGCGAGCCATGAGCGACGTATTTTCATCCGAAACCGCATTGGTGCTGTTCTCCGGCGGCCAGGATTCCACCACCTGCCTTGCCTGGGCGCTGAACCGGTTTGCGCGCGTGGAGACGCTGGGGTTCGATTACGGCCAGCGCCACGCCATCGAGCTTGCCTGCCGTGACCGGCTGTTCGACGGCATCAAGGATCTGCGCGCGGATTGGGCTTCCAGGCTTGGCGAGAGCCACACGCTGTCGATCCCGACGCTGGCAGCCGTATCCGAGACGGCGCTGACGCGCGACGTCGCGATCGCGGTGGGCGCCGACGGCCTGCCGAACACGTTCGTGCCCGGCCGCAACCTGGTGTTTTTGACCTTCGCCGCGGCACTGGCCTACCGGCGCGGCATCAGTCACATCGTTGGCGGCATGTGCGAGACCGACTATTCCGGCTATCCCGATTGCCGCGACGACACCATCCGAGCCATGCAGGCGGCGTTGTCGCTCGGTATGGCCCGCAAGTTCGAACTGCATACGCCGCTGATGTGGATCGACAAGGCCGCGACGTGGAAGCTCGCCCACGACCTCGGCGGCGACGGGCTGGTCGATCTCATCCGCGAGCAGTCGCACACCTGCTATCTCGGCGAACGCGGCGCGCAGCATGATTGGGGATACGGCTGCGGAGAATGCCCAGCGTGCAGCCTGCGGGCGAAGGGGTGGCGGGAGTATGTGGCGGGGCGGTGAGGCGCCTCACTCCGCCGTCATTGCGAGGAGCTCTTGCGACGAAGCAATCCAGACTGCCTCTGGGGAGGGATTCTGGATTGCTTCGCTTCGCTCGCAATGACGGAATATGTGGAAGCAGCTTACCGAAAATCCTCCGCCTTCAGCTCGATCGGCTTGCCGTGCGGGGTGCGATCTGCCGCGTGATCCCAGGCGTCGCGGTAGCGATGCAGCGTCTCCGCAGACGCAACGCCCTTGCGTGCGACGAAGCCCTCCAGCGTGGCGAGCCAATGGAGATAGTAGGTCTCGCCAGTATCGGGATCGCCGGCCGCCTGCGCGCGCTTGATCTCGGAGGCCAGGGCTGCCGCCCATTCGGGCCAGGTGAACACGCCGCGCTCGTGCAGCGTCAGCGCCATCGCAAACGCGTGCGCCTCCCAGGGCGCGCGGAACACCGGGCCGTCATCGTCGCGTGGAATGCTCGGGATCGCTGCCGTCGGGGCCGCAGCAGCCGTGCTGCTCATGACGCCGGGTCCAGATACGGCTCGAACGCGTCGATCGAGACTTTCGAGGTCGGATCGCCGTCCGTGCCCCAGAGATCGCGGCCCTCGAATACGACCGTGTAGAGCCATTGCGGATTCTCGCCAAGCTCCATCGCCGCCGTATCCGGAAACACGTGACAGCCATGGTTCAGCTCGACGACGCCGACATGGCCGCGCACGTAGCGCGGCAGGCGGGTGTGGGTGGCCGGATGAATGTTCTTCGCACGGACCTTGTCGCCGATCTTGTATTTCGCCGGTGCAGGGGCAGGCCGGGCGAACTTGCCGCGCACCATGATGCGCTCGACCTGGCCGAGATCGAACTTGCCGTGCTTGAGCGCCTTGGACGGCTGCATCGCGTGGCCGGCGGCGACTTCCGCCCGGGTGAGATAACCTTTCTCGATCAGCATCTCCTCGAGCCCGAGAAACCATTTCTTGTAATAGGAGCTCGAGAGATAGACGTGCGGCGGGATCGTCTCGCGATAGAAGCGCGAGGTGTCGATGTTGAAGGCGCCGGCCGCGCCCATCGCGCGCACCATGGCGAGAACACGCGACTCCCATTCCTCGTGGAACACCGGCTCGTTCGGCTCGGGCTCGACCTTGCCGAACCCATCCATGCCGCCCATGTCGTGCACGCCGTTCATGATGGCGCTCCGGGCGCTTTGGGAAAGCCGGTGCCGATCATGGAATCGCGCGTGACCAGCTCGGCGAGCTGCTCCTCGCTCCAGCCGTCGGTCCCCCCGGGGCGCATCGGCAGCACAAGAAAGCGCGTTTCGGCGGTGGAATCCCATACCCGGATTTCAACGTCCTTGGCGACCTGCACGCCGAAATCGGCGAGCACGCTGCGCGGGTCCTTCACCGCGCGGGAGCGATAGGGCGCGGCCTTGTACCAGACCGGCGGCAGCCCCAGCATTTCCCAGGGATAGCAGGAGCACAGTGTGCACACGACCATGTTGTGACGCTGCGGCGTGTTCTCGACCACGACGAGGTGGTCGCCGACGCGGCTGACATGGCCGAGCGTGCCGATCGCCTTCGAGCCGTCCTCCAGCAGTGCCGTCTTGAAAGCCGGATCGCTCCAGGCCTTGGCGACGACGCGCGCGCCGTTATGGGGACCGATCCGGGTCTCATAGGCCTGGATGATGGCGTCGAGCGCGGCCGGCTCGACATAGCCTTTTTCGGTCAGGATCATCTCGAGCGCGCGCACGCGCAGCTCGGTCTCCGACAGATCGGAATGGTCGTGATCGTGGTGATGATGATGGTCGCTCATAGGGCGAAGATAGTCCCAGAATCCGGGCGTTGTCGAGGCGAAGACTCTGCTAACATCGCACCATGGGCTGGGCTGCAAGAACCGGAATAACCGCCGCAATCGCCGCTTTTGGCGCAGTCGCAGCGCAGGATGCGCGCGCCGCGAATGGCGCCTATGCGGTCGATGCCGCCGACATTTCCGAGGTCGGCTCCTGCAAGGTGGAGAGCTGGCTGTCGACGGCTTCCAACACGGATTTCTCCGCGGTCGCCAATCCCTCCTGTGTCGTCGATCCCTTCAGGCCGATCGAGCTGAGCCTGCAGACCATCCGGGCCCGCAGCGATGGCGACTGGAGCACGACAATTGCTCCCAAAGCCAAGACGAACTTCGTCCCGACCGGGATCGGCCGGTGGGGATTGTCGGCCTATGGCGGCGGATCGTTCGACGCGGCGACCGGCGAGGCGCTATCCGCCTTTGCCGTCATCCCCGCGACCTTCCGCCTGTCTGACACCATGCGCATCAACGTCAACGGCGGCTGGCTCTGGGATCGCACGGTGGATCGCCATTACCTGACCTACGGCATCGGCTTCGATTGGAAATTCACCGACACTTTGCAATGGACGATCGAGGCTTACGGGCAAGCCGGCGCCTCCGAGATCGCAAGCGCCGTGCAGCCGCGCTTCCAGACCGGTGTCCGCTACCGGCCGAACGAGATATTCTCCGTCGACGTGATCTACGGCCGCAACATCACCGGCGAAAATGCCAACTGGATCACCATCGGGACCACGGTCCGGTTTCCGGTCGAGGGAAGCGAACCCGAACATCGGCGTACCGGGCATCTGTGAGCACCAGGAAGACCAAGATCAGGGGAGATTGCGTTGCCCGACTATGTGAAGATCGAGAAGGGCCTGGGGCCGGAGGGGCGGATTGCGGTGGTGCGGTTCGACCGCGGCGACGGCATCAATGCGCTGTCGCCAGAGGCGTTACGCCAGCTCACCGCGGCCGCGCGCAGTTTTGAGGATGACGCCGCAACCTCTGTCGTGGTGCTGACAGGCAGCGCGGCTGCGTTCAGCGCCGGCTTCGACCTCAAGGATTCCGAAGGCCGCGCGCGCAAGGACATGGACCTCGGCACGCTGCGGCGGCATCTCAAGCTCGGACCCCGCCTGACTCACGCCTGGCAGGAGATGGAGCAGATCACGATCGCCGCCATCGAGGGCTTTTGCGTCGGCGGCGGCGTGGCGCTCGCCGTCGCGCTCGACTTCCGCGTCATGGGACGCGATGCCCATCTGCGCGTGCCCGAGATCGGGCTCGGCATGAACATGAGCTGGCAGAGCATTCCGCGCATGCTGCATCTGATCGGCCCGGCGCGCACCAAGCAGGCGGTGATCCTGGCCGACCAGCGCGTCAGCGCGGATGAGGCCTATGAGTGGGGCCTGGTCGAGCAGGTGGTCGATCCCGGCCATGCGTTCGATGCCGCGATGGAGCTTGCGCGCAAGGTGGCAGCGCAGCCGCCGCTCTCCGTTGCCATGACGAAACTCACGGTCAACCGGCTGGCGCATGCGCTGGATAATCTCGCCAGCCACATGGACGTCGACCAGTTCGCCCTGGCAAGCCTTAGCGAGGACCACAAGGAGGGCGTCGAGGCGTTCCTGACGCGACGCAAACCGAAGTTCAGAGGGCGGTAGAAGCAGGCTTGGGCCATTGATTGCGCCGCGGACTATCCGTATACGCCGCGTTGGGACAAAATAGGCCTGATCAACGGGCCGGCAGACGACTATGACGATCGGGGGGAGGGCCCATGGCCGGTAGCTCGCAGGCGCCTGAGGCGAAAGGGTTTCGCTGGAAGCTGATCGCGCCGCTCGCGGTGTGGCTGGTGATCTATCTGTGGCCGGTGCCGGCGGGGCTCAACGTCAACCAGTGGCATTATTTTGCCGTCTTCGCGGCCGTCATCACCGGGCTCATCCTGGAATCGATGCCGGTCGGCGCGGTCGGCCTGATCGGGCTGACGGTTGCCGGCGTCGGCGGTTATATCGATCCCGATCCGACCAAGTCGCTGCGCTGGATGCTGGCGGGCTTTGCGGAGAGCACGGTGTGGCTGATCGTCGGCGCCTTCGTGTTCTCGATCGGCTACCGCAAGAGCCAGCTGGGCCGGCGTATTGCGCTCGTGCTGGTGCAAAAGCTCGGCACCAACACGCTCGGCCTCGGCTATGCGGTGGCGATGTCGGACTTCCTGCTGGCGCCGGCGACACCGTCCAACACTGCGCGCAGCGGCGGCATCGTCTATCCCATCATCAGCAACATCCCGCGCATCTACGGCTCCGAGCCTGGACCGACCGCCGGCAAGATCGGCACCTACGTGATGTGGACCGCGTTCGCGTCGACCGCCGTCACCAGCTCATTGTTTTTCACCGCACTCGCGCCCAATGCGGCGGCGCTGGCCATCGCCAAGAAGACCGTCGGAATCGACGTCAGCTGGGCGCAATGGTTCATCGGCTTTGCGCCGCTCGGCCTGCTCCTGATGGTGCTGGTCCCACTGCTCAGCTACGCGGTCTGCCGCCCCGAGGTGAAGAGCAGTCCGGAAATTTCCGAATGGGCATCGAAAGAGCTCGCGGAGATGGGCCCGATGTCGCGCAATGAGTGGATCATGCTGGCGCTGATCCTGCTCGCGATGTTCCTGTGGATCGCGGGCTCGAGCCCGGACATCCGCGTGCCGCTTCTGGGCTCGAATTTCGTCAACGCCACCACCGTCGTGTTCATCGTGATCTCGCTGATGCTGGTGACGGGCGTGATCGAGTTTGCCGACATCGTCGCCGAGAAGGGCGCTTGGGAGGTGTTCTTCTATTTTACCTCGCTGCTGACGCTGGCCTCGGGCCTCAACGAGATCGGCTTCATCAAATGGTTCGCCACCGAATATGCAAAGCCGCTCGCCGGGCTGTCGCCGTCGACCGCGATGCTCCTGCTGGTCGCGCTGTTCTTCTGGATCCATTATTTCTTCTCGAGCATCACCTCGCATGCCGCCGCCGTGCTGCCCGTGGTGCTCGCGGTCGGATCCGGCATCCCCGACCTGCCGGTCACGACGCTCGCCATGCTCTGCATGTATTCGCTCGGCCTGATGGGCGTGATCTCGCCTTACGCGACCGGGCCGGCGCCGATGTATTTCGGCAGTGGCTATATCGGCAAGGGTCAGTTCTGGGGTTTTGGGCTGATCTTCGGGGTGCTCTATTTCGCAGGGCTCCTGCTGATCGTATGGCCCTGGTTGCGGGTCACCTGAGCCGGGGCGAGGGCCAAGACGGCGGCAGATGAATTTTCTTCAGTGGGGAGAAATTTGGAAAACTTCGTCCAATTCCCCACAAATATCTGACATTGCCAGAGCGACTTGAAAGGGCGATGGTGCCTGCTGCGGTGCAGCGCGATCCAGCTGAGTCCTCATCGCGGTTTCACTCTCCGTCGCTTGATGCGACCGGTTCCCGGATGCCCCCAGAGGGCCAGCGGAACATTGTGCATGAAGGCCGTCTCCATGAACGTCCACCCGTCGCCGGCGATCGGACAACCGATCGAAAAGCTCGACGCGATCTCACGTCACGCGATCTCACGTCCCGCGATTTCACTTGCCGCGACTGCGCCTGACGCGATGGTCCGCTTCGAAGGCATCTCGAAAATCTATCCGGCCTATCGCGGCAAGCCCGGCGTCAAGGCCCTGCAAAACATCGACTTCGCAATCGCGCGCGGTTCGATCACCGGCGTCATCGGCCGCTCCGGCGCCGGCAAATCGAGCCTGGTCCGGCTCATCAACGGGCTGGAGAGGCCGACCACGGGCCGCATCGTCGTCGATGACAGAGATATCTCGGCGCTCTCGGGCCGCGACTTGCGGTTGGCGCAGCGCTCGATCGGCATGATCTTCCAGCACTTCAACCTGCTGTCCTCGCGCACCGCAGCCGCCAACATCGCGCTGCCGCTCGAGATTGCCGGCTGGGCCAAAGCGGACATCAAAACCCGGGTCGCCGAGCTGCTAGCGCTGGTGGGCATCGCCGACAAGCACGACCGCTATCCGTCCGAACTCTCCGGCGGCCAGAAGCAGCGCGTCGGCATTGCCCGCGCGCTCGCGACGCGGCCGAGCGTGCTGCTGTCGGACGAGGCGACCTCGGCGCTCGATCCGCAGACCACGCGGGCGATCCTCGATCTGCTCGCGAACATCAACCGCGAACTGGGCGTGACCATCGTGCTGATCACCCACGAGATGTCGGTGGTGCGCCAGCTCGCTGGGGACGTCGTGGTGCTCGACGCCGGCCACGTCGTCGAGAGCGGCCATGTCGCCGACATTTTCACCCACCCCAAGCATCCGATCACACAATCCTTCCTGGCCGAAGTGATCGGAGACAGCCTGCCGGTGTCGCTGGCGAGCCGGATCGTTTCGGAGCCGCCTGCGGGCGGACAGGCCGTGATCCGCGTCCAGGTTCGCGGGGCAGGGGCCGGCGACACGCTGGTGGCGCGGCTCGCGCGCGAGCTCGGCCTCGACGTGTCGCTGCTGTCGGCCCGCATCGACGAGATCGGCGGCCAGCATGTGGGCTCACTGACGCTTGGCATCCCTCTCGGCATGTCTGGCGGCGAGGACGCGACGACGCGCACGCTGGCTTGGCTGTCACAATATCAATTCCCCGCGGAGCGTCTCGGCTATGTCGCCTGAACTCATCAACCTGATCGTCCAGGCGACCGGCGAGAGCCTGTACATGGTCGGGCTCGCGGCGCTGATCGGCACCGCCTTCGGCCTGCCGCTCGGCGTCTTTCTCGCGACCAGCCGGAAAGGCGAGCTGTTCGCGGCGCCCGTCGTCAATCGCGTGCTCGGCATCGTCGTCAACGCGACACGGTCCACGCCTTTCATCATCCTGGTCGTCGCCATCATCCCGTTCACGCGGCTGGTGGCCGGCACCTCGATCGGATCGACGGCCGCAATCGTGCCTTTGACGATCGCATCGGCGCCGTTCATCGCGCGCCTGGTCGAGGCCGCGATCCGCGAGGTCGATGGTGGCCTGATCGAGACCGCGTCCTCGTTCGGGGCCTCGCCGATGCAGATCGTGCTCAAGGTGCTAATCCCCGAAGCGTTGCCGGGTCTTCTGCTGGCGTTGACGCTCGCGGTCGTCAGCCTGCTCGGCTACTCCGCCATGGTCGGTGCCGTCGGAGGCGGGGGCCTCGGCGATCTCGGCATCCGCTACGGTTATCAGCGCTTCATGCCGGAGATGATGTTGGCCGTCGTCGTCGTGCTGATCGCGCTGGTGCAGCTCGTCCAGAGCGCCGGCGATTATTTCGCGCGCCGGGTCAATCGCCGGCTGCGACATCGCTGACGTCGCTTTAGACATTTCGAACAAGCAGGTTCTTGTCGGTCTGGAAGCATTCCAAACTTCCAGACACGAGTGAGCGCATTCGTCGCACGCGTTGCACACGCGTCTGGAGAAATTCTAACGCAGTTCCTATCGCACTCCGAAATCGCCTGCGTTAGGGCGAGGCATCAAAAACGATACCGGTGAAGCCGGCAGTGCGTGGGGCCTCGACGTGACCGACTTCCAACCTCCTTCGCGTTCCGACACGCGTCGTCGACAGATACAGACTCTCTTCCTCGGAGCGGCCAGCACATTTGCTCTCGTCGTTCCCTTCGGTGCCGTGGAGGCGCAGACGCAGATTCCCGCCGTCACCGTCGAAGCCCCGGCCCAGCGCGCCCGGCCCGCGGCGGTCGCTTCGCCGCGACGCTCAGGGGCGACACGCGCTGCACGCGCCAATCGTCGCTCTCCGACGCAGCAAGCCGCGCCAACCCAGTCGGCATCATCGAACGGCGCCACGGGTGAACGCGCCAATGGTCCCGTGCGCGGTTTCGTTGCGACGCGCAGCGGCACCGCGACCAAGACGGATACGCCGCTGATCGAAACCCCGCAGTCCGTCTCCGTCGTCACCACCGACCAGGTCAGAAACCAGGGCGCGGTCTCGATCGGCGAAGCGCTGCGCTACACCGCGGGTGTCAGCGGCGACGTCAACGGCGGCTCCGATACCCGCTTCGGCGCTCTCCAGATCCGCGGCTTCGACACCACCATGTCGGGCCTCTACGTCGACGGATTGCGGATTCCCTCGAGCAATTACGTGCACTTCAACGGCCTCGATCCCTACGGCGCCGAGCGCCTCGAGGTCCTGAAGGGCCCATCCTCGGCGATGTATGGCGGCAGCGGCACCGGCGGCATCCTCAACTACGTGACCAAGCTGCCGACGGCGCAGCAATTCGGCGAGGCCTCGATCTCCGGCGGTAGCTTCAACCGTTATCAGGGCCAGTTCGACATGGGCGGTCCCGCCAACAAGGACGGCACCGTGCTGTGGCGCCTGACCGGCGTGGTGCGCGACGGCGAGACCCAGGTCGACTTCACCAAGGACAACCGCGTCTTCATCGCGCCCGCCGTCACGTTCAAGCCGAACGAGGACACCACCATCACGATCCTCGCGAACTATCAGCGCGACCGGGCAGGGTGGGGCCTCCAGTTCCTGCCGGCCTCGGGCACGGTGTGGCCGAACAACGGCCGCACCATCCCGGTCTCGTTCTTCGCGGGCGTGCCGAGCTTCAACGCGTTCAACACCGAGATCGCGACCGCCGGCTACCAGCTCTCGCACAATTTCACCGACAGCATCACGTTCCGGCAGAATTTGCGTTACGCCTATCAGCACAACGAGGAGAAGGTGTTTTTCGGCGGAGGCTATACCGACGAGGCCGCGGGACAGCTCGCGCGTTTCGGCAGCTACAGCAACTCCTACATCAACTCCTTCGCGGTGGACAATCAGCTCCAGGGCAAGTTCACCACGGGTTTCCTGAGCCACACCACGCTGGTCGGGATCGACTACCGCAACACCAGCTTCCGCGACACCGCCTTTGCCGTCACGACGTCCGCGCCCGAGATCAACGTCTTCAACCCGGTCTACAGCTACGACTGGACCATGGGCGCCATGAGCGACGACACCGGCGTCAAGCAGTCGCAAGTCGGCCTCTACGCGCAGGACCAGATCAAGCTCGGCCGGCTCTCGTTCCAGCTCGGTGGCCGCCAGGATTTCGTGACGACGCAGGTGGACAGCGGCATCTTTAATACGTCGGTCTCGAAGGATGCGTCGGCGTTCACCGGCCGTGCCGCATTGATGTACAATTTCGACAATGGCATCGCGCCCTATTTCAGCTACTCGGAATCCTTCCTGCCGGTGCTCGCGACCGGCCCGAGCGGACAGCTGCTCAATCCCGAGACCGGCGTGCAGTACGAAGTGGGCGTCAAGTACCAGCCGCTCGGTTGGAACGCGCTGTTCACCTTCGCCGCCTTCGACCTGACGCGCGACAACGTCGTCACCTTTGCGCCGCCGAGCTATCTCGCCGAACAGACCGGTCAGGTGAAATCGCGCGGCCTCGAGCTCGAAGGCACGATGTCGCTGGCCGACGGCTGGAACCTGCGGGCGGCCTATGCCTATGTCGATGCAACGGTGACGCAGGATCCGGTGAATGTCGGCAAGGCACCGGTCACGGTGCCGCTCAACCGCGCCTCGCTGTGGAACGACTACACGCTTCAGACCGGGCCGCTCGCGGGCCTGCAGTTCGGCGGCGGCGTCCGCTATGTCGGTGCGACCTGGGGCGATGACGCCAACACGTTCAAGGTTGGATCCGCGACCGTGCTGGACGCGCTGCTCGCCTACAGCAGGGACAATTGGCGCCTGTCGCTGAACGTCACCAACCTCGCCGACACCCGCTATGTCGCCGCCTGCTACAGCCTGTCGGGCTGCTTCTATGCGGAGGGACGCAAGGCCATCGGCAAGCTGACCTACCGCTGGTGAGTTGGAACGAGGGTGAACGATGAGAGCGATATTCGGCAAGCTGCATCGCTGGGCGGGACTGCTCACGGCCGGCTTCCTGTTCTTCTCCGGCATCACCGGGGCGATCATCTCCTGGGATCACGAGATCGACGAGGTCCTGAACAGCCATCTGTTCGACGTCAGCAGCAAGGGCCCGGCCATTCCCTCGATCGAGCTCGCGAAGACGATCGAGCAGCGCGATCCCCGTGCGCGCGTGGTCTACCTGTTCATGACGCCGGAGGAGGGCCACTCGCTGTGGTTCTTCGTCATGCCGCGGATCGATCCCGCGACCGGCAAGCGCTACGCGCTCGACTACAATCAGATCTTCCTCGATCCCAACACCGGCGCGGAGCTTGGCCGGCGCTATTGGGGCGCGGTGTGGCCAGTGACGCGCGAAAACTTCGTCTCGTTCCTCTACAAGCTGCACTACACGATGCACATCCCGGAATTCTGGGGCAGCGACCGCTGGGGCATGCGCCTGCTCGGCGTCATCGCCATCATCTGGACCATCGACTGCTTCGTCGGCTTCTACCTGACGCTGCCCTCGCGCCGGCGCGCCAGCGCGGCGCGGGCTCCGCAAGTCACGCGCCAGCTCGAACGCGGCTTCTGGGCGCGCTGGGCGCCAGCGTGGACCATCAAGACGTCAGGCAGCGCCTACCGGATTAATTTCGACATCCACCGCGCTTTCAGCCTGTGGACCTGGGGCCTCCTGTTCATCATCGCTTTTACGGCGTTCTCGCTGAACCTCTATTTCGAGTTGTTCTCGCCGCTGATGAAGATGGTGTCGAACTACACGCCGACGCCCTATGAGCAGCGGCCGTATCGCGATCTCGACGACCCCATCGAGCCCAAGGTCGGCTTCGCCGACATCGCCGCGCGCGCGGCGGCCGACGGCAAGGGGCGAGGGTGGACCGTCCCGGTCGGCTCGGTCAACTACGGCCCGGCCCATGGTGTCTATGCCGCCGCGTTCTTCCATCCCGGCGACGATCACGGCGCCGGCGGCGTCGGCCCGGCGCAGCTCTATTACGACAGCGAGGACGGCCGTCCCATCGGCGAACGGCTGCCCTGGGTCGGCACCGCCGCTGACATCTTCGTGCAGGCGCAATTCCCGCTGCATTCGGGCCGCATTGTCGGGCTGTTCGGCCGCGTCCTGATCTCGATCATGGGGCTGGTGGTGGCGGCGCTCTCGGTCACCGGAATCGTGATCTGGTGGCGCAAGCGCCGGGCCCGTGTCCGCGTGCGGGAAACTGCTGCGATGCGGCTGAACCGGCAGCTCACGCCGGCGGAGTAGGGACGCTCGCGCGGCTTTGCCCGAGCTCAATGGCCTCTTATCAGATGCGAGGCACGCTTCGTGTCGAGGCCGGGCCATGACAGAGGCTGAGCCATGACAGAAGAGTTTGATCGGAATCAAACCGCCCTTGAGCAACCTTCGCTAGCGTCGCTGCGTGTTTAACCCGATTTGCAGTTACGTCCCCCAGGGCTTTGTGCCCCTGTTTGCCCTTCCTCTTCGACAGGATCGCCAAGCACTCCAGGTGGACGTGAGAGGATGCTGATGCGCACGTACTATTTCGATGTGAGAGATGGCGTTCCGGCTCGGGACAAGTCAGGTCTGGAGTTTGGTAGCGATGGCGCCGCCATTGCCCACAGCAAGAACCTGGCGGAAGACGTTCGCACGACAAGGCCGGGAGGACATCCAGATCTCCGAATCGTCGTCATCGACGAGAACGGACGGGAAGTTCATCGTGAACCGGTCTATTCAAAGGACAGTTGACCATCGCGGTCCATTTGCGCTGGCGGAGCAGGACCCACGACGGCGTGCCGGCTCGCCGGGAATGAACCTTCCGGTGAAACGGAGGCACAAAGGCAGAAGGCAGCTCGTGCCTCCCGGGATCGCTATGAAGTGCGTTGCCTTGCTCTGCCTGCTCGTTTTCGCCGCGCCCGCCCATGCGGCCGGGGCCGAGCAGCACTATCTCGACCTGCGCGATCGCTACATCGCAAAGTTCTCGAAAGCCACGGAGAACGACGAGACCTATAAGCAGCACGACGCGGCGCTCAAGGAGTTGACGGGCGTCCTGCGCGGTTTGGTGGGACCGGTCGCGATCAAGGGGCTGCCGGCGGACGGCAAGACCAACGCGGACACGCTCTTCAAGGGCGACTCCGGTTTCGGCCATCTCGACGGTCTCGGCTTCGCCTCCGAAGGCGACAAGATGCAGGCCGTGGTGACCACCACCGCGCTGCTCAAGCACTGGCTGCGCGAGCACCGCGAGGACGGCATGCCGCAGGAGGTTGGCGCCGCGTTCAAGTCGGACCGCTTCTACTATCAGGCGGTCCAGGACTCCGCCTTCGCCAAATATGCCGAGCTGCCGATCACGACGCCTGCGGGAGCCAGCGCCGCGGTCGCCGTGCTCGGCGTGCGCGGCAATGGCGATTTGAAGGGACCGCCGCATGAAATCGACGTCGTCGCGATCCAGGGCGACAAGGTCTTCTTTCTCGCCGCAAGCGAAGCGGTGAAGACGGCTGAGATCCCGGCCTGCGAAAAGGTCTGGAAGCAGATGATGGCGAGGCCCATCGACAAGAAGGACCCCCGCGGCGACATCACCCGCGAAGACAATGCGATGACCGCCTACACGGCGTGCTTCTCCAAGGAAGCACCAAGCCAAAGCTGGTATGCGACGGCGGTCAAGAACGCGCAGAGCCAGCTGGAGTTGCTGCCGCTGCGCTAAGGCGATCATCCAGTTACCTTCGGGGGCTGCAGCGTTGCGTGGCGCCATGGCTCGAGAATGCTCAATCGGAAATTGCAGCTCGTCCTGCAGGCGCAACCGAGGCGGATCAGCGCGATGTTGCCCAAGTCCGCATCGATGACCTCGTCGGCAACACCGTGCTCGGATTCGGCGGCGCTCATGGAACTCGTTCGCCATGAGGGGGTTGCATTGCGGTTGGAACCGAACGGGTAGCACAGTTGAATCGCCGGCAATTCCTGGAAGCCTCGGCATTGACGCCATTGGCGACATTACTACCTGGCGCAGTCTCGGCGGCATCGGCGGCAGAGTTGCCGTTTGGCCCCTCTTATGTCCGCGACCTTGCGCGCAATTTGGCGAGTAAGCCCTTTGCGCCACCAGAGGAAAAGGTCCCGGATGCGCTCAAGGATCTCACCTACGATCAGTACCGGTCAATTCGCTTTCTGCCGGAGCGCGCGGCTTGGCGCAGCGAGAAGCTGCCCTTCGAGGTTCAGTTTTTCCACCGCGGCTTTTTCTACAAGAACAGGGTCGACATTTACGAGGTCGCCGGCGGACGAGCCGTACCGATCAGGTACCGGCGCGACGATTTCGCATTCGGCGACAATATCGGCCAGGTACCGGACGCCGATCTCGGATTTGCCGGCTTTCGCATTCACGCCCCGATCAATCGGCCCGACTATTACGACGAGGTTTGCGCGTTTCTCGGCGCCAGCTACTTCCGTGCCGTTGCCAAAGGCGAGACCTACGGCCTGTCCGCGCGCGGTCTGTCGATCGATACCGGCGAGAGCAAGGGAGAGGAATTTCCCCTCTTCAAGGCCTTTTGGCTGGAGAAGCCCGCGCCGGGTGCCACATCCGTCGTGGTCCATGCACTGCTCGACAGCAAGAGCGCTACGGCAAGCTATCGCTTCACGATCAGGCCAGGCGCTCCGACGGTCTTCGACGTGGAGATGTCGCTCTATCCGCGGATCGAGCTGCAGCATGCCGGCCTGGCGCCGATGACGAGCATGTTCTTTTTCGGTCCGAACGACCGACACGATGTCGACGATTTCCGCCCTGCCGTGCACGATTCCGATGGGCTCGCAATGTTCAATGGAAAGGGCGAGCAACTCTGGCGTCCTCTCAACAACCCACGCGATCTGCAGGCCAGCACGTTTAATGACCTCAATCCTCGCGGCTTCGGCCTGATGCAGCGGGAGAGAAATTTCTTTGCCTACGAGGACATCGAATCGCGCTTTGAGCGTCGCCCGAGCCTCTGGGTCGAACCGATCGGAGATTGGGGAGAGGGCAGTGTGGTCCTCTTTGAGATCCCGACCAAGGAGGAAGTTCACGACAACATCGCCGCCTTCTGGCGCCCGAAGACGGCCCTCCAGGCCAAGAGCGAAAACAACTACACCTACCGCCTGCACTGGGGTCCGGACGCGCCGAAGCCAAATTCCCTGGCCCGGTTCACCCGCACAGGCGTTGGCGCGCGGGGCGACGACAGCAAATTGTTCGTGCTCGAACTCCTTGGTGACAAGCTGAAAGAGGTCGATCCTGGCAAGGTGAGGGGTGCCGTCAGCGCCGACAAATCCGAGATCAAGAACGTCGTCACACAGCCAAACCCGGAAACCGGCGGCTGGCGCCTGAGTTTTCAATGCGCCGTGAAGGACGCGCCTGTCGAGTTGAGGGCGGTCTTGATGCAAGGCGATCAAGCCATCTCTGAAGTCTGGGTTTACCGATGGGCGCCCTGACGTCGTCGCCCGCGCATTCGCCTGAGCTTGGCATTCGATATCTTCCCGACGAAACGCCTCTCCCGATGCTGCCCTGCCGTTTGGACAGGACAAGTCGTGCCGATCCGGCGCGACTACGGACCATCCCTGCCGTTGCAGCGCGGCGCCTGTTCATTCTTGGCGGAACGGTCGCGATTACCGCTGCGGGCGCTGTTGAGATGTACGACGTTCTCAAGGTTGGTGGCGTCACGGTCCTCGAAGGCATGGTGTTCGGGCTGTTTCTCGTGCTGCTCGCCTGGATCGCGTTTTCGTTCGTGTCTTCAGTCGCCGGTTTTTTTGTGCTCCTGCGGGGCCGACCGGATGTGCTGCCAATTGACAGCCACGGTCCGCTGCCCGGGATCACCGGCCGAACGGCGATGCTGTTGCCGACCTATAACGAGGATCAGCACCATCTCATGGCGCGACTCCGCGCCATGTACGAATCGGTCGGCGAAATCGGACAGGCCCCGTTGTTCGATTGGTTTCTGCTCAGTGACACCACAGATCCGGACATCTGGATTGCCGAGGAGCTTGCGTTTCTGGAACTGCAGCGCAACTGCGGTTCGGGCCATCTCTACTACCGTCACCGATCTGACAACACCGCCCGAAAGTCCGGCAACATCGCCGAATGGGTGAGGCGGTTCGGTGGCGCCTACGACTACATGATCATTCTCGACGCGGACAGTCTGATGAGCGGAGAGACCATCGTTCGGCTGGTGGGCGCGATGGAAGCGAACCCGCAGGCCGCGCTGATTCAAACGCTTCCGATCGTCGTCAATGCGCGAACCCTGATTAGCCGGCTTCAGCAGTTCTCGGGTCGTTTGTACGGTCCGCTGATCGCGGCCGGAAACGCCTGGTGGCACGCCTCCGAGGGCAATTATTGGGGACATAATGCCATCATCCGGGTGCAGGCTTTTGCGCAAGAGGCGGGCTTGCCCGAATTGCGCGGGAGGAAGCCTTTCGGCGGCCACATCCTCAGCCACGATTTTGTCGAAGCCGCGCTGATGCGGCGGGCGGGGTGGGGGATTTTCATGGCTCCAGGACTCGGCGGGAGTTTCGAGGAGGTGCCACCGTCGCTACTGGATTTCGCCGCGCGGGACCGCCGCTGGTGTCAGGGCAATCTCCAGCATCTTTCCGTTCTGCCGGCTAGAGGCCTGCACTGGGTCTCCAGGCTTCACCTGTTGACCGGCATCGGCTCCTATCTCACCGCGCCCCTGTGGCTGCTGTTTCTATTGCTCGGAATCCTGATCTCGTTGCAGGCCTATTTCGTCAAGCCGGAGTACTTTCCCAAGGGCTTTTCGTTGTTTCCAACCTGGCCCGCACAGGATCCCGTGCTCGCCGCCTGGGTCTTTGCCGCGACGATGGGGCTGCTCATCCTGCCCAAATTGCTGGCCTACCTCGTTTTGCTCACCAGACGTGCGGAACGGCAGGCATTCGGCGGCGGATTTCGCGTGCTGCTGGCGGTGATCGCCGAGAGCCTGCTTGCCGCCTTGATCGCCCCATCCATGATGATCTTTCAATCCACCGCCGTGGCGGAGATCCTGCTGGGCCGTGACGCGGGTTGGCAAGTTCAACGGCGAAGCGATGGCAGGATCACGCGCGATGAAGTCTATCGCAAGTTCACGGTGCCGACCCTATGCGGTCTGGCCATGGCGGCAAGCGCCTACGCCGTGTCGCTTCCGCTGCTGCTCTGGATGTCGCCGGTGATCATCGGCCTGGTTTGCGCCATACCGATCGGTCTCATCACGTCGACCGCGCCGCGAATGGCGCACCTGTTTGCGACGCCGGAGGACAATCGCGCGCCGGCACTGCTGCAGAGGGCGAGAGAGCTCGCCAACCTGGATCGGATCGAGGCACGCGGGGCTCTGATCGAACTTAGACAGAACCCCGCGTTGCTTGGACCGCACATGCAGTCCCTCGAAACGCCGCCTCGCAAATCGCGCCAAATCGACATAGATCTCGCGATAGGCCGGGCCAAGATTGAGCAGAGCGACGATTTCGAGGAGGTCGTCAGCAGCCTCAGCGCACGCGAGACCCTTGCCGTGCTGAAGCACCGAAATGCCCTCGAGCAAGTCATGCGAATGCCGAGAGCGACCGCTTCCGCGGAAGTCTAGGTCATGGGCGATGTAGGTCAGGGCGTTGATGGCCCGGTGGTGCTCAGGCAGAGGGCGAATGTCTGCGCCGTGGGCGGTGCCGCTACAGCGAACTGCCCCCCAGATTCCACCCACGACCACCCTCGCCAAAGATCTCGTAGCCCGTCGCCGTCACCGCGACCGTGTCCTCGAGCTTGATGAACCCGCGCTTGGGATGCTTCATTGTGGTCTCGATCGACACCACCATGCCTGTTTCGAGCGGCAACCGGGCGTCGGTGTCGTCGTAGGGAATCGGGCCCTTGGCAGTCAGGTGAGGGGCCTCGTGGCTGACGAGGCCCATGCCGTGGGCCAAAAACTCCGTGCAGTCACGCTGGCTGATCTTCGCGAGCTGCCGCTCCGCCGCGACGTAGATGTCGCCGCCCAGGGCGCCGGGCCGGACCGCGGCGAAGGCCGCGCGCTGGACCGCCTCGATCTCGGCCAGGCAGGCCTTCAACTCGGCATCGGGATCACCGAGCACCGCCATGCGCGCGAGGTCGCCGATATAGCCGTGATAATTGCCGCCGGAATCGAGCGACAGCACGTCACCTTGCTCCCAGCGCTGCGCTGACGGCGCCCGGTTGTGGCTGTTGCCGCAGGCGAGCAGGCAGTATTCGAAGGTCAGTCCGCGATTGGCTTCGGCGATCCGCAAGGCGTCCGACAATTGCTGCTTGGTCGTGCCCGGCCCGTGCCCGGCGATCACCGCCAGCATCGAGGCGATCACCAGTTCGGACGCCGTCTTGAGTTTCGCGAGCTCGTCGGCCGACTTGACCGCGCGCAGCCGCTCCAGCACCAGCAGCGCGTCCTTGAGCTCGGCGCCGGGCAGGGCGTCGGCAAGCGCCCGGCCCGCATCCATCGGCAGGAACGCCATCTCCACCCCGACCCGCTTCAGGGGCACGCCGGCGTCGCGGATCAAGCTTACGGCCCGCGTGATCGCATCGACCGAGCCGTTGGACTCGGTCCGGACCTGCGCCACCCATGGGGGCGCGACGGCGCGCTGGTGGGTCTCCAGCCGATGCCCGACATAGACCGCGTGCTCCGGTGCGCCCTTGGGATAGACCAGGACCGGCAGATAGCGGCTGACGCCCAGCGCATCCATGTAGTCGAAGAAGATCGCGCGCTCGGCACCGAGCATGTACTGCACATTGTGCTTGGAGGTCGCGACCAGGACGTCGAGGCCGGCGGCCTCCATCAGGCGGTCGAGCTTGGCCGCATCGAATGGAATGGCGCGCGAGCGATCTGCGCGGGCGACGTTCTCCTGCATGACGAGCCTCCAATGCTGCCGTGGCCTCAACCGCTGCGTCGGTTTGCCGGGGCTTGCTTGGCCCCAAGTGTGAGCCGAGAGAGGGCTTCTGGGTAGGTGCGGAATGATCGGGCCTGATCTGCACGTCCATATCCATGATTCGCATAAGGTATATTATGGAATATATTTATGCACAATCAGATCAGTTATTTAGCTGGAATTCCTCTCATGGGACCTTCGTTCCTCGTCCTTTTCCACGCCGGCCGTCGCACGTCGCCCCGACTTTCTACGGCTACTGTGCATGGGGTTGTTTTTCGGTTTTTGAATCCGGCCCATGCCTCCGAAAGCCGATATTGCCGTGACGATGTCCGGCTGCAATAAGCGAAGCTTCGCGAGATCGCAGATGACCTTCTGACCTTCCGTCCGTATAGGTTTGCATCTCAGAACAACAACAAACTTTCGAGGAAGCAGACCCATGAGCTTTTCCCGCCGCACGCTTCTCAAGGCCTCCGCCGCGACCGCGGTCCTGGGCGGCCTCAGTGCGCCCCATGTGGCCCGCGCCCAGAGCGCCGAGTTCACCTACAAATACGCCAACAACCTGCCGGACACCCATCCGCTGAACGTGCGCGCCAAGGAGATGGCGGCGGCGATCAAGGCCGAGACAGGCGGCAAGTTCGACCTCCAGATCTTCCCGAACAACCAGCTCGGGTCCGACACCGACATGCTGAGCCAGATTCGGTCCGGCGGCGTCGAGTTCTTCACGCTGTCGGGACTGATCCTGTCGACCCTGGTGCCGGCGGCCTCCATCAACGGCATCGGCTTCGCGTTCCCGGACTACGGCACGGTCTGGAAGGCCATGGACGGCGATCTCGGCGCCTTCGTCCGCGGCGAGATCAAGAAGGCCGGTCTCGAGGTCATGGACAAGATCTGGGACAACGGCTTCCGCCAGACCACGTCGTCAAGCAAGCCGATCACCGGTCCGGACGACCTCAAGGGCTTCAAGATCCGCGTGCCGGTGTCGCCGCTGTGGACCTCGATGTTCAAGGCGTTCGATGCGGCGCCCGCCTCGATCAACTTCGCCGAGGTCTATTCCGCGCTGCAGACCAGGATCGTCGAGGGCCAGGAGAACCCGCTGGCGATCATCTCGACCGCCAAGCTCTACGAGGTGCAGAAATACTGCTCGCTGACCAACCACATGTGGGACGGCTTCTGGTTCCTGGCCAATCGCAAGGCATGGAGCAGCCTGCCCGAGGATGTGCGTACCATCGTTGCCAAGAACATCAATGCTGCAGCGCTCAAAGAACGTGAGGACACCGCCAAGCTCAATGCCAATCTGCAGCAGGAGCTCGCGGGCAAGGGCCTGACCTTCAACCAGCCCGCGGTCGCGCCGTTCCGCGACAAGCTGCGGTCCGCCGGCTTCTATGCCGAGTGGAAGGGTAAATATGGCGATCAGGCCTGGGACCTGCTGGAAAAGGCGGTCGGCAAGCTGTCGTAACGCGTTGGAGCCGTCATGGCTCATATCGAGGTCGAAGTGAACGGAGTGGCGGGCGAGGCGACTGTTCGGTCCCCTCGCCGACCTTCGTTGCTGGCCTCGACGGAGCGCGCACTCGGCCTCCTCGTCGAAATCCCGGCGGCGATTTTGGTGGTCGCCGAGATCGCGATCCTGTTTGCCGGCGTGGTCGCGCGCTACGGCCTGCACCGGCCGCTGATCTGGTCGGACGAGCTCGCCTCGATCCTGTTCCTGTGGCTCGCCATGCTGGGCGCGGCGGTCGCGTTCCGCCGCTCCGAGCACATGCGCATGACCGCGGTCGTCGCCAGCACCAGGCCGGCCACGCGGGCCTGGCTCGACCTCGTGGCGACCTGCGCGGCGCTGGCCTTCCTGGCGCTGATCGTGTGGCCGTCCTGGGACTACGCCTACGAGGAAAGCTTCATCACCACGCCGGCGCTGCAGATCTCCAATATGTGGCGCGCCGCGGCGCTGCCGGCCGGCATCTGCCTGATGGCGGTGTTCGCGCTGTTGCGGCTGCTGCGCGCAGCCGATTACCGCATGGTGCTGACGGCCGCGGTCGCCGTTGCTGTCGTTGTCGGCCTGTTCTGGCTGGCGCAGCCCTATCTGCGGCCGCTCGGCAACCTCAACCTCGTCATCTTCTTCGTCGGCGTCGCCGGCTTCTGCGTCTTTGCCGGTGTTCCCATCGCGTTCGGCTTCGGGCTCGCCATCTTCGGCTATCTGGCACTGACCACGCGCACGCCGGTCATGGTGCTGGTCGGCCGGATGGACGAGGGCATGAGCCACCTCATTTTGCTCTCGGTGCCGCTGTTCGTATTTTTGGGGCTGCTGATTGAAATGACCGGCATGGCACGGGCCATGGTCGCCTTCCTGGCGAGCCTGCTCGGCCACGTCCGCGGCGGGCTGCACTACGTCCTTGTCGGCGCCATGTACCTGGTCTCCGGCATCTCAGGCGCCAAGGCGGCCGACATGGCGGCGGTCGCGCCCGTGCTGTTCCCGGAGATGAAGCAGCGCGGCGCCAAGCCCGGCGATCTCGTCGCGCTCCTTGCGGCCACCGGCGCGCAGACCGAAACCATTCCGCCGAGTCTCGTGCTGATCACGATCGGATCGGTCACGGGCGTCTCGATCGCCGCGCTGTTCACCGGCGGCCTGCTGCCCGGGGTCGTGCTGGCGATCACGCTGTGCATGCTGGTTTGGTGGCGCTACCGCCACGAGGATATGAGCCATGTCCGACGCGCCACAGGTGGCGAGATCGGCAAGACCTTCGTCATTGCCCTGCCCGCGCTCGCGCTGCCCTTCGTGATCCGCTATGCCGTGGTCGAAGGCATCGCGACCGCCACCGAAGTCTCCACCATCGGCATCGTCTATGGCGCCCTGGTCGGCCTCCTCGTCTACCGCCGCTTCGACTGGCGGCGGCTGTTTCCGATGCTGGTCGAAACCGCTGCGCTGTCGGGCGCGATCCTGCTGATCATCGGAACGGCCACAGGCATGGCCTGGGGCCTGACGCAATCGGGGTTCTCGCGCTCGCTGGCGTCGGCCATGACCGGACTGCCGGGCGGCGCGGGGACCTTCATCGCCGTCTCGATCCTGGCCTTCACCATCCTCGGCAGCGTGCTGGAGGGCATCCCGGCGATCGTACTGTTCGGGCCGCTGTTGTTTCCGATTGCGCGTGCGGTCGGCGTGCACGAGGTGCACTATGCCATGGTGATCATTCTCGCCATGGGTATCGGGCTATTCGCCCCGCCCTTCGGGGTCGGCTATTATGCCGCCTGCGCCATCGGACGCGTCGATCCGGCCGAAGGCATCAGGCCGATCTGGGGTTATCTGCTGGCGCTGCTGGTAGGATTGATCGTCGTCGCCGTGTTTCCGTGGATCTCCATCGGATTCCTGTAAGCCGGCGCGTGAGGGAGGTGTCGATGAGCGAGCGGCAGAACCAGTACAATATCGGTCTCGACAAGACGCCCGCCAACTACGTGCCGCTGAGCCCGTTGAGCTTCCTTGCGCGCAGCGCCTTAGTCTATCCCGATCACGTTAGCACGGTCTACGAAGGGCGCAGCTTCACCTGGCGCGAGACCCATGAGCGCTGCAAGCGCTTTGCTTCGTACCTTGCCGGCAAGGGCATCGGCGTCGGCGACACCGTCGCGGCGATGCTGCCGAACATTCCGGCGATGAACGAGGTGCATTTCGCCGTCCCCATGACGGGTGCCGTGCTCAACGCCCTGAACATCCGGCTCGATGCGCCTTCGATCGCATTTCAGCTCGACCATGGCGGCGCAAAGATCATTCTGGTCGACCCGGAATTCTCGGGCGTGATCACCGATGCGCTGTCGCAGATGAGTGGCCCAAAACCGTTCGTGATCGACGTCGACGACGCCGCCTTTAAGGGCGGCAGGCGCATCGGCGAGATCGAGTACGAAACCGCCGTCGCGCAAGGCGATCCTGACTTCACGGCGATCCTGCCGGGGGACGAATGGGACGCGATCGCGCTGAGCTACACCTCGGGCACGACGGGAAATCCCAAGGGCGTCGTCACCCATCATCGCGGCGCCTATCTGAATGCCGTCAGCAACATTCTCGCAGGCCAACTCGGCCAGCACCCGGTGTACCTCTGGACGCTGCCGATGTTCCACTGCAACGGCTGGTGCTTCCCCTGGACCATTGCGGCCGCCGCCGGCATCAATGTCTGCCTGCGCAAGGTCGAGCCGACCAAGATCTTCGAGCTGATCAAGCAGCACGGCGTCACCCACATGTGCGGTGCGCCGATCGTCTACAACACGCTGATCAACGCGCCCGATGCACCGAAGGGTGGTGCCGCGCGCCGCGTCGTCGGCCTGATCGCCGGTGCCGCGCCCCCGGTCGCGGTGCTCGAAGGCGCCGAGAGCATCGGGATCAAGCTGACGCACGTCTACGGCCTGACCGAGGTCTACG
This sequence comes from Bradyrhizobium sp. WSM1417, assembly GCF_000515415.1. NCBI lineage: Bacteria > Pseudomonadati > Pseudomonadota > Alphaproteobacteria > Hyphomicrobiales > Nitrobacteraceae > Bradyrhizobium > Bradyrhizobium sp. WSM1417. The sequence continues at coordinate 4,908,899 of NZ_KI911783.1, forward strand.
GCCCCGCCTCCGTCTGCGCCGAGCAGCCAGGCTGGGATGATCTGCCCGCGGCCGAGCGCGCCAGCTTGAAGCGGCGGCAGGGCGTGCCCTACCCGCTCGAGGAAGCCGTCACCGTCATCGATCCGCAGACCATGAGGCAGGTGCCGCGCGACGGCGAGACCATCGGTGAAGTCATGTTCCGCGGCAACATCGTGATGAAGGGCTACCTCAAGAACGACAAGGCGACGAAGGAAGCCTTCGAAGGCGGCTGGTTTCACACCGGAGACCTCGGCGTGCTCGACGCGCACGGCTACGTCATCATCAAGGATCGCTCCAAGGACATCATCATCTCCGGCGGCGAGAACATTTCCTCGGTCGAGGTCGAGGACATTCTCTACAAGCACCCGGCGGTGCTGTTCGCCGCCGTGGTCGCAAAGCCCGATCCGAAATGGGGCGAAGTGCCCTGCGCCTTCGTCGAGCTGAAGGACGGCGCGAGTGCAAGCGAAGCGGACATCATCGCCTTCTGCCGCTCGCATATGAGCGGCTTCAAGACGCCGAAGGCCGTGGTGTTCGGGCCGATCCCGAAAACGTCGACGGGAAAGATCCAGAAATTCCTGCTGCGTAACGAAGCGGGATCGGCGAAGGCGATCTCGGCCTGAGCTTGTCTCGACCTCCGCGGCGGTTGGGTGTCGCCGCGAAGTCGTTGCGCAGTTTCGACTGGGGTCCGCCGAGCCCCGTCGTCCTCACATCTTCTTGTAGGCGTCAACCAGGGCCTGGCCGTCGGCTCCCGCCTTCTTGAGCCAGTCGGCGGTGAGCTGTTCGCCGATCTTCTGGAATCCGGCCTTCAGGGCTGGGCTCGGCGGCTCGACCGTCATGCCCTTGGCCTTGAGCTGATCGATGTACCAGGTGCTCTTGTCCTGCCAGGCCTTCCAGCCGCGGGTTTCCGCGGTTGCGGCGGCCTTGAGGATGGCCTCCTGGGTCGGCTTGTCGAGCGCCTCGAACGCAGCCTTGTTGACGAAGGTGTAGTCCTTCGGGATCCAGGCTTGCACATCATAGAAGTACTTCAGCGACTCCCATGCCTTCGCATCGTAGCCCGTGCCCCCTGACGACATGAAGGAGTTCACGACGCCGGTCGCAAGTGCCTGCGGCAGCTCGGCGGCCTGAATGGTGACCGATTGCGCGCCGACGAGCTCGCCAATACGCGCGGTCCCAACGTTGTAAGCCCGCCATTTCAGGCCCTTCATGTCTTCGATGGTCGCAAGCGGCTTACTGACATAGACGCCCTGCGGCGCCCACGGCACCACGAACAGCAGCTTGAGCCCCTGCGCATCGAGCTTCTTGGTAATCAGCGGCTTCGACGCCTGGTACAGCTTCATGGCGTCCGGAAAGCTGGTCGCCAGAAACGGCACGACGTCGACCCCGTACACCGGATCCTCGTTCTCGTGGATCGACAGCAAGACTTCGCCCATCTGCGCCTGCCCGGTCATCACCGCGCGCTTGATGTCGGGCGCCTTGAACAGTGAGGCGCCGGGATGAACCGTAATCTGGAGCTTGCCGGATGTCGCGGCCTCGACGTCCTTGGCGAAGGCAACGAGGTTCTCGGAGTGCGGATTGTCGGCGGGATACGCTGCCGGCAGATTCCATTTGGTTTGAGCCAATGCGGGCGTCGCGGCCAGCACGGCGCCGGCGATCAGGGATGCGCGGAATAAACGAGAGATCATCGGGCTTCTCCTCACAGTCAATTTCAAACGGTACGCTCAGTCTGGGAAAGCGAGCTTGGGCAAGAACATCACGATCTGCGGATACTCCGTGATGATGAACACGGCCGCGAGCAGCAGGACGAAGAATGGGAACGCCGCTCGCGCGACGGTCAAGGTATCACGCCCGCTCATGTTCTGGAGCACGAACAGATTGAAACCGACCGGCGGCGTGATCTGCGCCATCTCGACGTGGATGATGAGATAGACGCCGAACCAGACCAGGTCGAGACCGGCCTGCTTGACCATCGGCAGCACGATCACGGCGGTGAGGACGATCATCGAGATGCCGTCGATCAGGCATCCCAGGATGATGTACATGATGCTCAGATACAGCGCGAGCATGCCCGGCGTGAGCTGCTGGCCCTGGACCCAGGTGGCGAGCGCTGCCGGAATTCCCGTATACGCCATCGCTGCGGTCGTGTAGGCCGCGCCTGCCAGGATCAGCATGATCATGCAGGTCAGGCGTGTCGCGCTCATGATGCTTTCGAGGAAGTTCTTGCGTGTGAGCGTGCGACTCCACCACGCCAGCAGCAGCGCGCCGGAGACGCCCCAGGCGGCACACTCCGTCGCGGTCGCAAACCCCAAGACGAGCGACAGGAAGACGGCCAGGATCAGCAGCAGGCACGGCGCGAGCTTGGCGGACTCTTGCAGCTTCCGGCGGAACGACATCGGCGGGTCCCGCGGCGGGACCTTTTTTGGATTGAGCAGCGACCAGATGATGATGTAGCCGGAATAGAGCACCATCACGAGCACGCCCGGCAGGAAGCCGCCGAGGAAGACCTGAAGCACGGAGACATTCGCCGTGACCGCATAGACCACCATCGGGATCGACGGCGGGATCAGCAGGCCGAGCGTACCCGAGCCCGCGAGCGAGCCGAGGCTAAGGCTCTTGTCGTAACCACGCTTGTCCAGTTCGGGCAGCGCGATCTTGCCGATGGTCGCGCAGGTCGCCGCCGACGAGCCCGACACCGCTGCGAAGATGCCGCAGCCGATCACGTTGACATGAGTGAGGCGCCCGGGCAGCCATTGAACCCAGGGTGACAGGCCTCGAAACATCTCCTCGGACAATTTGGTGCGGAAGAGGATCTCGCCCATCCAGATGAACAGCGGCAGCGCGGCGAGCGTCCATGACGAGCTTGCGCTCCATGTCGTGGTCGCAAGCACCGAGCCGAGCGGCAGGCTCGTGGTCAGCGCCATCGCCACGAAGCCGACGAGCCCGAGCGAAACCGCGATCCAGATGCCGCTTCCCAGCAGCAGGATCATCACGCCGAGCAGAATGAACGACAGTTCGATCATGCCGAGATTGGCCATCGTCAACCTCCGCCGCCCTGCGAGATCCGTTCGATGAATTCGTCCGGGGTCTCGTCCGGCGAGCCCTTTTCGTAGCTCGGCCGGTTGCCGCCGACGACACTGATCATTTCATCAATGAGCGCGATCGACAGGATCACGAGTCCGCCGGAAAACCCGAGCTGCGGAATCCAGAGCGGAAGCGCGACGACGCCCTGCGCCACGTCGTTGAAGCGCCAGGAATCGTAGGTCATCTGCACGGCATGCCGAGTGAAATAGAGGATGAAAGCGGCGGCAATACCGAGCGCCACGACCTCCGCAACCTGCTTGGTGCGCCCATGCAGACGCTCCAGCAACAGGCCGACGCGGATCATCTCTCCGCGCTTGAAGGTGTGAGCGAGGCCGAGGAATGCCATCGCGGCCATGCACCAGGAGGCGAAATCATCGCCGGCGGGAATGTTGACCGCAAACTGGCGCCCGATCGACATGATCATCATGATTGCAAAGATCGCAACCATGAACGCGCCGGCGGCGTAGCCCGCACCGAGATAAAGGAGATCCAGCGCGCGTCGCACCGGTCCCCGGCTCGTGACATCGTCCCCTGCCAACGCGATCCCCATCCTCACACGAGGCGATTCAGACGGTCCCGGCGATCGCACGTCGCGCGCCGGTCCTGCATGAATATCGCCCCTGCCCAGCGCCTGTCTTTCAGACGTTAGATCAACATGATGGGCCCAGCGCAAGCAAGGAGTATGCCGGCTCTCGCCGGAATTTCCACCGCAGGTTCAGCGGGTCTCCAGCCGAAGCCCGTCATACGCGGGCACCACTCCCGCCGGCAGCGACTGCCGGATCACCTCATAATCCACATCGGCTGTCATGTTGGTGATGACAGCGCGCTTCGGCTTGAAGCGCTCGATCCAGGACAACGCGTCGTTGATGCTGAAATGGCTGACATGGCTGGTGTAGCGCAGGCCATCGACGATCCAGAGATCCAGATTTTCCAGTGCGCCCCAGCTCTCGCGCGGGATGTCGTTGAGGTCGGGTGTGTAGGCGGCATCGCCGATGCGATAGCCCAGCGCGGGAATGTTGCCGTGCTGCACCAGGAAGGCCGTCATCGTCACCGCGCCGCCCTTCCCCTGGATGGTCTGGCTTTCACCGGCCTCGATCGACTGCGCCGTCAGGATCGGCGGATAGTCGCTGCCCGCCGGCGAGACGAAGCAATAGGAGAACCGCGACATGATGTCGTTCGCAGTCGACTGATTGAGGTAGGTCGGAATCCGCCGGCGCATGTGCATCACGACCGAACGCAGATCGTCCATGCCGTGGGTCTGATCGGCGTGCTCGTGGGTCAGGAACACTGCATCGATGTGGTCGACATTGGTCGAGAGCAATTGCTCGCGCAGGTCCGGCGAGGTGTCGATCACGATACGCGTGGTGCCCTCGCCCGATGTCTGCTCAACCAGCAGCGAACAGCGGCGACGGCGGTTCTTGGGATTGTTGGGATCGCAGGCACCCCAGCCGAGTGCCGGGCGCGGCACGCCGGCGGAGGAGCCGCAGCCCAGGATCGTCAGCGTCAGCGTCATGCGGCTCCCAGTTCTAAGCTTTCACCCTGGAGAACAGGCGAAAGAAGTTTTCGCTTGTCTGGCGCGAGATCTCGTCAAACGACACGCCGCGTGTTTCGGCGAGCACTTTTGCGACCTCGACCACATAGGCCGGTTCGTTGCGCTTGCCCCGGAACTTGCCCGGCGCAAGGTAGGGCGAGTCTGTTTCAACCAAAATACGGTCGGACGGCAGTTCGGCCGCAAGCGCGCGCAGGGCCTCGGACTTCTTGAAGGTCAGGATGCCCGTGAAGCCGATATAGAGCCCGAGCGAGACCGCCTTCAGCGCCAGCTCGCGCCCGCCGGTGTAACAATGCAACACCGCGCGAAACGATCCCTTTGCCGTCTCCTCTTCAAGGATGCGGCCGCAATCCTCGTCCGCCTCACGGGTGTGGATTACCAGCGGCAAGCCAGTGGCGCGGGCGGCGGCGATGTGCGCACGAAAGCCCCTCGCCTGCGCCTCCGGCGAGCCGTTGTCGTAGAAATAGTCGAGCCCGGCTTCGCCGAGCGCGACGACCTTCGGATGCTGCGTCAGCGCGATCAGCTCGTCCGGAGCGATGCCGTCCTCCTCATCCGCATTATGCGGGTGGGTGCCGACCGAGCAATAGACGTCGTCATAGCGCTCGGCGATAGCCAAAAGCTGGTTCAGCTTTTTCACCCGCGTCGAAATGGTGACCATGCGGCCGATGCCGGCCGCTCGCGCCCGCGACACGATCCCGTCGAGATCCTCCGCAAAATCCGGAAAATCCAAATGGCAGTGGCTGTCGACCAGCATGGTGCGAACGCCCTTAGGCTGCCGGCTCGATGTAGCGCGGGAAGGCCGGCGTCGGCGCGGGCAGCGTCGTACCGGGCGCGATGCGCGTCGCGCCGCCGAGCGCGGCGAAGTTGCGCTCCCCTTCGGGGATACCGAGGCTGTTCAGCAGCAATCCCGACGCGGTCGGCATCGCCGGCTGGGTCAGGATCGCGATCTGGCGCACGACTTCGGCGGTGACGTAGAGCACCGTCTTCTGCCTGACAGGATCGGTCTTTGCGAGCGCCCACGGCGCTTCGCCCGCGAAATAGCGGTTGGCTTCCGCGACCACGGCCCACACGGCGTTGAGCCAGTGATGGATTTGCTGCGTCGCCATCGCATCGCGGGACGCCGCTAGCATGCCGTCAGCTTGTGACAGGATCGCCTTGTCGTTGTCGCTGAATTCGCCGGGCTCCGGGAGCACGCCGCCGAGCTGCTTGGCGATCATCGACAGCGAGCGCTGCGCGAGGTTGCCGAGATCGTTGGCGAGATCGGCATTGATGCGCGCGACGATGGCCTCGTGATTGTAGTTGCCGTCCTGGCCGAACGGTACCTCGCGCAGAAAGAAATAGCGCATCTGGTCGACGCCGTACTGGTCGGCGAGGTTGAAGGGATCGACCACGTTGCCGACCGACTTCGACATCTTCTCGCCCCTGCTGAACAAGAAGCCGTGGGCATAGACCCGCTTCGGTAGTGGGATCCCGGCCGACAGCAAAAAAGCCGGCCAGTACACCGCATGGAAGCGGATAATATCCTTGCCGATGATGTGCACATCGGCGGGCCAATAACGCCAATTCTTGTCGCTCTCGTCGGGGAAGCCGACGCCGGTGATGTAGTTGGTGAGCGCGTCGACCCAGACATACATCACGTGCTCTTCGTCGCCGGGCACCTTGACGCCCCAGTCGAACGTCGTGCGCGAGATCGAGAGATCGCGCAAGCCGCCCTTCACGAAGCTCACCACCTCGTTCTTGCGGGAGTCAGGCCCAATGAAATTGGGCTGCGTCTCGTACAGCTTGAGCAGCCTGTCCTGATAGGCCGACAGGCGGAAAAAGTAGCTCTTCTCCTCGACCCATTCGACCGGCGTGCCCTGCGGTCCGAGCCGCACGCCGTCGTCGTTCAGGCGCGTCTCATCCTCGGCGTAATAGGCTTCGTCGCGCACGGAATACCAGCCGGCATAAATGTCGGCATAGATGTCCCCGTTCGCTTCCATGCGCCGCCAGATCTCCTGGCTGGAGCGATGATGCTGCTCCTCGGTGGTGCGGATGAAGCGGTCGAACGACACGTTGAGGCGCTCGTCCATCTGCTTGAAACGGCCAGCATTGCGGGCCGCGAGCTCCGAGACGGACATTTTTTCGCTGGCCGCGGTCTGAACCATCTTCTGGCCGTGCTCGTCGGTGCCGGTCAGGAAGAACACGTCCTTGCCGTCGAGTCGTGCGAAGCGCGCCAACGTATCGGTCGCGATCGCCTCATAGGCGTGGCCGATGTGCGGGCTGCCATTGGGATAGGCGATCGCGGTCGTGATGTAGAAGACGTTGTCGCGCGCGGGCACGGCCACGGGCGTGGTGGTCTGCGGCGCTGCGCGAGGGGCTTTGGGCTTCGATGCATTGGGCTTCACAGCCTTCGGCGGCGTGGCGACAGGAGCTAGTGTGGTGGAAACGGCAGGCGCAGCCACCCTCGCCGTCTTGGCTATCTTCTTCGCCGGGGCCTCGTTTTTCGCCGCAGCCTTGTTCTTCGCCGAAGTCTTGCTTATTGCCGAAGTCTTGGCTGGCTTTTTGGTCGCTGTCTTCACCGTTTTCTTGGCAACGACCTGCTTCTTCGCTGCCTTCTTTGCCGTCTTCGCGGCGCTCTTCTTCCCGGTTTTTTTGGCGGCCGTCTTTTTGGTCTTCGTGGCTTTCTTGACCTTCTTGGCAGCTTTGCGCGCGAGCGCCTTCACGGCCTTCTTCGCGGCTTTCTTGACGGCCTTCGTGGCAGCCTTCTTCTTGCTGCTCTTGCCCTTGGCGGTTTTCTTAGCTCGCGCTGCCACGACGAATTCCTTTACCGGCTTCTCGAAATTTGGAAACGAACCTGCGTTAGTTTATTGTCTTGAGCGTGAACCCATCGGAAAACCGCTGCACACTTGTCCGGATCATGCTCTAGCGCGTTGCGTCCGCCAGCCAGCCGAACACCGAGAAAACCAAGGGCTTTCGCTCCAGATTGTAGGTTTCGGTGTCGCGCGCGGCGCGGACGATCTTTTCCCATACCTCAGCTAGACGCGCAAGGCGCGGCAGATTCTGGTTGGCATTGGCCTCGTCGGCGTGCAGGCGTTCCGCGATCCAGCGATCGATGCCGTCGATGAAGGCGGCAAGCGCAACGCGGTCGCTGGTGCCGAGCGATTCGCCGAGCGTGTGCAATTCGCGCGGATCGACCTGCGGCAGTCGCGCCAGCAGCGCGGCCGTGCGCTGCTGCAGCTTCAGGGCGTCACCGCCGAGTAGCGTCAGCGCTCGCGCGACGCTGCCCTCTGAGGCCTCCGCCGCCTCGCGCAACGCCGGATCGTTCCGGTCGAGATCGGCGGCGGCGGCGGCAGCGGCAATCACGTCGTCGGTTGCGAGCGCGCGCAGGCGCAGTTTGCGGCAGCGCGACTGGATCGTGGCGAGGACGCGCGCCGGCGCGTGGCTCACCAGCAGGAACAGCGATTGCTGCGGCGGCTCCTCGAGAATTTTCAGCAGCGCGTTGGCAGCATTCGGATTGAGCTCGTCGACGGTATCGACGATGCAGACGCGCCAGCCTTCGGCCGCCGCGGTCGAGCCGAAGAAACCGATCGTCTCGCGCGTCTCGTCCACGGTGATCACGGTGCGCATCACGCCGCGGTCGTTGGCGGTGCGCTCCAGCGTCAGCAGGCCACCATGCGAGCTTGCCGCAACCTGCCGCGCCACGGCGTGATCGGGATTGATGGCGAGGTCTTCGGCGCGCTGCACGGAAGGTGCCAGCGGCTGGCCGTGAGCGAGCACGAAGCGCGCCATCCGGTACGCCAGCGTCGCCTTGCCGATGCCTTGCGGCCCGCCAATCAGCCAGGCATGCGGGATGCGCCCGCTGCGATAGGCGGCGAGCAGCGCGGTCTCGGCCTCGCGATGGCCGAACAGAACGCTCGTCTCGCGCGGATGAGACATGGCGGTTTCGCGCTCGGTCTGACGCGGGCTCATATGGACACCACCGATGCCGGCGTCGGGAGCAGGCGATCACGCAGCACAGTCCAAATGCGTCCGGCAACCGTGTCGGGATCGGAATTGGCGTCGATCAGCACGCAACGCGCGGGCTCGTCCGCTGCGATCTTGCAATAGGCCTCGCGCAGGCCCTGATGGAAACTGAGCTTCTCGGCCTCGAACCTGTCCGGCGTACCGCTGCCGCGGCGTGCGGCCGCGCGCTGCAAGCCGATCTCGACCGGCAGGTCGAGGATGATGGTGAGATCCGGCTTGAGATCGCCGATCGTGACCCGCTCCATCGCGTTGATCAGCGCCGCCGGTACCCGGCCGAGGCTGCCCTGATAGGCCCGCGTCGAGTCGGCGAAGCGGTCGCACAGCACCCATGTGCCCTGGTTGAGTGCGGGCTGAATCACGGTGCGGACATGGTCGTCGCGGGCGGCCGCGAACAGCAACGTCTCGGCCTCGGGTCCGAGCAGCTTGCCCATGCCTGACAGCACCAGATGCCGCATGATCTCGGCGCCCGGCGAGCCGCCCGGTTCGCGCGTGACGAGAATGCGCATCCTGGCCGCCTTGAGACGATCGGCGAGCTTCTTGATCTGGGTCGACTTGCCTGTGCCCTCGCCGCCTTCAAAGGTGACGAAACGCCCGCGTCCGGACGGCCACTTTACCGCGCTTTCACTCATGATCAGAGCTTCTCGGCGCCCGCACGGAACATGCCGATCACAAGCTCGCTGGCGCCGTCGATCGCGCGACGCACGGTTGAGCCGGTGCCGATCGCGTCAGCGGCATAGACCGGCGTCTCCACCGCGATGTTGCCGCTGCGCCAGACCCTAACCAGCCCAACCTTCTGGCCGGCCTCGACCGGCGCGCGCACCGGGCCGCTATAGACGACGCGCGCGATCAGCTTGTCGCTGCCGTTCTTGTGCACCATCACTTTCACGGGCGTCTTGGCGACCAGTTTCACCGAACGGCTCTCGCCGCCGAACACCTTGGCGTAGCCGACGGGCTGATCGGCTGCGATCAGGGTGCGGGTCTCGAAATTGCGAAAACCCCATTCCAGCATCTTCTTGGCTTCGGTGGCGCGATCGTCGGGGTCTTCCAGCCCGTTGACGACGACGATCAGCCGCGTGCCGTTCTGCACCGCCGAGCCGACCATGCCGTAGCCGCCTTCCTTGGTGTAGCCGGTCTTGAGACCGTCGGCGCCTTCCATGGAATTGAGCAGCGGATTGCGGTTGGGCTGGCGGATCTTGTTCCAGGTGTATTCCTTCTCGCCGAACAGTTTGTAGAATTCGGGGAAATCGAGAATGATGTGCCGGGCGAGAATGCCGAGCTCGCGCACCGTCATCTTGTTGGCGGGGTCGGGCAAGCCGTTGGAATTACCGAAGGTCGACTTCGTCAGGCCAAGCTCGCGGGCGCGCTTGGTCATGAAGTCGGCGGCGAAAATCCGCTCGTTGCCCGCCATGGCTTCGGCCAGCGCAATGCAGGCGTCGTTGCCGCTCTGGATGATCGCCCCGTGCAGGAGGTCGTCGACCGTGACCTTGCTGTTGATCGCGGCGAACATGGTCGAGCCGCCGGAGGGGGCGCCGCCCCTGCGCCAGGCGTTCTCGCTGATCCGGTATTCGTCGGTCAGCTTGATGTCGCCTTTCTTGATGGCGTTGAAGACGACCTCCGCGGTCATCAGCTTCATCATGCTGGAGGGCGCGCGCAGTTCGTCGGCGTTCTTCTCGAACAGCACGCTCCCACTGGAGGCTTCGATCAGGATCGCGGTCGGGGCGTCGCCGTCGAAGCCGGCATCATCTGTTTTCTTGGCGCCCTGGACGCTCTGGTTGGCCGCGTAGAGCGCCCCGCCCCAGCCGATGGCCACCACCACAGCCGTCGCGATCAACCCGCGCGCCAGCGCTCCGGCGGTGAACCGGGTGCGCCCAAACGAGGAAAGATGAAATTCCATGGCCAAGCCCTGAGAGCGGCGTTCTAACAGTTGGGACCGGTGCGAACAACAAGGGCTGGCCGCTTGTCCCGAGATTGCACGATTCTCGTCCCGCCCCTATCGTGGCACCTCAGATTTTCTGACCAAACCCCTGAAACAAGGCGGAAAAGCGATGTCCTCCACCCGCGCGATCAAGGCCAACGGCATCGACCTGTTCATCCGCGAAGCCGGTCAGGGGCCGCTGGTGGTGCTGTGCCACGGCTGGCCGGAACTCTCCTACTCCTGGCGCCACCAGCTCCCGGCGCTGGCGCAGGCCGGATTTCGCGTCGTCGCCCCCGACATGCGCGGCTATGGCCAGAGCGCAGCGCCGCCCGAGGCGACGGCCTATTCGATCTTCGATACGGTCGGCGACGTCGTCGGCCTCGTGCAGGCGCTCGGCGAGAGCAAAGCGATGGTAGTCGGTCACGACTGGGGTGCTCCGGTGGCCTGGCACGCGGCGCTGTTCCGGCCCGACATCTTCACGGCGGTCGCCGGCCTGAGCGTGCCGCCGCCGTTCCGCGGCCGCGGCAAGCCGCTCGACCTCCTGCGCCAGGGCGGCATCAGCAATTTCTATTGGCAGTATTTCCAGGCGCCCGGCGTTGCCGAGGCCGAGTTCGAGCACGACGTCGCGCGCACCATGCGCATCGTGCTCGGCGGGCGCGGCCTTGCCGATCCCTCCGCCGCCATGTTCGTGCAGGAGGGCAAGGGCTTTCTCGGCCACGGCAATCCGGAGGAGCCTCTGCCGGCCTGGCTCAGCGAGACTGACCTTGCTTATTTCACCGAAGCCTTCCGCAAATCCGGTTTTCGTGGCGGGCTGAACTGGTATCGCAACCTCGACCGCAATTGGGAGCTGACGGCGCCCTGGCAGGATGCGCAGATCCACCAGCCCTCGCTCTTCATTGCCGGTTCGAAAGACGCCGTCATCACCGGTCTGATCGGAGCCAAGCGCGTCAACGAGCTCGAGCGCGTGCTGCCCAATCTGAAGCGAAAGCTGATCATCGAAGGCGCCGGGCATTGGGTCCAGCAGGAGCGGCCCGACGAGGTGAATGCGGCGCTGGTGAAGTTCTTGAAGGAAAGCGCGGCCTAGTAGAGGCCGCGGCCGCTCAGGATGCCCCGGGCCTCGGCAGCGCCGTCCGAGGCGTAGGCGCCGGACGGTGTGCTGTCGGTCGCATAGCGGCCGTCCCCGTCATAGGACACGGCGCGGGCGTTCTGGAGCGCCCGGCCCCGGTTGCGGCTCGAGGCCGACATTTCCGAGGTCGCACTGAGTGAAGCCATGTCGGCGGAGGTGTTGCCGAGATTGTAGGGCCGTCCCTCCGGCGTCGGAACTTCTCCGCGCATGGCGCCGCGGTTCGAGGACGGCAGCTCCGGCACGAACGGCCTCGCCGAGGCGACCCGGACCATCGAGGGCGAAGGCGCCGGGGTCCCGGTGCGCAAGGTGGCCATCAGCTGGCGGTCGTCAGAGCCTTCCAGCGGCGCCCGGCCGACATATTCGACACGGACCTTGGCGATGCCATTGCCTTTGAATTCAAGCAGTTCGGCGGCCTTGTTCGAGACGTCGATGAGCCGGTTGCCGTGATAGGGCCCGCGGTCATTGACGCGGACGATCAGCGACTTGCCGTTCGAGACGTTGGTCACCCGCGCATAGGACGGCATCGGCAGGGTCGGATGCGCCGCGGTCAGCGAGCCCATGTCGAACACTTCGCCATTGGCGGTCAGGCGGCCGTGGAAATCGTCGCCGTACCAGGACGCCATGCCCTCGGCGCGGTAGTTGACGTCCTCTTCGGGCACATAGGTCCGGCCGCCCACCACGTAGGGCTTGCCGACGCGGTAGGCGCCGCCGCCCTTCGGGACCGGATCGCCCAAAGCCACGACCCGGGGGCTCGAGGACACGCCGTATTTCGGATCGACCCGGCTGGCGAATTTGTTGGAGGAGGCGCAATTGGCGAGCGCAAGGCAGGTCGCGGCCGCCGCAGCAACGCGCGCGGCCCGCAAAACCGAATCTGACCGTCGGATCCCCATTCGCCCCAAATACCACTTTGCCGGAAGCGTACCTAACCCGCTTTGGCTACGGGGCAGCGCTGTCCGGTCCTTTGCTCCGAGGCGGCCCACCACCGCGTCGGAAGTGGTAACGATAACGCAACCCGAACACGGCGGAAATGGGGAGCGCACAGCGTTCACGCCGGGATGGTAAACGGGGCGTATGCGTTCGCCCCGTTGAACTACGGGGCGCGGGCGCCCTGCTCTGTGCCGCGCCTGGACATTCTGTTGCGCCAAATCCTCACTCCACCCCCATTGTCGCGCGGCTCACTGGAATTCTTTTGACTGTGCAAGGCCGCCCGCGTTTTCTCGCGTGCAGGGCGGAATGGAATGAGACGATGATCGAGACGGTTTCGGCACTGATGGGTTTGGTAAGCGCGGGGATCTTCCTGGCCCATGCGTTTGAAGGTTACCGCACGAGGGCCTGAGGCACTCGCGCGGGCGGCAAGCATCACCCTTTCAAGACGGCGCGTTCGGACATTTTTAATCGATCCGATCGAGCATCGCAGACGAGAGCGGCAGGTGTCCCATGCGCAACCATGACCTCGTATCCGATGGCTTCCTGGCATTGACCGCCGGTGGTTTGGTCCTGCTGTGCTCCAGCCTCATGGCATTGGCCTTCGCCTGAGCACCCAGCACTTCCCGAAAAATACGCTTAGCGCAGTCCAAGCAGCGAACGCCGATAGAGGCTGTCACGGGCTTCGCTCAGGCAGACGAAGCTGCCGTCAAATCCCTGGGCGTACCGCTTCTGGCCTTTGCCGTAGTAGACGCCTTTGCTGAAATCGAGCCAGACGACCCGGTCGTGCGGGCAATGACGTTGCGCCTGCGCCTCGTAGCGAAATGGCGTCAGCGGCGTGGCCGATACTTCAGCGCCGCTGCAGCCAATCAAGATCGCAGCAATCATCGCGCCGGCCCATTTGCCGAAGCTGCTCCAAGATACTCCGCAAGACACCACCCGCCTCCCCATCCCAGCCGTCGACGGCCGCCTTGCTTTCACTTGTCCGCTTCGAGTTGCTGCAACGCCTGGTGCATGCATTCCTGAAGCTTGGCTGCGACCTCTTCGCGCGCGACGCCTTTGGCGGCAAGATCGCCTGCCACCTTGTCGAGGATCTCGTCCATCGTCTGCTTCTCCAGATGGTCCGTCACCAACGCCGTGGCGTAGCTGGCCGCGGCATCGCCGCCGAGGCCGAGCTGGGTTGCGGCCCAGAGCCCGAGCAGCTTGTTGGATCTCGCCGTGGCCTTGAACATGAGCTCCTCGTCGTGGACGAATTTGGCCTCGAAGCCCTGCTCGCGCTTGTCGAACGTGGTCATGGTCAGCTCCCTTGTCGTTTTCGCTGATCGGGATCGGACTGGCTGGAAGCGAACGTCTCCGTGGTTCAGGATCATTTCAAGCTTCCGGCGGAAGCCAAACGCCGTCAAGCCCGCTGGGCGTGTCCAAGGCACCCCACCAGCTCCACGCCAGACAGCTCTGCTAGGCTAAGATGTTTACCGTTCGTTAAGCAGACTCAGCGCCGCATGGCCCGGGGATATCGAGAGCTGACGCATGAACAAAGAATTGCGGGAGTTTCGACGGCTTGAACGGGTCTGCCTGGAGCAGGCAGCCCTCTCCACCATGGACCTCGCGCGAGGCGGGTTGCTCAAGGTCGCCGAGGATTGTCGCGTCGCAGCTGAAGCGATCGAGGCGCAATCGCCGCGCAGACCTTTCGCAAGTGCCGTACAGGCGCTGAAGCAGGCGTTGAGCGTGACGCGCGTCCCGCACCGGCATTGAGGCAAGCGCTCGCGAGCAAGGATATCTTTGACGGGGCGACCAGGTTCGGTCAGCCTTTCGCCTCCGTCTGTTCACGTGCCAACCGTTCGGCCCTCAGCCGTTCCTTGTTGGCATAGAACGCCTTCTGCGCCGCTTCGTGATCGCGCATGGCTTTTTCGGCTTCGATACGGCGTGTCGCATCGCGCGCCTGCCGCTGTTCGGGGGTCAAGGGCTTGCGCCGGTAGGAAATGTCTTCCGTCATGGCCAGACAACGCGGAGGTCAGGAAACGGTTCCCCTCGGGTCCCGCCGCGCGGCAGTGTGGGCCCGACTGCATAATGTGCGAAAACAACCCCATGCACAGTAGCCAAGTCCTTCTGCAGACAGCACTTTTTTATCGCACTTTTGATGCGTTTGACCCCGCAGGGATCTCGATGTCTGCAATGACAGGCAAGTGGTCTGAATAGGCCCTCGCCCCTTGGTCGGTCCAAACCTTACCGATCGGGCTGTCGGAGGTCGCATAGATCCGGTCGAGCCGCAGAAGCGGCAGATGCGACGGGAAAGTTCGCAGCCGCGTCCGGTTCGGGCAGACCTGCGCGAGCACGCGCCGCACCGATTTGATCCAGAACCAGTCGTTGAAATCCCCGAGGACGACGGTTCTTCCAGGTTTCACCAGCCTCACCAGCGCCTGAGCCTGCGCATGGCGCTCGTGGATGCTCAAGCCGAGATGCGTGGCCACCACGCGGACATCGCCGACCGGCGTCAGCAGTCCCGCGGCGATCGCTCGGCGCGGCTCGCGCTCACGATAGGACACGTCGACGATCTCGGGCGGGCCGGAGAATGGGAAGCGGCTCAGGAGCGTCTGGCCGTATTCGCCATCGGCCGTGACGATCGACTTGGCGTGAACACGGTGATCGCCGACGACACTCGCCAGCTTCGCAAACGGATCGTCCGATCGCGATCGCGAATCCACCTCCTGAAGCGCAACGACATCGGGAGCCCATTTGCGAATGATGGAACAGATACCCTCGAGATCGAACTTCGGATTGAGATTGAAGGAGCCATGCACATTCCACGTCATGAAGCGCATCAGCGCCTCCCGGCGAGCCACGTCGCGACGAATTGCGCGCCTGCGCAGATCGCGAGCCAGCCCAGGAACGCCAGTACCAGGAGCAATATGTTGAGCCAGGACGCATTCCTGGCGAGATCAGCGATCTGAGCTCCCAAAACTGCCATGGCGAGAATGCCGGGCGTCATGCCGAGCAGCGTTCCGACCAGGAAGTCACGCAGGGGCAGCGTGCTCGCGCCAGCCACGACATTCACCACCGAGAACGGCGCGATCGGAATCATCCGGATGACGACGACAGCCAGAATGCCCTTGCCGACAACACGTTCCTGGATACGCGCGGTACGTCGCCCCAGCAAACGCTGCAGGCGTTCGCGGCCGAGTGCCCGTCCGATCGCAAACAGCACGAAGGCGCTGAGCAAGACTCCCGTGATCGCGGTGACAAAGCCTAGCCACGGCCCTAGTGCGGCAGCAGTTGCCGCAATGAGCACGAGAACCGGAAACACCACCAACCCGCCGACGACGAAAGCCGCAATCGCGAACGGCGGCCCCCAGAGGGATTGCGAATAGGCAGACAGAAGCGTCGACATCCGGCCCGTGTCGGCGAAATCGCTCAACGACGTGTATGACCAGGCCATCGCCAATCCCAAGAGCGCCACGGCTATCGAGACCATCCCGATGATCGTCTTCGTGCTCCACATGCGCGATGCCGCTCGCTCCAGATGCAGAGGCCGCTCGGGGTCCGCCACCGGCTGAACCATCGTGGCCAGAGTGCTGGTCAGCACCGAGGATTCCACGTCCCGCAGCGCCTTCGTCCCACCTTGTCTTGAGACGTCGTCCAGGAGCGCAAAAAGACGATCGTCGTTTTGCGCTATGGCCTGTTCGTCGAGGCCGCAGAAATGGCCGATCAGGCGACGGCGGACCGAGGCGATGAAATTCCGATGCTCGTCTGATGCGGCTTCAAAGATCAGGTCACATTCGCTGTCGGCGCCCATCGATCGATTGTTTAGATTGGCCGAACCGATCCTCAAGATCCGATCGTCGACGATCATGAGCTTGCTGTGCACCATCACGGCCGCTTCCGTATCCCCGTTCCCCGACACCGGGTAGACGAAGCGGATGCGATCGGCGATGCCGGCCGAACTGAAGCAGTCGATGAAGGCGCCCCGGCCGTTCTGCATGGCCTGGGATTCCAGCCACGAGGAATGCAGTTTCGGCGTGACGATCAGAACCCGAAGCGAAGGCACGCGCTGCATCTGCTCCGCCAATTCGCGCGCGATCTTGGTGGCGCTGGTGAACTGGTTCTCGACGTACACGAAGCTCGTCGCGGACCGGATCGCTGCGATCAGCGAGCGTTCGACCTCCCTGAGCGTCGAACCCGCCGGACAGACCACCTCGGTCCTGGCGATCCCCACCGGCATATGCTCAGCCTCGACCGGAACATTCGCCGGCCAGCGCAAGCTTTTCAGCGGGCGCCGATCGTCAATCTGTTGGCCTGCCGCGCGCCAGCGTTGCTCTACTAGGTCGAACAACCGCGCCGCCGCGTGCCCGTCGACCATGCATTGAACATCATGAAATGGCAGGTATGGCTTGCCCTGGGGATCACGGCGCGATGCGTGGTCGGCGCGATGATCACTGGTGTCCCAACGCCTGATCGTCAGATCGAGCCCGCCGACGAACGCCAGTGAACCGTCGACACAGACGATCTTCTGGTGTTGGGCCGACCCAAATGGAAGCGTGGAATCCAGGTGAAACCGGACGCGGCCATCTGTGTCGGCGGTAAATTTGGCCGCGGAATTCCATTCCCTCTCGGAAGCGTAGAACGAGACGAAGTCCCAGATGAGAATGTTGATCCGCAAGGTGGGACGTCGCTGGACCAGCGCGCGCAGGAATGGGCCGAGCTGTTCCGGCAAGCCGTCATCCGCTCGCCCGGATTCTCCCACCAGCCTTGTTTCGCTATGGATATCCCAACCGACGATATAGACGAGATCCTGCGCCTGCAGCAGTGCCTCGCGCAGCGCCGCGAAATAAGCGGCAGCATCATTCAGAACCGCCACACGACGCGCCTCGCACCGCCGCCAGACGGTGTCGCCGGGGATCAGGGTCGATGAGCTCTGAAGCAGGGAGACCTCGCCATTTGCGTTCGCGTTGAAACGCACTGAACGCGCAAGGGGTTCCCCAACTTAGAAACCAGGGTTCACTGTTCAGCGTGTGCGGATTCCGGCGCCACAGTCTCCCCTCGCCGCTACTTGGTTCGGACCGCCCTTGCACCAGCGCCTTTCAAGGCGTCTGCGATCTTCTCGGGCGCATCGCCATGAAAATCCACGGAGACCTCGATCGGACCTTCCAGCTTCTGATGCCCCTCCGGCGCAGGCGCGGCCTTGGCGTCAGGACCGGCGGTGCGTGTCCCCGACGTGTTCGCACCACCGGCGGCCTGGACGAAGACGTCGCTTCGCGGCACGCCGCATTCCTGCACGACATGCTCAACCGCAAGCTCGGCGCCACGGCGCGTGTCGAATTCTCCGATGATCGTGCTTTCCAAGGGCGCCCTCCGTAGTTGGACCAGCATGCGAACAACAGGTCAGCGAGGGTCAGGTTCCTGAACGCGCGGGCGTTTAGAACCGGACGATCCCGAACACGACAAGCAGCGCGAGAGTGATCAATCCGGAGACCAGCAGCGAGCCGAGGCATCCCAGCCGGTTCGAGAAAAAGAAGAACATGCGTCGCCCATCCTGTAGTTTCGTGCCGGGCTAAGTTCTCCCATTCGACAGCGTTCCTGGCGGCGTTTTGGGACGCGCGAATAAGAACCAATCCAAGAACTAATCATGGAGCGGGACGTTGAGTCCGCGATGTCAGACGCTTTTGATTATTTCCGGGCGCATGCGGTCCGAGCCCTTTGCAAGGCCCGGGCGATGCCGCGCGGACGCATGAAACATCTGCAAACCGTCGTGGCCCGGATCTACCACCTGCTGACCAAGGAGGCTGCGTACGGGCCGAACCTGCAGCATATGGACGACTTCCGCGCAGCCCAGAAGTTGGAGAAGTCGATCGACTGAACTGCAAGGACGGTGACGCTGCACGCCCTCCCCCGACGCGTTCAGCTGCCTTTGGGAGCGGTCCTTGACTGCGACTCGCCAGGGGACTCGCCAAGCCCGGGATTGATGGCGAGCGACGCGCCGGCGGCGCCGCCGGCTTCATAGGCCGTCATCGACACCATCCGGCTGGCGCTGCGCTGGGTCCGCATCTTCAGGTCCAGCTTGTCGAACTCCGCATCGACCACCGAGGTCTTGAGGACCACCAGCCCGCGGCCGGTGCTTTCGTTGACCTGATCGCGACCAGCCTTGATTGCCACCAGCCTGTCCGCGATGGACGCCACCATCCCGAGCGCGAAGGAGGCATTGGCCAGATGCCGCTCCTGGTGCCGGAACCCGCTGTAGTCGATCGAGGTCTTGAAGCGGCCAAGTTCGGCGCGCACGGCGCCGTCGATCAACTCGGCCAGATAATGCGCGACCTCGACATCCGCGCCGAGACCGAAGAACACATAGCGGTTCTCGCCGGCCGGGCTCTTCTCGCGCCAGACCCGACAATCGCAAAAACGAGCGATCGCGCCGATGCAGTCGTCGAGCGGAATCCGCTTCTTGCGAAAAGTCTCGTAGACCCTCCGCTCGCACTGCGACGCCCGCAGTTCGACGTCGGACAGCGACAGATCGTGGCGATCCAGCAGCTCGGCCACCTTGGCAGCCGCAGACAGCGCCTCGTCCTCAGTACAGCCATTGGCGATGGTCTTGGCGCGCAACGCGTGAATGCGGAGCTTCAGCTTGTCGAGCGCGGGTGGAGTGGAGGTTTGATGCAGGGATCACCTACCCCGGAAAGCCTGACCGACACACCGGTCGAAAAAAAACTGGCGGAAGGGGTGTCAACCGAAGGGCGCTGATTTCCTTCACTAATCTGATTATCTACGGTCCAACCCACGCCCTGCCCCACGCGACGCGTACCACTTGGACGAAGCCTTGTGAATACTGCGGACAGACGAGAAAACTTCTCGATGCGTGCGAAAAGCCCGTGTCACTATCGGATGTTGATTCGCAGAAGGCGCCGATAATGAAATGCCCGCATTGCACGATAGCAATTCACGAGGATTGGTCGATTACAGCGATCACTACCGACGATCACAAGGACACAAACTGGCGCATCCAATATATGAAGTGTCCCGCGTGCAGGAAGCCCATCCTCCGCATGGGCGGCCTCGAAGTCAGAAACAACACCCTGGCGGTGCATGAATGGCGTCAGATTTTTCCCGTGGGATCGAACCGCGGACCCGTGCCCACGGAGGTGCCGAAAGACATTGCAGCTGACTACAACGAAGCCGCCCTCGTTCTACCACTTAGCTCAAAGGCCTCGGCCGCCTTATCGCGTCGATGCCTTCAATCCGTACTAGACACCGCTGGCTACAAGCAAAAGGATTTGTCACAGCAAATCGATGCTGTGCTTGCGCAAACTGACACGACCAAGGCTCTGCCTACCGGAGTTCATATGATCGTGGATGCGATCAGGAACTTTGGCAATTTTTCCGCGCACAGGATTACCGACAAGACCTCCTTGCAGGTGATTGAAGTTGAACCGCACGAGGCTGAGTTTTGCCTAGACACGCTGGATGCGGTGTTTGACCATTATTACGTCAAACCTGCGCAGGCCAAGGCCATGAAAGACGCTCTTAACGCCAAGCTAGCGGCGGCCAAGAAGCCGGCAGCCAAATAGTAAAGGACCGTTGTGCGAATATCGCCGAACGAAGAGGGGCTTTGGTTCTATTACAAGCTTGGCCGTGCCATTACGTCTTGGGCGCATGTCGAGCAGGCGCTGTGTTGGGTTGGGTGTTGCTCTTTCTCAAAGGCCGATCAGACGCAATTCATCGTGACCTTCTTCTCAATCGATAATTTCC
This sequence comes from Bradyrhizobium sp. WSM1417, assembly GCF_000515415.1. Lineage (NCBI taxonomy): Bacteria > Pseudomonadati > Pseudomonadota > Alphaproteobacteria > Hyphomicrobiales > Nitrobacteraceae > Bradyrhizobium > Bradyrhizobium sp. WSM1417. The sequence continues at coordinate 4,929,245 of NZ_KI911783.1, forward strand.
GCAGCAAGCTACAAGTCGTTGACCGCCTCGTTGAGCAAAAATTCCCGCAGCATGTAAAAACCTGGGAACCACTGAAGATCGATACTGAGCGACTTTCGAGGATCAGAAATCAACTCGCGCATTATCCAGTGATGAACTACGTCAACGATGCGCCAGGCAGTAGAATTGCCTTGCTACCCAGGTTCAGCGCGAGGTCGAAGTTCAAGCAAAAGCTTCCTAAACCACCATCGGGCTCGCTCGGACTTCGGGATATCGTGCACGCGGAGGCGCGTTTCAACGCGCTGATGTTCGGGCTTGAGGGCTTCCAGCATACGTTGCTCGGGGACCAATCGATCTTTCCAGCATCTGCCGCAAACGCACCCGCTATTCCGAGTTTGGCAGACATATCGCGCCAAATGCGAACGATGCAGACATGAACCGGGCGGAGCAACTCCACAGCCAGTGGCGATCGTCTGGGCCCGCAAGGAATCGCCCCGAATGACGGAGCGGTTATCAAGACGCAATTGTAAGTTGTCGTCGCGCTGTGTTAGATCGCTGAAAATCAAGGAGTAGGTTATGGCCTTCGATCGAGAACTTTGGGACGATAGATTTTCCGTCAGTGCCGTCCCTGCCTTCACATGTCCGCGGTGCAGCAAAGGAACGTTGCAGTTTGACAAGAAGCAGTTTTGGAAGGTTGAGCCTAAATTCTCGGTGGATGCACACGGGCATGAAGATTGGGACCCTGAATGGGTCGATGAGCGATTCGCCATGTTCCTGAAGTGCAGCGCAGAAAAATGCGGAGAAATCGTCGTGGTGTCCGGCTCTGCATCAGTAGAGCAAGTCTACGATGAGGAATATGGTCCTAGCATGGAGAGCCTATTGGTGCCCGCGATGATGGTCCCAGCTCCTCCCATTATTCGCGTTCCAGAGAGAACACCTCAGGAAGTTCAAGCTGAGCTTCAACTTGCGTTTCAGCTCTTCTGGTCCGACCTAGGGGCTTCCGCCACAAAAATTCGTACGAGCGTCGAACGGTTAATGGACCATTTTAAGGTCGCCAAGTTCAAGAGAACGGGAGGCAAGCTTAAGCCAATTCCGCTGTTCACCCGTATTGAGACGTTCATCGCCAAAAATGGGAAGGTGGTTCATAAGGACCATTTGCATGCTTTGAGAGTGGTCGGAAATCTGGGCACACATAGCAATGCCGCAACGCGCTCGGACGTTCTCGAGGCATTTCAGATATACGAGCACGCCCTAGATGAGTTGATCGGCAAAAAATCGACTGTCATCGCAAAACTGGCTAAGAAGTTGAAGCAGAAGTAGTCAGTTGTCGATCTCATTTTGATTTCTGCTTGTGGGCCCGACACCCGCGGGCGCGTCGGATCTCCGCTACGCTGGCGAAGCCCAAGACCGTCGAATTGTCGTGCAAGCGCCCGACCCGCCGTTGCTCAAACCACAGAATTAGGGCAACTGCTAGGGCACTTGCCGGGCAAGATGCGGCCAGTGGATTGAATATCTAGCGATTCCGTTGAAACTGGCGGAAGGGGTGGGATTCGAACCCACGGTACCCTTGCGGGCACGCCGGTTTTCAAGACCGGTGCCTTAAACCACTCGGCCACCCTTCCAAACCCGGAATGGCTGTCGCTTAACGCAGTCGACGGCCCAAGGCAACGCGAAGTTCGCGCGGGCCCCGAAACGCCTCCGCCGCACACGATCTGTCAGGCGAGCGTCAGCCTGTTCCCTTGGCCTGTACGCCTCAGCCATCCGGACACCGGCGACATCTCCCAGGCCGTCGCGAGTTGCGAGGCCCAGTTTGGATTGACCTCCGTTTCCGGGCCTCGTTTGCTGCGCTCAAAAGCAAAACGGCGCCCGGTTGGGAGCGCCGCTTGAATTCTGCTTTGTTGCTCTAGCTCAGTAGCCGCCGCAGGACGCGCAGCCCATCTGCACCGGCGCATAATAAGAATACCCCGGCTGGACCATCTCGACGCGCTGGCGCGTGGCGTATTGCGGCGGGATGCGCTCGTACTGGACGCTTGGGGGCGCCACCATCACGGTCTGCGGCACCATCACGGTACGGTACTGCGCCGGCGCGCGGTGCGCCACGACGGCGCCCGGCGACACCATCACGGTCTCGTCGACGGTGCGGTATTGCGGCTGCACGTATTGCTGCTGGTAGCAGGTCGTGCACGGCGGCGGCGTGTAGCAATTGTAGCAGCCGGCGGAAGCAGCGCTCGTCATGGAGATCGCAGCGACGACGGTCGAGAAAACGGCAGCGAGAGTGCGAGACATTAGTGTGGTGCCCCAATTGCCCGAAATGGATTTGCGTAAGGTCGCATCAGTATACGCCGCAAAACCTTGCTTTGCCGAAGTTCGTCGGGGCATCCTTAATGCAAACGGCCGGCTTGCGCCGGCCGTTCAGAACTTATTGACCATGCGCGGTGCGTGACGCTTGCGATCACGCCCGCACGTGACGCTGTTTACTTCGAGCGCCGCTTCACCTCGCGCACCGCGCCGCGCGCGGCGCTGGTGGTGAGCGCGGCGTAGGCCTGAAGCGCGGTCGAGACATTGCGCTTGCGGCCGATCGCCTGCCAGGCGGCATCGCCCTTTGCCTCTTCCGCGGCGCGGCGCTTGGCCAGCTCCTCGTCGGAGACCTCCAGCGTGATGCTGCGGTTCGGGATGTCGATGGCGATGCGATCGCCGGTCCGCACCAGACCGATGGTGCCGCCTTCGGCCGCTTCCGGCGACAGATGGCCGATCGACAGGCCGGACGAGCCGCCCGAGAAGCGTCCGTCGGTGACGAGCGCGCAGGCTTTGCCGAGGCCCATCGATTTTAGATAGCTGGTCGGATACAGCATCTCCTGCATGCCGGGGCCGCCGCGCGGGCCTTCATAGATGATGACCACGACCTCGCCGGCGACGACCTTGCCGCCCAGAATGCCTTCCACGGCAGCGTCCTGGCTCTCGAACACGCGGGCGGGGCCGGAGAATTTCAGGATCGAGGCATCGACGCCGGCGGTCTTCACGATGCAGCCGTCCTGCGCGAGATTGCCGTAGAGCACCGCAAGACCGCCGTCCTTGCTGAAGGCGTGGTCGAGGTTGCGGACCACGCCCTTCTCGCGGTCGGTATCGAGCTCGTCGTAGCGGCGCTCCTGGCTGAACGCGACCTGGGTCGGGATGCCGCCGGGCGAGGCGCGGAAGAAGGTACGGACCGACTCGCTCTTCGAGCGCTTGATGTCCCAGCGTTCCAGCGCGTCGCTCATGGTCGGCGCGTGCACGGTCGAGACCGAGGTGTCGATCAGGCCGGCGCGGTCGAGCTCGCCCAGGATGCCCATGATGCCGCCGGCGCGATGCACGTCCTCGACATGCACGTCGGCGACCGATGGCGCGACCTTGCAAAGGACAGGCACGCGCCGCGACATGCGGTCGATGTCCTGCATGGTGAACTTCACCTCGCCTTCATGGGCGGCGGCGAGCAGATGCAGCACGGTGTTGGTCGAGCCGCCCATCGCAATGTCCAGCGTCATCGCGTTCTCGAACGCCTTGAAGTTCGCGACATTGCGCGGCAGCACGCTAGCGTCGTCCTGCTCATAGTGGCGACGCACGATATCGACGATGGTGTGGCCGGCCTCGACGAACAGGCGTTTGCGGTCGGCGTGGGTCGCGACCACCGTGCCGTTGCCGGGCAGCGCAAGGCCAAGCGCTTCCGTGAGGCAGTTCATCGAATTGGCGGTGAACATGCCCGAGCACGAGCCGCAGGTCGGGCACGCCGAGCGCTCGATCACCTTGACGTCCTCGTCGCTGACCTTGGAATCGGCGGCTGCGACCATGGCATCGATCAGGTCGACCGCCTTGGTCTTGCCCTGCAGCGTGACCTTGCCGGCCTCCATCGGTCCGCCCGAGACGAACACGGCGGGGATGTTGAGCCGCAGCGCGGCCATCAGCATGCCGGGGGTGATCTTGTCGCAATTCGAGATGCAGACCATGCCGTCGGCGCAATGGGCATTGACCATGTACTCGACGCTGTCGGCGATCAGCTCGCGCGACGGCAGGCTGTAGAGCATGCCGTCATGGCCCATGGCGATGCCGTCGTCGACCGCGATGGTGTTGAACTCTTTCGCCACGCCGCCGGCCTGCTCGATCTCGCGGGCGACGAGCTGGCCGAGGTCCTTGAGATGGACATGGCCGGGCACGAACTGGGTGAAGGAGTTGACCACCGCGATGATCGGCTTGCCGAAATCGCCATCCTTCATGCCCGTCGCGCGCCAGAGGCCGCGGGCGCCCGCCATGTTACGGCCGTGGGTGGTGGTGCGGGAGCGATAGGCTGGCATGGCGGTTTCCGTCCTCGGGTTTGGCTGGCCGGGCGGGGCAAATTTTCGAAGCCGCCTCAGGCCTTTCCGGCCGGATAGCGCACGGGGGGAACGCGCGCAACGGGAACTTGGGCCCGGCAGGTCTCCCCTGCTCCCGGCGCGGGCTACAAGTCGGCGCTTCGGGCTCACCTTCCCGATGGTGGCCGTCGCGCGCTTGCATTGGTTCGGGCAATCGCGCGTGCAGGCGCATGCGCCGCGAAAATTCAAGCGCGATGAAATCCGTAGTCGTCCGGAATGGAATCCTATTCCGATGTCGCGTACATCGCGGGACATCGATCGGCGGCCTTCCAAGGGCATCACCCTCTGATCGCGCACCACGGGGTTGGGGGACTACGTGGGGCGGGGGGATCAAAGGCTGGGGCAAGGTTACGAGGTCCGGACTCCTAGGCACTCCGGACCTCGGGACTTTCTAGATTGAACGTGATTTCGCGCCGCCGGCTTGATCAGCCGTGCGGCGCGAAGTCGTTTTGGCGTTGTTATGCCGACACGGGCGCTAGCGCGTCTGCGGCTCGATCGTCACCGTGCAGTCGCCCTGCCCTTGGGTCGCCACCACGATGTTGCCCGCGGGGGCACCGAGGGCGATCGGCGCGGACGAGCCGCCGCCGGGCATCTGGACGGTTACGCTCAGGGAGTCCGTTCGCGCGGTCGAGCCTACGGTCGAGGGCTCTGCCTGGGCCACATTGCCCGAGGCGTCACGCCGCATGATCTGGCAGTTCACATTGCTGCCCCCGGCCGCGCTCCCGCCTGCCGCGGCCATGCCCGACGAGGTGCCGCCGCTCATTTGCGCACGTGCTCGCGACGGATCGCGGGGCACCTGGCTGACGATGCGATGCGTCCGCGGCTCCACAATGACGACGTCGTCACCCGTCGTAAAATATTCGTAGTCTCGATACTCGGGCTCGATCGAGACGATCTCGGGCGGAAGCCTGTGGAGGCGCACGCGCGAGGGAATGGTCTCGCCGACCCGGATCGAGATGTTCAGATTGCGCTCCGGCTCCGCCAGGCGTGCACGGCTCACCGTTTCGGAGATCCGCACCTGCTTCTCGGACGTCACCTGCGTCTGCTGATTGGCCTGGGTGTTGGTCTGGGTCGTCTGATTGGCTTGATTGGTCTGCGTGCCTGAAGTTGCAGGCGCAGTCTGGGCGTTGTTGGTCGGGGCCGTGCGGTTCGTGTCGGTCGCCGTGGCTGGCCGGTTGTTCTGCTGCGCCGGCTGCTGCTGCTCGGCCGCGTTGCGCGGCGGCTGGGTCTGGTTGCGCTCGTTCTGGTTGGCCGCGGTGCCAGCGCGCTCGTTCTGCTGGCTAGACGTGCCGGACTTGGACTTCTCGGACTCCGCCGTTGATTTCTGCGGCGCGGACTTGTCCGGCTTCGTCTCGGCGCTATTCTTGCCGTCGCGTCCCGGTTTCGTGCTCTCCGCGTCGCGGTTGCGATCGCGCGAAGGCTCGCGAGATTCTTGGGCCTGATCCTTCGACTTCGGCGGGTTGCGCTCGGCCGAACCGGTCGGCTGGCGCTTGTCGTCACTCGCGTCCTGCCTGGCAGCGCCGCCCTTTTCCTCGCGGCCAGCGCCCTGCAATCGCTCCTGGGCGCCCTGCGCGCGCTCTTGAACACGCTCTTGCGCGCCGCCGCGCTGCGGCGCAGCGCCTTTCGCCGGCTCCTCGGTCCGTTTCGGCTCATCCTTTCGCTCACTGGGCGCCTGGGCGTAGGCGAAGCCGGAAGCAAGCATCAGTCCGATAGCTGCGGTCGATAACATCAAGTGCTTGCGCATGGTCCCTCTCCTCGGAAATTCGCAACAACAGACGCGAACGTTCTGTGGGTGCGAAGGTTCCTGATCAGGAACGAGGGCCGATCACGCGGGTCTCACATTTCGCGGCGGTCTTACATCGGGTCCTTCAGCGTGAGCCGCGCCGTGAATGTCACGCTGGTCTTGCCGACCAGCGCCATGCCTTCGACCTCGGCGCCGTCGGCGGAGTAGTCGCCCGAAAAGCCGCAAGTCACTTCCCTGCCGCCGAAGGCGAGCGGCTTGCCGACGGCCTCGGTGTGCTGATTGACGGTCATATCGCCGCGCCATTTCCCGTTCCGGAAGGTGTAGCTGCCGTTGTAGTAGAAATAGCTGTCGCCGCCCATGATGCGGCCATCGCAGAGCACGACGACGCCTTTGGCCTGGCCGCGCTTGCCGTCGCGCATCTCGATCTCAAAGATGTAGAGGCCGTTGAGGACCTTCTGTGGGTTGGCGCCCTGCTCGGGCCCATCGCCGGCCGACATCGCTCATCTCCCGTTCAAACCGGCACATTCCGTTCGAGATCTTCAAGCCACGCCGCCGCGCTCGAATCCGACGGCGCGCGCCAGTCGCCACGCGGCGACAATGAGCCGCCGGCCGAAACCTTGGGTCCGTTCGGCATCGCCGAGCGCTTGAACTGGCTGAAGGCGAAGAAGCGGCGCAGGAACACCTCCAGCCAGCGGCGGATTTCCTTGAGATCGTAGGCCTTGCGCTTGTCGGTCGGAAACGCCGGCGGCCATTCACCCTCGGCGACGTCCTTCCACGCCTGCAGCGCCATGAAGGCGATCTTGGACGGGCGCATGCCGAACCGCAGCGTGTAGAACAGGTTGAAATCCTGGAGCTCGTAGGGACCGACGGAAGCTTCCGTGCTCTGCGGCTTCTCGCCCGGCTCGGCGGGAACCAGCTCCGGCGAGATTTCGGCCGACAGGATCGATCCAAGCGTTTGGTTCACATCGTCGCTGAACTGCCTGGACGCAATCACCCAGCGGATCAGATGCTGGACCAGCGTCTTCGGCACCCCGGCATTGACGTTATAGTGCGCCATCTGATCGCCGACGCCGTAGGTGCACCAGCCCAGCGCGAGCTCGGAGAGATCGCCGGTACCAATCACGATGCCGCCATTGTGGTTGGCGAGCCGGAACAGATAGTCCGTTCGCAGGCCCGCCTGCACGTTCTCGAACGTGACGTCGTAGACCTTCTCGCCCTTGCCGAAGGGATGGCCGATGTCCTTCAGCATCTGCGTCGCCGTGGTGCGAATGTCGAGCTCCTGCCAACTCGTCTGCAACGCCTTCATCAGCGCCAGCGCATTGGTCTTGCTCTCGCTGCCGGTGGCAAAGCCGGGCATGGTGTAGGCGAGAATGTTTTCGCGCGGCAGGCCAAGAAGGTCGACGGCCTTCGCGGCGACGATCAAGGCGTGGGTGGAATCGAGCCCACCCGAGACGCCGATGACGACGCGCTTGGTGCCGGTCGCGCGCATGCGCTGGACGAGGCCCGCGACCTGAATGTTGTAGGCCTCATAGCAGTCGTGCTCGAGCAGGCTCTCGTCGCTCGGCACGAACGGAAAGCGTTCGACCTTGCGCAGGAAGCCGATATCGGCGGCCGGCGCCTTCAAGGCGAAGCTGACTTTCCGGAAGAAGGCCTCGCGCTGCCGGCGGTTGTCGTCGAAGGTTCCCATCAGCGCGCGTTCCTGCCTGAGCAGGTCCAGATCAACGTCGGCATATGTGATCTGGCCGCCCTGGCGGAACCGCTCGCCTTCGGCCAATAGCACGCCGTTCTCGTAGATCGAGGTCTGGCCGTCCCAGGCCAAATCGGTGGTCGATTCCCCTGCCCCGGCCGCGGAATAGACGTAGGCCGCCAGGCAGCGCGCCGAAGTCGATTGGCACAAGAGCGCGCGCGAGCGGGCGCGGCCGATCGTGATCGGGCTGCCCGAGAGATTGATCAGCACGCTCGCGCCCGCAAGTGCGAGCTCGGAGGCCGGCGTCACCGGGATCCACATGTCCTCGCAGATCTCGACGCCAACGGTCAGGCCCGGAACGTCCTCGGCCGCGAACAGGAGGTCGACGCCGAACGGAGCATGCACTCCGCCAAAGGCGACCATCTCTCCGACGATGCCGGCGCCGGAGGCGAAATGCCGTCCCTCGTAGAACTCGCGATAGGTCGGCAGGTAGCTCTTGGGCACGACGCCGAGGACTTTGCCGCGATGGATGACGACCGCGCAATTGTAGATGCGATTGCCAAAGCGCAGCGGCGCGCCGACGATCAGGACGGTCATCAGGGACGAGGATGCCTCGACGATGGCCACGAGCCCGCGCTCGACCGCATCGAGCAGCGGATCCTGCTTCACGAGATCTTCGATCGCATAGCCGGACAGGCACAGCTCGGGAAACACGGCAACCGCCACCGACTGCGCGTGGCAGTCCTTCGCCGCCGCCAGAACCGCAGTCGCGTTGGCCGTGGGATCAGCCACATGAGAGGTGGTGACGCAGGCCGCCACGCGCGCAAATCCGTGGGCATAGATCGAGTGGAAACTCATCGAGCACAGTCCCTTTGTCTCGTCGCGACCGGCCTCCGCCAGCTCTGGACTCCATTTAACCCATCGACATGGCCCCGTGCAGGCCATTCGACGGAATGCATAACGGATTTGCAGCTTCGCTGCCCGGCGCCCGGCCCTTCTCTTGGGAACAGTCTCAGGCTCTGCGCACCAGCATGCCGGACAGATCGGCGCGCAGCCACTCGGCGATCCGGGGCCAGGCATGGGCGTGGGTCCGCGCGCCCATGAACAGACCGAGATGGTTGCAGGCCTCGGAGGCCGCCGCGATGAAGGCCGGTGGGGTGCCGAGCAAACCGGCGGTGGCGAGCGCCTGCGCAGCCGGCACGACGTCGTCGTCGAGCCCGGCCAAAAGGAAGACCGGCGCCTTGACGTCCTTCAGATCAATCACCCGGCCGAGTGCCGTGAATTCGCCGCGCGCGATCCGGTTCTCCCGGAATATCCAGTTGACGATCTCGAGATAATAGGTGCCGGGCAGATTGAGAGGCTCGGCATTCCAGCGCTCGAAGCGTGCCAGCAGCTCCGCATCTTCCTCGCCGGAGAGGTCGCTCTGCAGCGCCGTCGCGATGTCGTCGCGGCTCGGCGCCTTCGACCAGACGCGCAGCATCTCCTCGCCGCTGACATTGCCGCCGCCGCGCGCGACGAGCTGGTCATAGACCATCTCCGGCGCGTTGCGGGCGAGCTGCGACAGCCTGGAGTCGATCGAGAGGTCGACGGGCGCGCCTGCCAGCACCAGCCGCCGCACCTTGGCGGGAAAGCGCGCCGCATAGAGCAGCGACAGCCAGCCGCCCTGGCACAGGCCGACGAGATCGACCGGCGCGCCGATTTCGTCGACGGCGACGTTGAGATCGCCGAGATAGCTGTCGATCGAGAGATAGCGCATGTCGGGTGCGGCCGAGCGCCAGTCGGTGAGATAGATCCGGTCGATGCCGCCATTTTGCAGGGACTGCACCACGCTGTGGCCGGGCGCGAAGTCGGCGATCAGGGCCCGGTGCAGCGCATAGGGCGCGCAGACCAGGGCCGGCTGACCGGACCTCGTCCGCGCGCAATTGCGCAGGCGCATGGTCGCGAGCTCCAGTGCGACCGAGTTGGGCGTGGTCCACGGCAGGCTGCTGTCGGCTTGCTCCGGCGGACGCTCGAGCCATCCGAAGCAGGCATCCATCGCAAGCCGAGCCGCAGCGAACGGCCACAGCAGCGGGTCATCCGGGACCGGGCCCGGTGCGCGCTGCTGTTTGCCGGTCTTCTCCGCCATGGCTATCTCGGCGCAAAGGAGGCATGACCGCGGGGATGCCAGTCCTGGGTCAGCACCACATTGGCGAATTTTTGGGCGATCCGATTGATGGCGGGGACGACCTTCTCGCCGCCGGTCACGGCGAGCGCCCCGCCCGTGCAAAAATCGTTCTGCACGTCGATGGCCAGCAGCACGTCGCGGTCGGAAATCCTCATCGCATCGTCCATTCCAGGCCATCCCGCGCGGCCGGCGCCGAAGTCACATCCAGTGTCGATCTTCCCGCGCTGCTTCGCAACCACCGAGAAGGTGCGGCGGTCTGCGCGAATGCACCCCGTCGATGCCGGATGCAACGGTTTGGGCGGATGCGTGTTGACTAGATCCACCCGGGGACGGATTCTGACAGCCGTTCGCGTCTTGCGATCGGATAGAGCGGAGGAAGCGGTTCCCGCAGCCGGAAAGGCTGCGGCAGCCATACGCACATGACCATCGGCAAGACAGAACAGATTCTTCTCGCCGATATCGGCGGCACCAATGCGCGCTTTGCGCTCAGTCAGGGCGACCAAACCGGACCGATCGACTACGTCAAAGTGGCAGACTTCCCGACCGTCCGGGAAGCCATTGCCGATGTTCTCGCACGCCGCGCCGACGGCAAACCGCCCCCGAGGGCCGTGCTGGCCGTCGCGGGTCCGGTGACCAACAACCGCTGCGTCATGACCAACAGCCCGTGGGTCATCGACGGCAACGAGCTTCAGCCGGCCCTCGGCTTCGACAGCGTCCATGTTCTCAACGATTTCGAGGTGGTGGCCTGGTCCCTGCCCGCCCTGCAGCCCGCCGACCTGATCCCGCTCGGCGGAGGGGATGGCCTTTCCGGAGAGCCGCTGCTGGTGGTCGGCCCCGGAACCGGCTTTGGCGTTTCCTGCCTGGTCGAGCGCCACGGCTCACGGCTGGCCGTCGTCACCGAGGCGGGCCACGCGACCTTGCCGGCGGAGGACGAGCGCGAGGAACGCGTGATCGCGTGCCTGCGCCGACGCCTCGGCCATGTCTCCATCGAGCGTGGCGCATTGTCCGGTTCCGGCCTGCAAAGCCTCTACGAGGCGCTGGCCGAGGTGGAAGGCGTTCAGGTGCCGCATCGCGATGCGGCCGCCATCACGAAGGCGGCCCTGGAAGGCAGTTGCGAGCTCAGCCGCAAAACGCTGGAGATGTTTTGCGCCATTCTCGGCTCGGTCGCGGGCAATCTCGCGGTGACCTTCGGCGCACGCGGCGGCGTCTATATCGCCGGCGGAATCGTGCCGCGCTTTCCCGAGTTTCTTGCAGCCTCTGCATTCCGGGCGCGCTTCGAAGCCAAGGGACGCTTCCAGGACTATCTGCGCGACATCCCGACCAGGCTGGTCACGAAACCTGATGCGAGTTTCGTCGGCCTGACGATGTTCGCCGAGCACAACCAGCCTTAACGGCGCGCGCCTCCGCCCGGGGGTTCCAGTCATGCACAGCTGATTGCACAGCACGCCCGCGCGACGCGGGATCGTGCTTGCGCGCACGTCGCGGATGAGAAACAATCCTGGCTTGTGTGTGGCGTAGTTGCGGGGGCGTGACATGCGTAAGCAGGATCTGGGTTTCGACTATCACCGCTATCACCGCCTGCTGCTCGAGGCGGACGACGATGGCAAGCGGCTGGCCCTGATCGAGCTCTTGATCGAGGAAAAGGCGCGTGACCGCCTCGCCGCCCAGCGCGCTTCGGACCGCGCCGCCATGACGGCCCACACTATCGCTACCGTGCTGAAGAACGGGCGCCAGTAAACCGAGTAATTGCGCTACGGTGCCCGAAAACGCGACATCAATTGCCATTTCGTTAACGATCCCTCGAAAGCTCGCGTCAAACTTTTTGCTCTAGAAGTTCCCTCACCTGATGCAATTCAGGGGCAACAAAGGGGGGAATGAACATGAGCATGATTTCGATCGGCACAATGCCGGCCACCATCGAAACGCGTTTGGCCGATTCTTCGCTTTCTTCATTCAAGACCATCTTACTGTTTTGCTGCACGGGCCTGGTCGCCTCGTTCGGCCTGATGGCGCGCGGCATCGATCTCGGCGCCGGCCTGATGTGAGACCGCGACGCATTCCGTCGCGAATGGCCGCCCCTGACGGGCGGCCATTTTGTTTTTGGTCTCAGTGCGGCGTCTTCGCCAGCGATTCCGGAAACATCGAATCGATCATCGCCTTGAGCTGATCGATCGAAATCGGCTTGCGCAGGATCGGCCGGCGCCGGAGCAAGGACGGCAGCAGCTCCGGACCGTAGCCCGTCGCGAACAGAAACGGCTTGCCGCGGCGCTCGATCAGATCGGCAACCGGATCGACGTAGAGGCCCTTGAGATTGATATCGAGGATCGCAAGATCGTACTGCGCGGTCATGGCGAAAGCGCTGGCGTCCCGAACATTATCCGCTTCCGCGATGACGTGGTGGCCGAGTTCCTCCACCATGTCCGTCATCATCATCCGGATCAAAGTCTCGTCTTCGACCAGGAAAACGGAGAGTCCGTCCGCCATATCAACCCCGCCATCAGCTTCCGAAGCTAATCATAACCGAATCGCGAAGAGGATTCACGAATTCGTGGCGGGGGCCCTTAACGTAGGCGCGCCCGATCCGATTCAACTTGATCAATCCAGTCCTCGTTCGTGGCTGAGCCGCACCATCTCCTGTACGAACACCTGCTTCTGCTTGTCGTCGAGGCTCGAATAGAGGGGCTCGGCGGCGTCGGCGACATTGCGCTGGTCAGCAGCGCGGTCGATCAGGAATTGGGCCTCGTTGCGCATCTGCTCGACGATGTCGTCGGGCGGATCCCGCTTGGCGCGCGCAACCCGCAGGTTGAGCCGCTCGGCACCGTTATGCCCGAGGTAGTGCATGGCGCTCGAGAAGCCGTACCAGTGCTTCTCCTGGTCGGGCGTAAGATTCAGTTCGGTCTTGATCCGCTCGATATAGGAGTCGCTGTTGGTGACGATCTGGTCGGCGGTCAATTGCGGTGCGCCGGTCTGGGTCAGGACCGTGACATCCTTGTCCTGCGGCGCGTTCTTCGCCTCCTTGCTGGCCTTGGCGCCCTTGCCCGACTTGGCGCTCTTGGCATCCTTGTCCTTGCCGGCGCCCTGCTTGGCGTCCTTGGCGGCGTCCTTACTCGAGTCCTTGCTCGGATCTTTGGCGGCAGGCGCCTGATTGCCATTATTGCCAACGCCGAGCACGCCGGTGAAGACACCGACCACGCCGCCGATCGCGCCGCCGAGCACGCCGCCGACCGGACCTGCCGCCTTGTTCCCGGCCGCCGCTCCTTCCTGAACGCCTTTGACCAGGCCTTGAGCGTTCGCCACCGCGGCTGCGCCGAGCAGCAATACGAAAACGGACCCCAGCGCGAACCATCGTCGCAGGTAAAGCCGCGCGGGCGGCGCCGGGTTGATCATTCTGGTCTCCATCTCGATCTGATTAGGCTGTTGGGGGTGAGAACCACCCGCCAGTTGCAACTCTATCGTTTTCACCGCTTCGAGGTCTAGCCACCGACAATTGCTATCCACGCCCGAAAAGTGTTTGCCGCGAGGCGCTTATGCAGGCTCCTTGGAAACTGCGGCGTAATTGCGCACACTCGGCCCGGCGCGCCCGCACCAAGTGTGCGTCGCAAAATGACTGATCGTGGTTCATGGCCCGCGCATGACGTCGAGCGCACTGCCGCGTTCCAGCACACAACGTTAGTTCTAGGCGCAAGCCGTTCGGTTTTCTCGACAGACGCAATCAATCATGATCTGATCGCGCTACCAATTTGCCATCGAAGCCGACGGCATCAATAAGAAACGTCGAACAAGAAACTTTAGAAAAGAAAATCAAAAGTAGAACTCGGAAGAGTTCAGAGGAAACGCCAGAACAATAAAACACCCAAGCGAGGAAACGAGATGTCACGCAAGACACTGACGCGACGTCAATTTGTGGCTGCCACTGCAATGTCCTCCGCGGCGCTGATCACGGCGCCCTATGTCCGGGGCGCTTACGCCGCCGGCAAGCTCTCGATCGGCTTCTGGGACCATTGGGTCCCCGGCGCCAACGCTGCCTCCACTGCGCTCGTCAATGAATGGGCTGCAAAGGAGAAGGTCGAGGTCTCCATCGACTACATCACCAGCAACAACAAGAAGCTCGAACTGACCGTCGCCGCCGAGGCGCAGGCAAAATCCGGTCACGACATTCTCCAGATGCCGACGTGGTGGCCGCACGCCTATGCGGACCAGCTCGAGTCGGTCAGCGACATCATGGAGCCGATCATCAAGCAGAATGGCGAGGTGAACGGCACGACCAAATATCTCGGCCAGGCCGGCGGCAAATGGCTTGCCGTCCCTGCCACCGTGGGCAGCCAGATCAAGGGCCCCTGCTCGCGCATCGATCTGATGAAGAAGCATGCCGGCATCGACGTCCAGGAGATGTATCCGGCCGGTGGCGTGCCCAAGGACGAGAACTGGACGATGGACGTCTTTCTCAAGGCCGCCGAAGCCTGCAACAAGGCCGGCGTCCCGTTCGGGATCGGCCTCGGCGAGACCACCGACAGCGTCGATACCGCCGGCGCGATCTTCCAGTCGTTCGGCGCCGAGCTCGTCAACGCCAAGGGCGACATTACCGTGAAGACGGACGCCGTGCGTCAGGCTCTCGAATTCTACAAGAAATTGATCGCGGTGCTTCCGGCGGATGCGGCCTCCTGGGATGACGCGTCCAATAACAAGTGGCTGATCTCGGGCCGCGGTGCGCTGATCCTGAATCCGCCGAGCTCGTGGGCCGTTGCCAAACGCGACGCACCACAAGTCGCCGAGCAATGCTGGACGCACGGCATGCCCGCCGGTCCGAAGGGCCGTTTCGCACCCTTCCTGCCCTATTTCTGGGGCGTCTGGGCCTTCGGCAAGAACAAGGAAGCCGCCAAGAGCCTGCTGACCCATCTGTCGCAACCGTCGTCGATCGAAAAGTTCGTCGCGGCGAGCGGAGGCTACGATCTCCCGGCTTTCGCGAACATGACGAAGCTGAAGACGTGGGCCGAGGAAGGGCCGCCGAAGGGTACGCTCTATAGCTATCCCGACCCACATGGCCGCCAGACGATGTCGATCGCGGCCTCACCGGCGCCGCCGAAGATCGCACAGCAGATCTACTCCCAGGCGACGCTGACCAAATTGGTGCTGCGTTACGCACGGGGCGAGACCATAGAGCAGGCGCTCGCCTGGGCCGAGGGCGAGTGCGAAGGCTTCATGCGGAGCTGATGCCGGGTATGTGCCATGGCGGTTCACGCATTGCCGCGTGAGCCGCCGAAGGTTCCACCCCTTTCCATCGCCTTCCGAGGGATGCCGACCGATGCGGGCGGCTTCCCTGTTGAACGTACCGCAAGAAAGTCTGACCATGGCCGATGTCGTCGTTGAGCAAGCTCGCTCCGTCCGTGCCGCGAGCCCGCGCAAAAGGGCGAGCCTCCAAAATGCACTCAGGCGGAAGTCGACGATGGCGTTCTTCCTGACGCTGCCGCTGATTCTCCTGATCGCGCTGTTCGTGCTCTATCCTGCCTTCTACTCGATGCATCTCGCCACGCTGAACAAGTCGATGCAGAAGTTCGTCGGCCTGAGCAACTTCACCTTCCTGTTCAAACGCGACACGTTCTGGATGGTGGTGAGGCAATCTTGCATCTTCGCTCTCACCGCGGTGTTCTTCAAAGCGTTGATGGGCTTCATTGTCGCCCATTTCGTCCACAACCTGCCGGCCAAGGGCCAGCGCAAGTGGCGCGGCATGCTGCTGGTCCCCTGGGTCATCCCGCCGGCGATGAGCACCCTGGCCTGGCTGTGGCTGTTCGATCCCTCCTACAGCGCCTTCAACTACACGCTCTCGTTCTTCGGTGTCGGCCCGATCCCCTGGCTTGGCGACACCTTCTGGGCCCGTTTCTCCGTCATTCTCGTCAACATCTGGTACGGCGCACCCTTCTTCATGATCATGTATCTGGCTGCGCTCAAATCGGTACCGGACCAGCTCTACGAGGCGGCCGCGATTGACGGCGCTAATTGGTGGCAGAAGATCTGGCACATCACCCTGCCGATGATGCGCAACATCATCGCCATTACGACGCTGTTCTCGTTGATCGTCACCTTCGCCAATTTCGACATCGTGCGCATCCTGACCTCGGGCGGCCCGTTGGATTCGACGCATCTGTTCGCCACCTGGGCCTTCCAGGTCGGAATCCAGAGCAGCGACATTCCGCTCGGCGCATGCGTCTCGCTGTTCATGGTACCGATCCTCGCAGTCGCGGCGATCTTCATCCTGCGCGATGTCAACAAACGTGGGAACGCAGCCTGATGAGCACGCTTGCAATCGACAAGGGCGGTCCCACGCGCAAGGTCAAGTACCGAAGCATGAGCCGGGATCGGACATGGGCGCTGCGCTGGTCCTACTTCTTCCTGGTGCTGTTCGCGATTTTTTCGCTCGTCCCGCCGATCTACATGCTGATCACCTCCCTCAAGAGCAGCGCGGAGATTTCGGCGGCCACCAATCCCTGGTGGGTGTTCCATCCCACCTTGGCGAACTACGTCGAGCTGTTGACGTCGAACCAGTTTTTGCGCTTCTTCTGGAATTCGGCGGTCGTATCCATCGTCGTTGTGTGCGTCACCATGCTGATCAGCATTCCTGCGGCGTTCGCGCTGGCAAGGATGAAGTTCTGGGGCTCGACGACGCTCGCGACTGGTGTTTTTCTGACCTACCTGGTCCCGGACAGCCTGTTGTTCATTCCACTGTTCAAGATGCTCGCAGCGGTCCAGGACATCACCGGCATCACGCTCCTCAACCGATGGTACGTGCTGCTGTTCATCTATCCGACGCTGACGGTGCCGTTCTGCACCTGGATCATGATCGGTTATTTCGCCTCGATCCCGAAGGAGCTGGACGAGGCGGCGCTCATCGACGGCGCCTCCTGGCTCCAGACCCTGACGCGGATTTTCATTCCCGTCGCGCTGCCCGGCCTGATTGCAGCGACCATCTTCGCCTTCACCGTGTCCTGGGCGCAGTTCCTCTATCCCCTGGTGTTCACGACATCCATCGACCAGCTCGTGCTGCCGGTCGGCATCACCACCACGCTGATCAAGGGCGACGTCTTCAACTGGGGTCAGATCATGACCGGCGCGCTACTGGGCGCGGCCCCGCCGCTGATCATCTACGCCTTCCTGATGGACTATTACATTGCCGGCCTGACCGCCGGCGCGACAAAGGGTTGATGTCTTATGGCTGAAGTTGCGTTGCGGAAGGTGGTCAAGCGTTACGATGAGGTCGAGGCGGTGCGCGGCATCGATCTCGACATCTCCGACCATGAGTTCATCGTGCTCGTCGGCCCCTCCGGCTGTGGCAAGTCGACGACGTTGCGGATGATCGCGGGACTCGAGGATATCACCGACGGCGACATCATGATCGGCGGGGACGTCGTCAACGACGTGCCGCCAAAGGACCGCGACATCGCGATGGTGTTCCAGAACTACGCGCTTTACCCGCACATGACGGTCGCGGAGAACATGTCGTTCGGGCTGCGGCTCAAGCATTATCCCAAGGCCGAGATCAAGGCGCGGGTGACCGAGGCCGCCCGCCTGCTCGACATCACCGACCTGATCGACCGCAAGCCGAAGCAGCTCTCCGGCGGCCAGCGCCAGCGCGTCGCCATGGGGCGGGCCATCGTCCGCAACCCAAAAGTCTTCCTGTTCGACGAGCCGCTGTCCAATCTCGACGCCAAGCTGCGCGTGCAGATGCGGATCGAGATCAAGAAGGTGCACCAGAAGGTTCGCACCACGACGGTCTACGTCACCCACGATCAGGTCGAGGCGATGACGCTGGCGGACCGCGTGGTGGTGATGAACAAGGGGCGGATCGAGCAGATCGGCACCCCGAACGAGCTCTACCACAAGCCGGCGACGCGCTTCGTCGCGGGCTTCATCGGCTCGCCGGCGATGAACTTCATTCCGTGCCGGCTCGAGGAGGTCAGCGGCAAGCTCAACGTCCGCCTGACGGACCGCATCTCATTCCCGTTGCCGCCGGCCCGTGCCGCCCGTTACAGCGCGCTGCCCCGAACTGAAAACCTGTTGCTCGGCATCCGTCCCGAACATCTCACGGAATCGCATGCGCATCTGGAGCCGGGTGTCGAGACTTTCGACACCGTGCTTGATGTCACCGAGCCGATGGGAATGGAGACGCTGGTCTATTTCGGCCTGGAGGGCACGCCGATCTGCGGCCGTGTCGATCCCAATGCGGGCGCCAAAGACGGCGGCCCCATGCGTTTGGCGATGGACCTCAACAATATGCACCTGCTAAACGAGGCGACCGGCGCCGTCTTGTGACGGCCGGCCAAGAAGCTCGCGCAGGTAGGGACGATGTCGACCAACAAGAAGAAAATCTTTGTCACGCAAACTTTGTCGCAAGGGGCACGCGCCCTCCTCACCCAGCGAGATGACATCGAGCTCATCGAGTTTCCGAACCTGATCTCCGCCAAGGACTTCGAAGCCCTGCTGAAGAGCCACGCGCCGGTCCATGGCGTGGCGCTCGGCGCCACCGCTTTCGGCGAGACCGAGCTCGAAGCCTCAAAGGACATGAAGGTGGTGACGCGCATCGGAGTCGGCTACGACGCCGTCGACGTCCCCGCCCTCTCCCGCCGCAAGGTGCCGCTGATGGTCGCGGGCAGCGCGAACTCGCCCTCGGTCGCCGAGCAGGCACTGTTCATGATGCTAACACTGGCAAAACGCGCGCAGGAGATGCATTCCTGCGTCAAGGACGGCAAATGGGCCGACCGTCTCGGCATGCTGCCGTTCGATCTCTACGGCAAGACCGTTCTCATCATCGGCTTCGGCCGCATCGGCACCCGCACCGCCAAGCGCTGCCTGGCGATGGACATGAATGTGCAGGTCTATGATCCCTACAAGGCAGCCGCAGAGATCAAGGCGGCAGGCTGCGAGCCGGTCGCCGATCTTGATGCCGCACTGGCGCACGCCGATTTCGTCACCATCCACTGCCCGAAGACGCCGGAGACCGTCGGTCTGTTCGATGCTGACAGGATCGGCCGGATGAAGCCGAAATCCTATCTCATCAACACCGCACGCGGCGGCATCGTGAAGGAGACGGCGCTGTACGACGCGCTGGTCTCGGGCAAGCTCGCCGGTGCCGGCATCGACGTGTTCGAGATCGAGCCGCCGCCGGTCAGCAACGCGCTGTTCGCGCTGCCCAACGTCATCATGGCCCCGCATGTCGCAGGCGTCACGGTCGAGGCGGTGAGCCGGATGAGCGAGCAGACCGCGCGCAACATCCTGAGTGTGCTGGACGGCGATCCCATCCGGCAGAACATCATCAATCAGGATGTCCTGGGCTGAGCTATCTCCAGGGCGGGCGGCCGACCCCCGCCTTCGGAACGCCAGAATGAGTCCCATTTTGGTGCAGATCGAGCCCTCACTCAGCCTTAATCAAACCCGCGTAATAGGTCCGGCGCGGCGGCAGTGGGACAGACTTGCCGGCCGCGTCGAGCTGGAGGATGGACCCTTGTCAGAGATCGACCCGACCGACCATGCGTTGGCGACCATCGCCAGCATCCTGGAGCACCCTGAACCCGTCCTCGTCGTGCGCGAGACCGAGACCGTGCGCGAGACCGAGACGGTCACCGTGACCGAAATGGTGGTTGCCGGTGAGCATGGGGTCACCGACGAGCACCCTGTGGTCGACGAGCATCCGGTGGTCGAGGAGCAGCCGCTGGTGCCGGAGCACACCGACGCCGACGGCTACAGCAAGGTCGGCCCCGGGCCGATGGTGGCGATCCGTCTGAAATGGACGGTCCATCGCGGCGACGACGGCCAGTTCTACGTCCACGAGACCATCGGCGAGCAGTCGGTGCCCGTGGTCAGCGGCCCGATGACCGGCGAGGCCGCGGTGCATTTCGTCGACGCGCACGAGGACGAGGCCCATCGGCGCTTCGAAGAGCTGCGCAGCGAGATCGCCGGCCGCAGCTCGCTCGCCGATTACGAGCGCAAGGGCGAAGCCTAGCGCGTTTTCGCGCGAAGTGGCTGCCGGTTCGGCTTATCGCCGTCCGAGATAATCCTTCTTCACGAGTTCGACGCCTGCGTGCCGCAACAGGTCGTAGGCTGTCGTGACGTGAAAGAAGAACTGCGGGACGCTGAAACTCAGCAGCAGCGTCCGCCCGGTGAAGGGCAACTCGGTCCCGTTCTTCAGCCTGAAGAAGACATTCCGGTCCGCCGCAGCATTGATCTCCGCGCGCGGCAGGCTTTCGATGAACTCGATCGACGTCGCGATGCGGGCCTGCAGTCCGGCCATGTCGTGCTCCAGCACCGGCAGCGTCACCGGCTCGCGGTCGGCCAGCAAGGCCGCGGCGACCGTGGCATGGCGGCAGGCCTCGCCGATCTGTTGCGCCAGATCGTACATGTCGGGCGCGATGCGCATGCCGAGCAGGACGGCCGGATTGAACTTCCGGGCTTCGGCATAGGCAACGCCCTTGTCGAGCAGTGCGGACAGGTTGCGCAAGTAAGGCACGAAGACGCCGACCGAGGCGTCATACATCGAGATCGTCACTTCAAAATTCCCTTCACTTCCGCCTCGCCAGCCACGGGCATCTGATCTAAATCCAACCCTCGAGAGCTGCACAATGACAGCTTGGGCATGGGTGGAAAAGAGATGATCGTTCGAATGACCAGTCGAATTCTGGCGACCTTGGCCGTGGTCCTGCTGGCAAACCTTTCGGCGCAGGCACAGCAGGCGGCGCCGTCCCGCCTCGACGAGATCGTCAAGCGCGGCACTTTGCGCGTCGGCATGACCGGCGACTACAAGCCCTTCACCTATCTCGACAAGACGACGCAGCAGTTCAACGGCTTCGATGTCGACATGGCGGAGGCGCTCGGCAAGGCGCTCGGCGTCAAGGTCGAATTCGTACCGACGGCCTGGCCGAAGCTGATGAAGGATTTCGAGGCCGATCAGTTCGACATCGCGATGGGCGGCGTCTCGGTCACGCTGGACCGGCAGAAGAAGGGCTTCTTCTCCACGCCGATCATGCGCGAGGGCAAGACGCCAATCGCGCGCTGTGCCGACGTCGGCAAATACCAGAGCATCACCGACATCGACAAGAAGGGCACCCGCGTGATCGTCAATCCCGGCGGCACCAACGAGCGCTTCGCACGTGCCAACATCAAGGACGCCGAGATCACCGTCTTCCCGGACAATACCGTGATCTTCGACGAGATCGCCAAGGGCAATGCAGACCTGATGATGACGGATGCCTCCGAGACGCGCTACCAGCAGAAGCAGCATCAAGGCGTGCTCTGCGCAGTGCATCCCGACAAGCCGTTCGACTTCTCCGAGAAGGCCTATTGGCTCCAGCGCGACGTGGCGCTGAAGGCGTTCGTCGACCAATGGCTGCACATTTCCATGCAGGACGGCAGCTACAAGAAGATCTACGCCGCCTGGTTCGACTAGGACCGCGTCCTCCTGTCGCTTGTCCCGGCCAAACTTTGGACCGGCTCCGGTGTTATTGAACCCGCAACCGCCGGAGCACGACTCATACGGTGACAGTGATCTAGATCACTTTTTGCGATCGAACCGGGGCGTAAGCGTCGGTGCGGGGACCACCTGTTTCAGGAGATGCGAAATGAGGAAGCTGTTGGCCACGGCCGCATTCCTTTTGGCGAGCACCGCTGCGCAGGCGCAGTACACCTTCGACTATGGCGGGCGGACCATCCGCATCGATCCCGACCGCGGTACGGTGCAAATCCCCGGCGTCTACGACAACACCGGCCAGGGCAAGGCGAAGAAGACCAAGAACGATGCCAAGGGGGCTCCCAAAGCGGACCCGCAGGCACCGCAACAAGCCAAAGCTGACCCGCAGCCGCCGGCCAATGCGGCCCCCGCACCTGTCTCGGCGCCTCCGGCGGCGGAGCAGGCCCCTGCCCAAGCTCCCGTCCAAGCCCCCGTGGCCGTCGCGCCTCCTGCCCCGCCGGCGCCTCCGCCCACCACGGCCAACAACGCTCCGGCCGAAGACGCGCTTGTGCCGCCGCCTCAGCCGGCCCCGAGTGCTGCCCCGACGGCAGCCGCAGTACCGCCCGCACCACCGCCGCCGCCCGCCCCGACCGTCGCAGCCGCGCCTCCGGCGCCGTCTCCGGCTCCCGTCCCGGCGCCTGCTCCCGTTCAGTCGGCTGCCGTCGCGCCGCCGGCTCCCGCAACCGCGCCCACGCGCGACCTCAATTCGCCGCTCGGCGTCTGGCTCACCGAGGAGAAGGAAGGCAAGGTCCGGATCGAGCAATGCGGCAGCAATCTCTGCGGCTACTCGGTCGATTCGAAATCGAACCAGAATGGCGAGCAGGTCCTGATCAACATGAAGCCCGGCAAGGACCAGAACAAGGACCCAAAATGGTCCGGTCGCATCCTCGATCCGAACTCCGGCTCGACCTACGATTCAACCATCGCGCTGAAGGGCACCGATCGCCTGCGCGTGCAGGGCTGCGCCTTCGGCGGCATGTTCTGCGGCGGCCAGACCTGGACGCGGGTGAACTGACTTCGGGGCGACACTCTGACCGAGACAAAGGGCCCGCAATGCGGGCCCTTTTGCTTTTGCCGCCAAATCGATTGCGACGTGCGCGACATCACAGAGCCCGTCGCGCGCGTGACAGCCCTCACATCGCCGGTTCCGACGCCGTGACACGATGCCCGCATGATCAACCCCAGGGGCGTGTCATGAACGGATTTCGCAAGGCTCTCTTCGCCACCATCATTGTCATCGCGTTGCCGGCCGCGCAGGCCAGCGCCAGCACTTTTGACGGCGCATGGAATGTCCGTATCTCGTCGTCGAGCGAGACCTGCGGTAACGGCTCGACCGTCGCGATCGGCATCAACAACGGTCAGATCGCCTCGAGCAGCGCCATGGTGACGGCGTCAGGCCGCGTCGCGGACGCGGGCAGCATCAACGTCACCTTGAGCACCGGAATCAAACGCGCCGTCGGCTTCGGCCGGCTCAGCGGCACTTCGGGCTCCGGCACCTGGCGCGGCAGCATGTGCACGGGCACCTGGACGGCGGAGCGGATGTAGGGTGCTGTGTCCCGGACGAACAGCGACGCAAAGCGTCGCTGCGCAAAGCCGGGTCACGCAAATTAGCCGACCGCCGCGCCGTACTCCGCGTCGGTCACCGGCTCCAACCAGGTCGAGAACACGCCGTCGAGCGCTTCCTGCATCGCGATGTGGGTCATGCCGTTGGTTGGCGACCCGCCGTGCCAGTGCAGCTCGCCCGGCGGAATCCAGACGGTGTCGCCGGGGCGGATCTCCCTGACAGGGCCGCCCTTGGACTGGACCCGGCCAACCCCCGAAATCACATAGAGCGTCTGCCCGAGCGGATGGTGATGCCAGTTGGTGCGCGCGCCCGGCTCGAACGAGACGCGCGAGCAGTTCAGCCGCGCCGGCGCGGGCGCCATGATGACGGGGTCCTGCCACACGGTGCCGGTGAAGTGTTCCCCGGGCGCACGGCGTGTCGGCCGCGTGCCTGCTACAGTGATCTCCATTGGATTTACCTCGTTTCCTTCCCGATTACTTCTTGCTTGCGGCGTAGCGCGCCTTGGTCTCGGCGTTCATGGGATAGAGGCCCGGGAGCACCGCGCCGTTGTTCACCTCGTTGACGATCCAGGCTTCCATCCGCTCCTGCTCAACGCCCTCATTGAGCACGTGTTCGAGCATCGCCTGCGGGATCAGCACGCAGCCGTCCTGGTCGGCGACCACGATGTCGTTCGGGAACACCGCAACGC
Source organism: Bradyrhizobium sp. WSM1417 (assembly GCF_000515415.1). NCBI lineage: Bacteria > Pseudomonadati > Pseudomonadota > Alphaproteobacteria > Hyphomicrobiales > Nitrobacteraceae > Bradyrhizobium > Bradyrhizobium sp. WSM1417. The sequence goes on from NZ_KI911783.1 coordinate 4,952,944, forward strand.
CGCCGCAGCCGATCGGCTCGCCCCAGCCGACGAAGGTCAGACCGGCAACCGACGGCGGCGCGGCATAGCCGTCGCACCAGACCGGCAGGTTGGTGCCGAGCACGCCCTCGACGTCGCGCACGACACCGTCGGTGACGAGTGCGGTGACGCCGCGCTTCATCATGCGCGCGCACAGGATGTCGCCGAAGATGCCGGCGTCGGTGATGCCCATGGCGTCGACCACGGCGATGCAGCCCTCCGGCATCGCCTCGATCGCGGTGCGGGTCGAGATCGGCGACGACCAGGATTCCGGCGTCGCCAGATCCTCGCGCGCCGGCACGAAGCGCAGCGTGAAGGCCGGTCCCACCAGGCGCGGCAGACCCGGGCGCAGCGGACGCGCGCCGCGCATCCAGATGTTGCGCAGGCCCTTCTTCAGCAGGACCGTGGTGATGGTGGCAGTGGTGATGCCGGCGAGGGTCTTGCGGGCTTCGGGGGACAGCGACATGGAAACAGACGAGCTCCGGATGGGCGGGAAAGAACGCGCGCATCTTGCGGGGTGCGAGCCTTGCGTCAAGGGCCAACAAGCTACCAATCATGCAGGGCCGCAGCGCAGTTATGCGTCGCGATAACAAGGCTTTATCGCCTCCCCCTGCATTAATTTATTGGACTTGCGGGCGCATTTACGCGAAGCAGGAATAAGCGGAGCTCAAGGCCGAGCCCGCATATCTCCAGAAGCCCGATTTCGACAGCCCATGTCCGCGACGCTTCCCCCGCCCCGCCTTCTGCCCAGTGGCGACAGCGCCGTCACGGTCGAGTTCAGCCGTACCATCGACGACGACGCCAACCAGCGCGTGCTGGCGCTCGACAAGGCGCTCGCAGCAAGCCCGATCGATGCCATCACCGAGTCCGTGCCGACTTATCGCTCGCTGCTGGTGCATTACGATCCCGGCAAGATCGGCTTCGACGCCCTTGGCGAAAAGCTGCTCGCGCTCGCCAGCCAGCCGCTGCCGCCAGCCACTAAGGCGCGCCGCTGGCGCATTCCCGTCGCCTATGGCGGCGAGCACGGCATCGACCTCGAGGACGTCGCGAAGGCGCTGAACACCACGCCCGACGACATCGTCGCGCGCCACGTCGCCGGCGACTACAAGGTCGCCATGATCGGCTTCACGCCGGGCTGGTCCTATCTCAGCGGGCTCGACAAATCCCTGCAGATGTCGCGGCGGCAGAATCCGAGGCTGCTGACGCCTGCCGGCACGATCTCGATCGGCGGCATCCAGGCCGGAATCCAGTGCCTGGCAGCACCGAGCGGCTGGCACCTGCTCGGCCGCACGCCAGTGCGGACCTATCAACTCCACCGCAATCCGACCTTCCTCACCGAACCCGGCGATCGCGTGACGTTTTTCGCCATCGACCATAAGACGTTCGAGGAACAGGACCGCGCCGCCGAAGCCGGCGAGATCATTGCCGAGCAGGTGGTCGCATGAGCCGGCTCGTGATCGCCAGCATCGGGCCTGCAAGCTCGGTCCAGGACGGCGGACGCCATGGAGCGCAGCGCTATGGCCTGACGGTCAGCGGCGCGATGGACCGCCTGTCGCTTGCCGCAGCGAACACGCTTGTCGGCAACGAGCCGTTCGCAGCCGCTGCCGAGGTCGGCCCGTTCGGCGCCGCGTTCACCGCGCGCGACGGTGCCGTGCGCGTCGCGGTTTCAGGCGCGCCACGCAATGCGGACGTCGCGGGAAGTCCGGTCGCCATGGACACATCGGTGACGCTGAAGGACGGCGAGACGCTGACGCTGGGCTTTGCTCGCAGCGGCGCGTTCACTTATCTGGCGATCGAAGGCGGGATCAAGGGCGAGCCGGTATTCGGCAGTCTCGCGGTCAACGCCCGTGCCGGTCTCGGCAGTCCCTACCCGCGCCCGCTGCAGGCCGGCGACGAATTCACCGTCGATGCCGCAAGCGGTGCACCAGAACTGCGCATCGAATTGCCGAAGCCGTCGAGCGGCCCGATCCGCGTCCTGCTCGGACCGCAGGACGACGAGTTCGACGACGCCAACAAGGCCCTGTTCCTCGACAGCGAGTGGAAGATCTCGGCGACCTCCGACCGCATGGGCTACCGGCTCGAGGGCCCTGCGATCAAGCATCTGCACGGCCACAACATCGTCTCCGACGGCACGGTCAACGGCAGCATCCAGGTGCCCGGCAACGGCGCGCCGATCGCGCTGATGATGGACCGCGGCACCTCCGGCGGCTATCCGAAGATCGCGACCGTGATCACGGCCGATGTCGGCCGTCTCGCGCAGACCTCGGCAGGAACGGCGTTCCGCTTCAAGGCGGTCAGCATGGCCGAGGCGCAGGATGAGGCAAGGAAATTTGCGCAGCTGATCCGTAACCTGCCCGATCGCCTGCGCTCCGCCGACACCGTCGCGCTCAACATCGAAGCGCTCAGCGATGCCAATGTCGCGGGCTATGCTGTCAGTGCCGTCGATGCCGGGACCTGGCAGGTTGCAGCCGAGCCGTAAACGACAAGACGACCAGAGACGGAGAGCACCCCATGAAGACGATCGATCTCAATTGCGATCTCGGCGAAGGTTTTGGCGCGTGGGAGATGGGCAACGACGCCGCCATGATCGAGCTGGCGAGCTCGGTCAACGTCGCCTGCGGCTTCCATGCCGGCGACCCGGATATCATGCGCCGGACGGTCGAGCTGGCGAAAGCGCGCGGCGTCTCGGTCGGCGCGCATCCTGGCTATCGCGACCTGCACGGCTTCGGTCGCCATCCGATCGCAGGCCTGAAAGCCTCCGAGATCGAGAACCTCGTCGCCTACCAGATCGGTGCCCTGCAGGCGATCGCGACCGCGGCGGGCCACAAGGTCACGCATGTGAAGGCGCATGGCGCCCTCTCCAACGTCGCCTGCGAGGACGACATGACGGCGAAGGCGATCGCCGCCGGCATCAAGGCGGTCGACCCCAGCCTGATCTTCGTCGTGCTCGCCAATTCGAAGCTGGTGAAGGCCGGCGAAGCCGCCAATCTGCCGATGGTGCATGAGGTGTTCGCCGACCGCGCCTATGAGGATGACGGCAATCTCGTCTCGCGCAAGAAGCCGGGTGCGGTGCTGCATGACGCCAAGGCCATCGCCGACCGCGTGGTGCGCATGGTGCAGGACGGCGCGGTGGTCTCGGTCATGGGCAAGGTCATCAAGATGCGCACCGACACGGTCTGCATCCATGGCGATACGCCGGGCGCCGTCGACATCGCGCGCGGCCTGCGGCAGGCTTTGAAGGACGCAGGGATCGAGGTCGCGCCGTTCAAGCGCGGGGCGTGATCAGAACGGGTGCACCGACAACGTGCCGAACACAATGGCGGCGATGACCGCGAAGGCGCTGTACATCGCGGCATGATGCACGCTCGCAGCGGTCCGCCGCGAGAGCGAGCGCGCGTAGAAGTGCAGCCTGGCTTCCGCCGATAGTTCGCGCATGGTCGATCTCCAACGCCCCATTTGCGGATTATGAGGGATCAACCGGGGTGGCGGGCAAGAGTCCCGCCAAAATAGCGATGCGGGTTCTCTCAAAACCCCGCGCCGCAGGAGCAAATTCTCTCCGCCCGCGGGTTCCGAGAATCTTATTCGTTCAAATCCGAGCCAGTTGGAACCGGCTCGGATGACCCCTAGGACGACAGCTAGTAGACGTCAGCCTGGAAGCGGCCGGTCTTCTTGAGCTCGGCGACAAAACTGACGGCTTCGTCGGTCGAGCGCGCCCCGAACTGGGCGACGATATCGACCAATGCGCGCTCGACGTCCTTGGCCATGCGCTTGGCATCGCCGCAGATGTAGAGATGCGCCCCCTCGGCGAGCCACGTCCACAGCTCGCGGCCGACCTCGCGCATGCGGTCCTGCACATAGAACTTCTTCTCGCCGTCGCGCGACCAGGCCAGCGACATGCGCGTGAGCAGGCCCGAGGTCTTCATCGCGTTGAGCTCCTCTTGGTAGAAGAAGTCGCAATCGCTGCGCTGATGGCCGAAGAACAGCCAGTTCTTGCCGGGCGCACCCGTCGCCTTGCGGTCGAACAGAAAGGCGCGGAACGGCGCAATGCCGGTGCCGGGGCCGATCATGATGATCGGCGTCTTCGGATCCTGCGGCAGGCCGAAATTGTGCGCCTTCTGCACATAGACCTTGAGCTTCTCGCCCTCCGCGATGCGCTCGCCAAGGAAGGTCGAGGCGACGCCGATGCGCTTACGCTTGCCGATCACGTAGCGCACGGAATCCACTGTCAGCGACAACTTTCCAGGCGTCGCATTGTGCGAGGACGAGATCGAATAGAGCCGCGGCTGCAGCGGCTCGAGCGCCTCCACGAAGGCTTCGGGATGCGGCCGCGTGCCTGAAAACTTCTGCAGCGCCGCCATGACGTCGAGCGTGGCGGCATCGCCATCGGGATCTTCGCCCTGCGCCAGTGCCCGCGCCCTCTCGCGCTGCGCGCCGCCGGTGATGAACGAGAGCAGCTCGAACAACGTGTCGGGCGCCGGCGACAGCGAGACGTCGTCGATCAGCACCTCGCGCAGCGTCTTGCCGTTGACCTTGGTGGTGTGGGACGCGCCAAGCAAGGCGATGACCTGGTCGACGAGACCGAGCTCGTTGCGCGCGAACACGCCAAAACTGTCACCGACGACATAGTCGAGCTTACTCTCGGACAGATCGAACTCGACGTGATAGGTTTCCTTCTCCGACTTTCCCTTGTTGAGAAGACGGCGCGACAGGAAGGTCGCCGCAACAGGGTTGTCGCGCGAGCGGCCGGGCTCGGCGATAGTCACGGTCACGGCGGGGGCCGCGACCGTGTCTTGCTTGTCAGCCGGCTTTGCCGCCGGCGCCTTGTCCAGCTCTTCGTGCAGCGACTTCAGCATCCGCGCGGTTTCCTTGCCGCCGGGGACACAAAGGTTGAGCCGCGCTTCACTGCGGCTCGCGATCGCCTCCGAATAGTCGTGGCAATTGTAGCCGCACTGCCCGCAATCCTGCTGCGCCATCGCCGCCATCATCTTGCGCCGCACGGGGCGCCCTTCGGCGAGCTTCATCCGATCGGCGATCGGCATGGTCTGGTCGTGCCATGGCGCTTCACCGTCGTCGCCGTCACCGGCTTGCATGACAGCGGCGCCCTGCTCGGCCGACAGCGGCGCGGCTGCCTCAGGCGACAGCAGCCCGGCAAAAAAGCCGTTCAGCCAGGAGCGTTGCGCGTCGGAGAACGGGGCGCTGGTGGGAATGATGTCGAGTTTGGGTGGAGGGCTGATCTGGTTCATGCGGACACCTGTGCATCGGCAAGCTTGCGCAGCGTTTCGCCGTCATGGCGGCGCGCAAAGGACAGGAAGGTTTCGTCGGGAGACGAGCGATGTGCGATATAGGCCTTGAGCAGCCCTTCGACCGTCTTCGGTGCGTCTTCGGCCTTGAGGTCGTGGTAGACCTCCTGCCCGACGTCGGCGTCAGGACCGAAGCCGCCGCCGGTGAAGAGATGATAGCCCTCCACCGTGTCCTCCTCGTTGACGGGCACGCGCGCCCCGATCAGGCCGATGTCGCTGATGTAGTGCTGGGCGCAGGAATGGTGGCAGCCGGTGACGTGGATGTTGACCGGTTTGTCCATCTCGACGCGCGGCTCGCACCAGTCGCCGATATCGGCGGCGTGGCGCTTGGTGTTGGAGGCGGCAAAGCGGCAACCGGCATTGCCGGTGCAGGCGATCAGGCCGGCGCGAATGTGGGACGCCTCGACCGCGAGCCCGATCTGCTTGATCGCCGCGACGGCGAGCTCAACATTCTCGTCGCGCACCCCTGATATCAGCAGGTTCTGCCAGACGGTCAGACGGATTTCGCCGTCGCCGAGGTCCCGCGCCACCTTGGCGAGGCCCCGCATCTGATCGCAGCTGATCTTCCCGAGTGTCAGCGACACGCCGATCCAGTTGAGGCCGTCCTGCTTCTGCTTGTGCACGCCGACATGCGCCATGCGGTCCGCGGCCGGCCGTGGCGCAAACGCCTCTTCCGGCACGCGCGTGAATGGGGTGTTCAGCCGCTCTTCGACCAGCTTGAGGAAATCCTCATGGCCCATCGCGTCGAGCACGTATTTCAACCGCGCCTTGTTGCGGTTGGTGCGATCGCCGTGCTCGATGAAGACGCGCACGATGGCGTCGGCAACGGCAGTAGCGTCTTCAGGCTTGACGACGATGCCGGAATATTTCGCAAAATCCTTGTGGCCGGTGATGCCGCCGAGACCGAGCCGGAACCAGATTGCGGGCTCGACGCCGAAACCGTCCTTCACCTCGACCGCCGTGAAAGCGATGTCGTTGGTCTCTTCGAGCACGGCGATCTTGCCGGCGCCGTCGAAGGCGACGTTGAACTTGCGCGGCAAGCCATACAACGAGCGATCGTTCAGGATGTGGTAGTGCCACTCGCGCGCATAAGGCCGCGTGTCGATCAGCTCCTGCGGATCGATGCCGGCCGTCGGCGTTCCCGTCACGTTGCGGATGTTGTCGGCGCCGGAGCCGCGCGAGCACAGGCCGAGGTCCTGAATGCCCTCGATCAGCTTGACGGCGTTCTTCGGCGGGATCTCGCGAAGCTGCAGGTTGGCGCGCGTCGTGACGTGGCTGTAGGGCCCGCACGTTTCATCGGCGAGGTCGGCAAGGCTGGCCAGCTGCCAGTGCTTCATGATGCCGTTCGGAATGCGCAGACGGCACATGTAGGAGTCCTGCGTCGGCGCGACGTAGAAGATGCCGTAATAGCGCCAGCGGAAATTGTCCGCCGGGCTCGGCGGCGTATTCTCGAGCGCCTGCTGGCGGAGACGCGGATAGGCATCGAAGGGATGCTCGTCGCGCTTGACCTTCTCCTGGTCGGCGAGCTTCTTGCCCACGGCGATGACCTTGTCCTGCGCCTTGATGTGCACGGCATCGGGACCGGTGGGCTCCGCGTTCGCCTTGCCGGCGCCGCCGCCGAGACCGCGACCGACGCGACTGATCTGCAGACCGGTCGTGAAGCCTTCGAGGTAGCGTTTCTGGTCGTCGGTAAAGTCGACTGAGACGGTGTCGATTTTCATGGTCAGTAACGAAGCTCCTGCGGCCACCGGGGTGGTATCGACGGAAAGTGCACGACCCGCGAGGAACTCGGCTGGCTCGATAGCCGGCTGTGCACCCAACGGTCCGATCAGCTTCGTTGCTGGGGACTTGGCGCAGCGGGCATCTGTGACAGGCTGGCCGCACTGCAACATTCAAGTTGCGTGCCAGCTTCGACGAAATGAAAATGTGGGGAGTATCAGGTAGTTAAGAGCGTATCGGGGAACTCAGGCCTCTGGAACTCTTATGAAATTCGAGCAGTCGGCCTAAAATTTAGACTCGGATCGCGAGCGCTCAAAAACGATGCAGACCCGAATCACGTCTTCCAGCGGCCCACCTCGAAGGCTTCAAGATGCCCCCGAATATTGGCGGGATCGAAAGCGGGGCCGGCGAATGCGCCGAATGCCGCGGGGGCCTGGGCGGGCGGCCGGCGGCCGAGGGCGCCGTCGTAGAGATCGGGCCTGAACACGGCCATCGCCGTCTTGACCCCGTCGGGCGTTAGCGTCGTCTGCCCCCAGCGTACCATCTGCGCGTAGAGCCAGGCGGCCTGGACCGGATCTGGGCGCCCCGCTTCCTCGCGTCCCACCAGAAGGTAGCTGCCGCTCTCGCGAAAGGTGCCGTCCGGCGAAATCTTGAGGCGTCCTGTGAGGGTGCGCTGGATGACTTCGGCATCGACGCCGATCCGCTCGGGCTGCGCCAGGATCTGCGCCGCTTCGGTCCGGTTTTCCGGATGCTCGATGAAGTCGGCGGCTTTTACCGCCGCGCGCACCAGGCTGGCGACCACGTCCGGATTCTTGTCGGCCCAGACCTGGCGGAGCGCCAGCACCTTCTCCGCCGCATGGGCCAGGATGTCGGAGACGAAATGCAGGATGTGGCCGATCCCGAGATCGACCGCGATCGAATTCCAGGGCGCGCCGACGCAGAACGCATCGACATGACCATTGGCGAGACTGTCGACCATATAGGGCGGCGGCAGCACCACCAGCCGCACGTCCTCGTCGGGATCGACGCCGGCTGCCGCCATCCAGAACCGCAATTGATAATTGTGGGTCGAGAACGGGAAGGTCATGCCGAAGGTCAACGGATCGGCCCCCGCCTTGCGCCGCTTGGCAACCACACGCGCCAACGCTTTTGCCGTGGCGAGCGGATCGAAGCGGTCGCCGTCGATCTCCTCCATCAGCGCGGCATGAAGCGCCGGCGACACCGTGATCGCATTGCCGTTGATGCCGAGATTGAAGGGCGCCGCGATCGGCACCTTGACGTGGCCGAGACCGAGTGAGGACGCAATCGCGACGGGCGCGAGCAGATGCGCGGCGTCAAACAAGCCGATATTGAGCTTGTCGCGGACGTTGGACCAGGAGACCTCGCGGACCAGCTCGACCTCGAGCCCTTCGGCCGCGGCAAATCCCTTGTCGACCGCAACGATCAGCGCTGCGGCATCGACCAGCGGAATGAACCCGATGCGGAGGGGAGCGGTCATTTCAGCATCTCCGACGCGGTGATGATTGACTGGGCGATCTCGCCGATTTTCTTCTTCTCGCGCATCGCGGTGGAGCGCAGCAGCACATAGGCCTCGTCCTCGGTCAGGCCCTTCACCTTCATCAGGATGCCCTTGGCCTTCTCGATGACCTTGCGATCCTCGAGCTGCGACTTGGTACGCTCCAGTTCCTCCTGGAGTTTTGCGAAGGCATTGAAGCGCGACACGCAGAGGTCGAGGATCGGCTTGATGCGCTCCTTCCTCAGGCCGTCGACGATATAGGCGGAGACCCCCGCCTCGACCGAGGCCTGGATCGAGGATGAATCGCTCTGGTCGACGAACATCGCGATCGGCCGCTTCACGGCGCGGCTGACCTGGAACATCGCTTCCAGCACGTCGCGGCTGGGGTTTTCCAGATCGATTAGAATGATGTCGGGATCGACCGCATAAATACGGGCGAGCAGGCTCTGCATCTCGCTGATATGGACGATCTGCGTGAATCCGGCCTCACGCAACCCTTCCTCGAGGATCGCAGCCCGGATCGGGCTTTCGTCGACGATCACGATTTTGGGCGACTGTTCGGCGCTCATTGCTCACTCACCACCAGTGATTCATCCATAGCATGCCCGCAGGCCATGCAAAGGGTTGTAATTATGGGCAATTGGGACTAGCTCAACCCTGTCAATCAGGCAGATTTGGATATGGATCAGACGGCTGCGCCCAAGGTCAGCTTCGTGTCGCTCGGGTGCCCCAAGGCTTTGGTGGATTCCGAGCGCATCATTACGCGCCTGCGCGCCGAGGGCTACGAGCTCGCCCGCAAGCATGACGGGGCCGACATCGTCATCGTCAACACCTGCGGCTTCCTCGACAGCGCCAAGCAGGAATCACTCTCGGCGATCGGCGAGGCCATGGCCGAGAACGGCAAGGTGATCGTGACCGGCTGCATGGGCGCGGAACCCGAGCAGATCGAGCAGGCCTATCCCGGCGTGCTCTCCATCACCGGCCCGCAGCAATATGAGAGCGTGCTGGACGCCGTGCATCGCGCGCTGCCGCCCGCCCACAATCCGCATCTCGATCTGGTGCCGCCGCAAGGCATCAAGCTGACGCCGCGGCACTATGCCTATTTGAAGATTTCCGAGGGCTGCAACAACCGCTGCACCTTCTGCATCATTCCAAAACTGCGTGGCGACCTCGTCTCACGTCCGGCCAACGACGTGCTGCGCGAGGCCGAGCGCCTGGTCGGCGCCGGCGTCAAGGAGCTGCTGGTGATCTCGCAGGACACCTCGGCCTACGGCGTCGATCTCAAATACGCCGAGAGCCCGTGGAAGGATCGCCAGGTCCGCGCCAAGTTCATCGACCTCGCGCGCGAGCTCGGCGAGCTCGGCGCCTGGGTGCGGCTGCAATATGTCTACCCCTACCCGCACGTCGACGAGGTCATCGCGCTGATGAACGAGGGCAAGGTGCTGCCCTATCTCGACATCCCGTTCCAGCACGCGAGCCCCGAGGTGCTGAAGGCGATGAAGCGCCCGGCGGCGCAGGACAAGACGCTGGCGCGCATCAAGCGCTGGCGCGAGCAATGTCCTGACCTCGCTTTGCGCTCGACCTTCATCGTCGGCTTTCCCGGCGAAACTGATGCGGACTTTGCCTATCTGCTCGACTGGCTGGACGAGGCCGAGATCGATCGGCTCGGCTGCTTCAAATACGAGCCCGTCGCTGGCGCCACGGCGAATGCGATCGAGAATCCCGTGCCGGAAGAGATCAAGCAGGAGCGCTACAACGCGCTGATGGCTCGTCAGCAGAGGATTTCCGCACGCAGGCTGAAGCGCAAGGTCGGCACCCGCCAGCAGATCATCATCGACGAGGTCGGCCCGACCGTCTCAAAAGGCCGCTCCAAGGCCGATGCGCCGGAGATCGACGGCGCCGTCTACCTGTCGAGCCGCCGCCCCTTGCGCGTTGGCGAGATCGTCACCGCCAAGATCGAGCGCGCCGACCAATACGACCTGCACGGCAGCGTCGCGGGATTCTGATCTTCCGCTGTCGCGGTCGGTCCAGCGACGAACTCTCCGCTCCCTCTCCCGCAAGCGGGAGAGGTTGCGAGCTGTCGCTAAGCCACAGCAACATCACTCCCGCCGTTCGCTTCTCCCGACGCCTGCTGTTCGTCACGTGCGGTGAACACTTCCTTGGCTGCGAACAGCCCGTTCAGCGCCGCCGGGAAACCCGCATAGACGGCCATCTGCATGATGATCTCCACGATCTCGTCGCGGGACAGCCCGACGTTCAGACCCGCCTCGAGATGGACTTTGAGCTGAGGCGCGGCATTTCCGAGCGCCGTCAGCGCGGCGATCGTGGCGATCTCTCGATCGCGCAGGCCGAGGTCCGGGCGGCAGTAAATGTCGCCGAACGGAAACTCGATCACGTATCGTGCGAAATCCGGAGCTATGTCGGCGAGTGAAGCGACGACCTTTTCGCCGGCACTGCCGTCAATGCGTGACAGGGCCCGCTGGCCGCGATCGAACCGGCTTTCGTCTTGTGTTGAGGCGTGCGTCATTTTCCTTCGTCCTCTGTTCATCGCTGGCATAGCCGGCGATCTTGGTATCAAGGACGAGCAGGCATTCCTGAAGTTCGGCAATCTGCGTGCGCACCTGTTCCCGGTGGACTTCCAGGATCTGCCGCCGGCTTGTGCCAGTAGCGTCGCCTTCATCCCGAAGCGCCGCGTAACGCAACATGTCCCGGATCGGCATTCCCGTGGTCTTGAGCCGCTCAAGGAATGCGATCCATGTGAGGATCGATGCGTCAAAGTCGCGCTGGCCGGAGCGATCCCGATCGGCGTATGGAAGCAGCCCGATGCGCTCATAGTAACGCAGCGTGTGCGTCGACAGGCCGGTTCGTTTTGCGAGGTCGCCGATCTTCATGTGTGCCCGTTCTCGTACTGACGCACGTACAGATACCCCTTCGAGCGCGCTCTAAGTCAAGGGGGATCGAAGGTGCAAAGATTTCGGCGCGCCGGCTGGGCGGCAGCGTCGCGGCACTCCGAGCTTCAAGATCCCGCCAGCCATTTCGGCACCCAGCGCTCCGGCCGCGGCGCGCGGGCGAGATCGGCCTGCGCCTCGGACAGCTTCGCCGGCTCGCCGTCGATGGTCGGGCGCACATCGTATTCGAAGTTCGGCATGACGCGGCCGTCGGCATAGAGCCCGAATTTCATCGCGTACCACAGCCCGAGCTCGGGCTGCGCCTTTCGCATCTCCTCGCGCAGATCGCGCAGCAGAGATTCGATCGCGGCGGCCTCCTCGAACGGCTGCGGTCCGCGCGACAGGACGCGCGCTTCGTATTGCCTGCCGACGATCGCGATCTCGAAGCTCGTCTTGTCCCAGGGCTTCTTGCCCTTCGGCAGATGCGCGGCGAGGCGCCAGCCGAGTTCGGCCATCAAGCGATGATTGGCCCAATAGTCTTCGCGATCCCGGCTCCATTTTTCCATGAAGCCGCGAAAGTCGGGCAGCTCCGAGGGATCGTCGTCGGGCGCGGCCATCTCCCCATTCAGCCGTCCGGTGAGCCATTGCGCGAGCTCGACCGTCTGACATTCGACTTCATCGTGCGGCAGCAGATCGTGCCACGCCTTGTCGAATTGTTGCGACGTCAGTCTTGCGAGCAGGCCATCGAGGCTCGGCGCAAGCAGCTCGTAATGGCCCTCGGACCCAAGCCCCACGATCGGCGGATTGTCGCGGTCGAGACCCGCGCCATACCAGCCGCCAACAGCCGAGCCATCCGGCAGCCGCATGAACAGCGAAAACCTGTCGCGCAACGGACTGCCGTCGACAATCGGAGCGTGATCGGAGAATTGGCCCTGCAGCGAGAAACAGCCGACGCTACCCCAGGGGCGCCCCTCCAACCAGCCGGCGAAGTCCAGCAACAGCGACGGCGCCTCGATCCCCGGCGGAAACGCGCCGCGAACGCTGTCGAGGTCGATCGAATAAGGCGTGTCGGACAAGGCTTAACTATCTGGTTGGTCCCGCCCCTCTTGGTCCGAACCGCCATGCGTTCGGTTCGAACCAATTCGCGTCCTGTGATCACAAACGCGCCAGAGACGTAATGGTTTCCAGGCGCGCATCTTTCACCTGCCCATGCACGCTCGGCGAGTGGTCTGCAAAGCGCCGCTTGACAAGCCCCGCCATTCGCATGTATTGCCGCGCCCCATGATCAACGCTCGGACCCATCAGCGCACCGAAATGCTCCGCCGTCGCTTCCGCGACGATGAGAGGGTGCGCCATGTCCGACGACGCCGCTGAAGCACTGAATTCAGCGTAAGTTTTCGAGAAGGCCGCACCCGCAAGGTGCGGCCTTTTTGCTTTTCGCGCACCCTTTCAACCCGCCCCCAGAGGAGTTCGACATGACCAACGCCACCCATCCGTATGACGCGTTGATGGACATTACCGCTCGGCCCAAGGCCGTGTTCGTCCGCGGCGCCGGTTCCTACCTCTGGGACGACAGCCGCAATCGCTATCTCGATTTCGTGCAGGGCTGGGCCGTCAACTGCCTCGGCCACTCCCCGCCCGCGATCGCCGACGCGCTTGCCGCGCAGGCCAAGCGGCTGCTGACGCCGAGCCCGGCCTTCTACAACGAGCCCAGCCTGAAGCTCGCGCAGGCCCTGGTCGCAAACAGCGCGTTCGATCAGGTGTTCTTCGCCAACTCGGGTGCGGAAGCCAATGAGGGCGCGATCAAGCTCGCGCGCAAATATGGCAGCATCCATAGAGGCGGCGCGTTCGAGATCATCACCTTCGAGGGCGGCTTTCACGGCCGCACGCTGGCGACCATGTCGGCCTCGGGCAAGAAGGCGTTTGAGCCGCTGTTCGAGCCGAAGGTCGCCGGTTTCAAGAAGGCGAAGCTCAACGACATCGCGTCGGTCGAAAAGCTGATCAACGACAACACCGTCGCCGTGATGCTCGAGCCGATCCAGGGTGAATCAGGCGTGTGGCCGGCGTCCGATCAGTTCTTGCAGGAGTTGCGCGCCCTCACCAATGCGCATGGCCTCCTCCTGATCTTCGATGAGATCCAGACCGGGATGGGCCGAACCGGCAAGCTCTTCCACTACGAGCACACGGGAATCGCGCCCGACATCATGACGCTCGGCAAGGGCATCGGCGGCGGCGTGCCGCTCGCGGCGCTGCTCGCGACCGAACGCGCCGCCTGCTTCGAGCAGGGCGACCAGGGCGGCACGTTCAACGGCAACCCGATCATGTGCGCGGTGGGGCTCGCGGTGCTCGACGAAGTCAGCAAGCCGGACTTCCTGAAGGCGGCGACCGAAACCGGCCTGCTGCTCGAAAGCGAGCTGCAGAAGGTCTCGGCGCGGCATGGGCTGGGCGAAGTGCGTGGCCGCGGCCTCCTGCTCGCGCTCGACCTCAAGCTGCCGATCGCACCCGGCATCGTCGCGCAGGCGTTCGAGGCCGGCGTGCTCCTCAACGCGCCGCAGGTCGACACGCTGCGCTTCATGCCGGCGCTGAACGTCACGCGGGCCGAGATCGCCGAGATGATCGATTGTCTCGACGGGATCTTGACCAGGGCCGGCGCGGCACGGCGCGTGGCGTAAGCTCGTCATTGCGAGAAGCGCAGCGACGAAGCAATCCAGACTGCCTCAACGGGAAGATTCTGGATTGCTTCGCTTCGCTCGCAATGACCGTGAGTTACGGCTTCAGGATCGACGCGCCCGTGGTCTTGCGGCTTTCGAGATCGATATGCGCCTTGGCGGCGTCCTTGAGCGCGTAGGCATGATTGATCGGCACGTGCAGCTTGCCGTTGATGACGGCGGCGAACAGCGTGTCGGCGCCTTCCAGCAACTCCTTGCGGGTACCGATATAGTCGTTGAGCTTGGGCCGGGTCGCAAACAGCGAGCCGTGGGTGTTGAGCTCGGCGATCGAGAACGGCGGCACCGGGCCCGAGGCATTGCCGAAGGAGACGAACATCCCGCGCGGCTTCAGGCAGGACAGCGAGCCCGGGAACGTCGCCTTGCCGACGCCGTCATAGACGACGTCGCAACCCTCGTTGCGGCTGATCTGTTTGACGCGCGCGACGAAGTCTTCCTCGTTGTAGAGGATCACATGGTCGCAGCCATTGGCCTCGGCAAGCGCAGCCTTTTCGCGCGAGCCGACGGTGCCGATGACGTGGGCGCCCATGGCTCTTGCCCATTGGCAGGCGAGCAGGCCGATGCCGCCGGCCGCGGCATGGATCAGCACGCGATGATGCGGCTCGACCTTGAAGGTCTTGTGCAGGAGATACCAGACCGTCAGCCCCTTCAACATCAGCACGGCGCCCTGCTCGTGGGTGATGTGGTCCGGCAGCTTGACCAGCCGCTCCCAGGGAATGTTGCGCTCCGCGGTATAGGCGCCGAGATTGTGGTAGTAGGCGACGCGGTCGCCCGGATGGAAATTCGTCACGCCTGGCCCAACCGCGACGACCTCGCCCGAGGCCTCGTTGCCGGCGATGAAGGGCAGCCCCGGCGCCTTGTAGAGGCCGGTGCGGTAATAGACGTCGATGAAGTTCAGGCCGACGGCATGCTGGACGATGCGCACCTCGCCGGGCCCGGGCGCCGGAACATCGACGCTCTCATAGACCAGGGCTTCGGGGCCTCCGACCTTGTGCACACGGACGGCTTTGGTCATCACCTGACCTCCTCTTCTCGCGGGCCAGCGAAAGACATCGCGCCCGCCTTGTCAACTCGACCCGGCTGGACCGCCTAGACCGACGGTTCTTTGCGAGTGTTCCTGCGGTTGCGCTTCGCTAGCACGTTGAAGAACTCGACCGCCGCCGAGAACGCAATCGCGAAATAGATGTAGCCGCGCGGGATGTGGAATTGGAATCCGTCCGCAACCAGCGCGACCCCGATCAGCACCAGGAAGGCCAGCGCCAGCATTTTCGTGGTCGGGTGCTCCGCGACGAATCGCGACACCGGCCCGGCCGAAATGTACATGATCAGGCAGGCGATCACGACGGCCGCGATCATGATCTCGAGGTCCTGCGCCATGCCAATCGCCGTGATGATCGAGTCCAGCGAGAACACGATGTCGATGATCACGATCTGGACGATGACCCAGAAGAAAGCGTTACGAGGGGACTTCCCGCCGCTCTCGCCGTCATCGGCTTCGACCTCGCCATGGATCTCGTGCGTGGCCTTCGCGATCAGGAACAGGCCGCCGCCGATCAGGATGAGGTCGCGCCAGGAGAAGCCGTAACCCGAAAACGAAAACACCGGCGCGGTCAGGCCGATCAGCCAGACCAGCAGGCTGAGCAGGATGATGCGGAAGATCAGCGCCAGTGCGAGCCCGATCTGGCGGGCGCGGTGCGCCTGCTTCTCGGGAATGCGCGAGACGATCACCGACAGAAAGATGACGTTGTCGATGCCGAGCACGATTTCGAGCGCGGTCAAAGTGAGGAGCGCGGCCCAGGCTTCGGGGCTGGTCAACAGGTGCATCATGCGAAGGATCTTGTCAGCCGTATCAATGCGTCGCTGAAGCTGATCCAGAGCGCGATCGCGCAGAGCACGACAGTTACGCCAGTGCCGACGCGAAAGTCCATCTGCAGCGTGTAGAAGGAGAGTAGAGCCCAGATCGCGATCAGCGTCATTGTCAGCCAGCGCAGCCGCACGACGCGCACCGGATGCAGCACATGGAACGGCACGAAGGTCAGCACCACCAGGCTTGCCACCAGCAGCGTCGACAGCAGCGGCGGCCAGTGCAGCAGGAACAGATAGAACGCCGCCGCATTCCACAGCGCCGGAAAGCCGCGGAAATGATTGTCGTCCGCCTTCATGCGCAGATCGGCGAAATATAATGCGCTGGTGACGATGATGGCGATTCCGAGCAAGGGTGCTGCGACCGGCAGCAGCAAGCCGCTGGCCACGATCGCATAGGCCGGCACGAAGACGTAGGTGACGAAATCGACCACGAGATCGAGCACGTCGCCCGACCAGTTCGGCTGCACGTCCTTGACGTTGAGCCGGCGCGCGATCGGTCCGTCGATCGCGTCGATGATGAGGGCGACGCCCAGCCATTGAAACATCGCCGCCCAGTGCTCGCGCACGGCCTCGAGCATCGCCAGCAGCGCGATCGCCGCACCGAACGCGGTGAAAATGTGCACCGAGAAGGCAGCGGCGCGGATCGCGGGCTTGGGCTTCAGGGAATCCTCTTGGCTGTCCATGGCTTCTGCTATCAGAATGACACCGATTTGCACATAAGCCATTGCGGCGCCCGGTCGCACAATTCGTCATAAAATCAGGGAAATATCAGTGGGCTTGAATTTGCCGCGGGGCGTGTCCAATGTCGTTCCATGACAGATGCATCGACACTCTTTGACGCAGCCGTGATCGGCGGCGGACCGGCGGGACTTAGCGCGGCCATCGCACTGGCGCAGGCGGGCGCACGGACCGCACTGGTGGCGCGTCGCGTGCCCTATGCCGACAATCGCACCACGGCGCTGCTCGGTGCCTCCGTCGATCTGCTGGAGAGCCTCGACGTCTGGCCGCGCTGCAAGGACAAGGCGGCCGCGCTCGAAATCATGCGGCTCGTCGACGACACCGGCCGGCTCTTCCGCGCGCCTGAGGTCCGGTTCTCCTGCCATGAAATCGGCCGCGATGCCTTCGGCTACAACATCGACAACCGCTCGCTGATGCTGGCGCTGGAAGCGCGCGCGGCCGAGCTGCCCGGTCTCGTCCGTTTCGATGACGAGGCCGAAACTGTCGTCATCGAAGCCGATGACGTCGCGATCCGCACCGCCGCGGCGCAATTTCTCTCCGCCCGCCTCGTGGTCGGCGCCGACGGCCGGCATTCGCTTTGCCGCGAAGCCTCCGGCATCGCGGTGACGCGGCGCGAGCTGACCCAGACGGCGCTGACTTTCAACGTCGGCCACGCGCGGCCCCATCGCAACGTCTCGACCGAGTTCCACACGCCGCATGGTCCTTGCGTGTTCGTGCCCCTGCCCGGCGATCGCTCCAGCGTCGTCTGGGTCTCGGCGCCCGCGGACGCCGAACGGCTTCGAGGCCTCAGCGACGAGGAATTGTCCGCCGCGATCGAGAAGCAGTCGCACTCGATCCTCGGACGCATGACGGTCGAGCCGGGCCGCCACCTGTTCCCGCTCGCGATCGAACGTCCCAAATCCTTTGGCCGCGACCGCATCGCGCTGGTCGGCGAAGCCGCCCATGTGGTTCCGCCGATCGGCGCCCAGGGTCTCAATCTCGGCCTGCGCGATGCCGCCGACATTGCGAGGCTCGCGGGCGAGGCCATCGCATCAGGCCAGGATCCCGGCGCACCCGACGTGCTCGCGCGTTACGACCGAGCCCGGCGTCCGGACATCCTGAGCCGGACCTTTGCGATCGACATCGCCAACCGCTCGCTGCTCAACGATTTCCTGCCGCTGCAGCCCGTCCGCGCGGTCGGCATGCACCTGCTCGGCGCGATCGGCCCGCTCCGGCGTTTTGCAATGCGCGAAGGCCTGACGCCGACCTGGCGGAAGTAACCGCCGCTCAAGGAAACGCCAACCGGCCGGTCTGGATCGCCCACATCACGCTGGTCAGGGTGACCACGGACGCAAACGTCCCGAGCAGCACCGCGACGGAGGCGGACTCGATCCAGGCGTCGTTCTGCCGGGCGATGACGAACACGTTGAGCGCCGGCGGCAGCGAGGCCATCAGCACGGCGGTCGCGGCCCAGGGCTGCGCGAACGGTCCGAACGCCAGCATCAGGCCGAACGCTGCCAGCGGATGGACCAGGAGCTTGATCGCGATCACGCCCGGCACCTCCCACGGGACCCGATCGAACGGGCGGAGCGCCACGGTCACGCCGAGCACGAACAATGCGGTCGGGGCGGCTGCGTTCTGGAGGAAGGTGATGGTGCGATCGAGCGCGACCGGCATCTCGATATGGAGCGATGCGAAGGCCGCGCCGAAACAGGCCGACATGATCAACGGGTTGAGCACGATCTGCTTCAGCACGACGCCGAAGGCATGCACGATCGAGGGATGATCGCGATCGGAGAGCTCGATCAGCAGCGGCACGATGGTGAACAGAAAGATGCTGTCGCAGCAGAAGATCAGCGCGGTCGGCGCCGAGGCCTTGGACCCGAGCACGGCGAGCGCCAGGCCTGGTCCCATGTAGCCGATATTTCCGTAGCCGCCGGAGAGCCCGGCGAGCGTCGCCTCGCGCAGCGTCAGCCCGCCGAGAACTTTGCCGACGACCAGCGCGAGTGTGAACGCCGCAACCGTCGACAGCGTGGTCGCGACCAGGAATGGCGGGTTGTTCAATTCGGAGAACGGCGTCTTCGACATGATCGCAAACAGCAGCGCCGGCAGCGACACATAGAGCAGGAAGAAGTTCATCCAAGCGAGGCCCGATTCCGGCAGGGATTTGACCTTGCCACAGGCGAATCCAACGAAGATCAAGCCGAAATAAGGTAGAGCCAGATTGAGGATATCGACCATTGATGAAGTGTTTTCTGAAGATTTGGGGGCTATCTGCCCCGCACCCGCGGGTTAATTCCAGATCAGGGCACTAGCATCGGCCACAATCCTGGTCTATCGACGGAGAATGATTAAAGCGCGGACCGCCAAATTCCAGATCGGACAGGTCGTGCGCCACCGGATCTTCTCGTTCCGGGGCGTGATCTTCGACATCGATCCGGAATTCAACAACACCGAGGAGTGGTGGCTATCGATCCCCGAGGAGGTGCGGCCCCACAAGGACCAGCCGTTCTATCACCTGCTCGCGGAGAACGCGGAGTCGGAATACGTCGCCTACGTCTCCGAACAGAACCTGGTGCCGGACGATTCCGGCGAACCGGTCCGGCATTCCCAGGTCGCCGAGATCTTCGTCAAGGACAAGACCGGCGGTTACCGCCCGCGCAATCCGTCGTTGAACTGAGTTTCGCAGCCATCGACCGGCCAGCAAAAAAGGCGCTCGAACCGAGCGCCTTTTTCATGTCCGGGATTGGCCCCGATTATTTCTGACCGGCCGGCGGCGTGCCCTGCTGCTCGAGCTTCTTGCGCTGCTCGTCAGCCTTCTTCTGAAGCTCTTCCTGGAGCTTCTTCTGGGTTTCCTCGAACACCTTCGGGTCGGTCGGCGGACCGTCATAGGCCTTCTGGAATTCGCCCGCGAGCGGCAGCGGCAGGGTCAGCGGCGCGCCGTTGGCATTGATCGCCTGAACAACGAGGTTCTGGCCCTTCTTCATGCTGTTGATGAACTCGGGCGTGGCCTCGTAGTCGGACATGCAGCCGTTCTGGAAGCAGATCACATACGGGCTCTGCAACGGCGCATTGTTGTCCACGATGATGCGGGTTCCGTGCACCAGCTGCATGCCGAGCGGCAGCGTCACGCGCAGGATCTTCTTCGGCTCGCCTTCCGGCTCGATGATGACGGCCGCGATGACCGGCTGGCCCGACTCGATACGGCCGTCCTTGCCAGTGAAGCAGACCTGCTTGGCATTGGCGTCCTGGCCCTTGAGGCAGAACTTGGTCCAGGGGGCGTAGATCAGCTGGATCTGCTGATCCGCGGGCTGGGCCGCGCCCTGCTGCGCTGGAGCGCCCTGCGCCGGAGCGCCCTGGGCGGGTGCCTGCTGGGCGGGTGCCTGAGCGGCCGGCGCCGGCGCCTTTGGGGCAGCCTTCGGAGCGGCCTTCGGGGCAGCCTTCGGCGCGGGGGCGCCCGGAGCTGGCGCGGGAGCCTGAGCCTCGGCGGCAAACGGGACGGCCAACGCCGTCGCCGTCAACAAGGCGAGAAGTCGCCCGCGCGGCCGGACGGACGCGGCCAAGTAACGGAAATTCATTGCGGAAAACCCTTTCTGAACGGGAAGTGCCCGAACCGCTTCGACGCACCGAGCCTGGCCGCGTTGGGCGCGGCTCTCTTCCCGTCAAATGAGGCAGATAAGTGACGGGCTCGGCGCTCTTGCGCGATTGCGTGCCTTCTTAACGTGGCCGACGAAAAGATCAATGCCGACAAGCGTGTTTGGCGGCCTGCCGGCGTGCGCCCCGGGGAAACTCCCTGTGATAGGATTCAGGCCCCGCCGGTCCTCGAATCAACGTGTGCAGATGTTCATGTTCCAGCGCCTTCTCGAGGGCCGCCCTGAGGGTCTTTGCGTCCGCCTCCTCATCCTGGCTTTCGCCTTGGCCTTCCCGTTCGCCTTGGGGCTCCCCGCAAGCGGCGCAAGGGCCGCGGAAGCCCACGCCATCGCCATGCACGGCAAGCCGGTGATGCCTGGCGATTTCACCCACATGCCTTACGTCAACCCTGAAGCACCGAAAGGCGGCCGGCTGACCTGGGGCGTTCTCGGCACCTTCGACAGCCTCAATCCCTTCATCGTCAAGGGACTGGCCGTGCAGCCGGTCAGGAACTACGTGGTCGAAAGCCTGCTCGCGCGCGGCAATGACGAGCCGTTCACGCTCTACGGCCTGCTCGCCAGATCGGTCGAGACCGATGACGAGCGGAGCTTTGTCGCGTTCCACATCGATCCCCGTGCCCGCTTCTCCGACGGCAAGCCGGTCCGCGCCGAGGACGTGCTGTTCTCCTGGCAGTTGCTGCGCGACCACGGCCGCCCCAACCACCGGCAATATTACGGCAAGGTCGCAAGCGCCGAGGCGCCGGATCCCCTCACCGTCCGCTTCGACCTTGCGGGGGCCAATGACCGCGAACTGCCGCTGATCCTCGGCCTGATGCCGATCCTGCCGAAACACGCGGTCGACGTCGCGGCTTTCGAGGAGACGACGCTGACGGGCCCGGTCGGCTCGGGCCCCTATCGCGTCACCGCGGTGAGGCCCGGTGCCAGCGTGACGCTGACCCGCAATCCCGACTATTGGGGCCGTGACCTCCCCATCAATCGCGGGCTCTACAATTTCGACGAGATCAGGCTCGACTATTTTCGCGAGGCCAACGGCCAGTTCGAAGCTTTCAAGCGCGGCCTCTATGATTTCCGCATCGAGCACGAGCCGCTGCGCTGGCATGACGGCTACGACTTTCCCGCGGCGAAGAATGGCGATGTGATCCGCGACACATTCAAGCCGGGCGTGCCGCAACCTTCCGAATTTCTGGTGTTCAACACGCGGCGTTCCGTCTTCGCCGACATCCGTGTGCGCCAAGCCTTGACGCTGCTGTTCGATTTCGAGCTGGTCAACCGCAACTACTTCTTCAACCTCTACTCGCGCGTCGCCGGCTATTTTGCCGGCTCGGACCTGTCAGCGTATGGCAAGCCTGCGGATGCGCGCGAGCGCGAACTGCTCAAGCCGTTCGCCGCGCAGATCCCGCCTGACATCATGGACGGCCGCTACCGCCTGCCGGTAACCGACGGTTCGGGGCGCGACCGGACCACGTTGCGCGCGGCCCTGAAGCTGTTGTCGGAGGCCGGCTACGATCTCGACGGCACCGTGCTGCGCAACCGCGCGACCAAGGCGCTCTTCACCTTCGAGATCTTGGTC
This sequence comes from Bradyrhizobium sp. WSM1417, assembly GCF_000515415.1. Lineage (NCBI taxonomy): Bacteria > Pseudomonadati > Pseudomonadota > Alphaproteobacteria > Hyphomicrobiales > Nitrobacteraceae > Bradyrhizobium > Bradyrhizobium sp. WSM1417. The sequence continues at coordinate 4,974,914 of NZ_KI911783.1, forward strand.
ACGACCCGCGACCAGGAACGCGTCGCGCTTGCGTTCCAGCGCGACCTCAGGCGCGCCGGCATCGAGCCGAGCGTGCGATCGGTCGATCCCGTGCAGTTCGACCAGCGCCGGCTAGCCTACGAATTCGACATGATCCAGAACCGCTGGGACCAGTCGCTGTCGCCCGGCAACGAGCAATATTTCTACTGGGGGAGTGCTGCCGCCGACAGTCCGGGCACCCGCAACTACATGGGGGTCCGGGATCCCGCGGTCGATGCGATGATCGCCGCACTGCTGGAAGCCCGTGAACATACGGATTTCGTATCCGCGGTGCGGGCGCTCGATCGCGCTTTGATCTCCGGTTTCTATACAATCCCCCTGTTTAACGTATCCGAGCAATGGATCGCGCGCTGGAATCGGATAGAACGGCCAGAGGCCACCTCGCTGTCCGGCTATTTGCCGGAGACCTGGTGGTCGAAGGGGCAGCCGGAAGCTCATCAAGCAAAGTGACGCCGTGAACCAGCCAGCCGTATCGCCGACGCTCGACACGCTGTTTCAGCGCACGCTGATGCGGCAGCCGCACGCGACCGCCCTGCTCGACCCCCTGAACAAGTTCCGCGTGACCGGGCACCAGCCGCGGCGGATGAGCTATGCCGAGGCTGACACCGCCATCGAGGCGCTGTCCGCCTTTTTCGTCGAATCAGGCCTGCCGGCCAATTCCGTCATCGCGATCCAGCTGCCGAACACGGTCGAGTTCGTGCTCACCGTGCTCGCCGCCCATCGCGCCGGCCTCGTCGTCGCCGTACTGCCGCTGCTCTGGCGCCATGCCGAACTGACCGCAGCTCTCAATCGTACCGCGGCGCGCGCCATCGTCACCATGAGCACGGTCGACGGCGTCAGCTATGCCGATCTCGCGATGCACGCGGCCGCGGAAGCCTTCTCGATTCGCCATGTCTGCGGCTTCGGCACCAACCTGCCCGAAGGCATGGCCTCGCTCGACGACGTGCTGGCCCGCCCGCCCGGCACCGCGCGCGCCGTGATTCAGGATGGCCGCAAGGCGGCGATGATCTCCTTCGACGTCACCGCGGAAGGCTTTCGTCCGGTGCCGCGGCCGCATTTCAGCCTGATCGCCGGTGGGCTCGCGATGTCGCTGGAAGCCGACATCAGGCAAGGCGCGACCGTGATGGCGGCGTTCACGCCGATGTCGTTCGCAGGGCTCGCCTCCTCGCTCGCGGTGTGGCTGCTGTGCGGCGGCACGCTGGCGCTGCATCATCCGTTCGAGAACGACGTGCTGGAGCAGCAGATCAACGCGCACGAATGCGACGTGCTGATCGCACCGGCACAGTTCGCCCAGCGGCTCGGCGATTCCGATCTGGCGGCGCGGATGCCGACCTTGCGCAACGTCATCGGCCTGTGGCGCGCCCCGGAGCAGGTTGCGGCGAGCGAGGCCTGGATCGCGCCGCATGCGCCGTTCACGGACGTCTATCTGTTCGGCGAGGCCGGATTGTTCGGCGCCCGGCGTGGCGAGGACGGCATGCCGGTGCCGGTGATGCCGGGACCGCACGGCGCGCCGCGCGAGCAGTCGGGTTCGTCGATCGCCGGCGAGATTCTGCTGACGCCGAAGGGCACGCTCGGGCTGCGCGGCCCGATGGTGCCGATCGCGGCCTACGCTCCGCCGCCGCCGGCCGGCGACACCCTGATCGCGCAGCCGCCACGCGACTATGTCGACACCGGCTACGCCGCGCGGCTCGACCGTCCCAGCGGCGCAATCTGCATTACCGCGCCGCCCTCCGGGATCATGGCCGTCGGCGGCTACCGCTTCCTCTCCAACGACCTCCAGGAATGGGCGCGCCGGCTCGGCCAGGGCGCGCTGCTGACCGCGCTGCCCGACCGGCTCTCCGGTCACCGACTCGCGGGCCGCGCCCAGGACAATGCCCGCGCCCGCGAGGCGCTCAGCGAACTCGGGCTTAACCCCCTGATGGTTGAAGCTTTTCGCGACCGTTCCGGGCCGGTCTAAGCGGAGTTTCGACCGTTCCATTGACGCTGCATTAAGGCGGCAGGACTAGATTGCGCGGCACCTGTCGCGTGATCAGAGTCTCTCGATGTCCCAGGCCGGCCCGATCCTGTTTGTGTCCAATGGCGAGCGGCCGGCCTTCATCGCGGCGCTGGACGAGGCGCGATTCTTCCCCGTGATCGACACCAGCTGGGCCGGCGCGACACGCGCGGTCGACGAGGTGCAGCCGGCCGTGGTTCTCGCCGCGATGGACGCCGGGCACGAGCCGCATCTGGCGCTGCTCGCCAGCAAGATCGCGGAGCAATCGCCTTACCTTCCCTTCGTGGCGCTGGATGCGGCAGGCGCACTCCCGCACAACGCCCTGCCTTTCTCCTCCTCGCGCGCCGGCCATTCCGAACGCCTGATCGCGCGGCTTCGCGCCGCACTACGGATTCGCACGCTCCATGCCACGGTGCTGCGCCGGCTGCCCGAGGTGAAAGTCGCGCTGCCGGAGGCTGATCCCGTTCGCGATGCCACGGTGCTTCTGATCGGTCGCGGCGCGGCTTACCCCGCGCTTTCCGTTGCGCTCGGCGAGCGCGTCGGCGTCGTCGGGGCGCTCTCGATCGAGGCCGCGGCCAAGCATCTCAACACCCGCGACCTCGACGGCGTCGTGCTCGCCGAAGGTTTTACCCCCCGCGTGACCGATGCCTTCCTCACGGTGCTCGCCGAGGACACCCGCTTCCGCAGCCTGCCCGTGATCGTCACTGCGCATCAGCTCACGCAGACTTACGACCTGCCCAATCTCGAGCTGATCCCGGGCGATCCGCCCAAGGTCGCCGCCAACGCGCTACCCCTGATCCGCCAGCACGCGATGGAAGCCCAGCTGAGCCGTACGCTGCGCTCGATCGATGCCGGCGGCTGGCTCGACCCCCGCAGCGGCCTGCTCACGGTGGAAGCCTTTGCGCGCGATTTTGCCAAGGCGGTCGAGCAGACGCTGGCCCGCGGCGGCGGCCTCTCGGTCGCGCGCTTCGCTTTCGACCCCGGCAATTCCCGCGCCCAACTCGATGCCGCGCGCATTCTCAGCCGCCTGATGCGACAGATGGATTTTGGCGTGGCGCAAAAGGACGGGTCGGTCATCGTCGTGTTCGCCGAGACCGACTTCCGCACCGCTCACATGATCGCCCGCCGCCTCTCCGCGGTAATGCGGCACACGTCGAACGGCAAGCACGAGATGCGCAGCGATCCCATCGTCTCGGTGGATTCGCTATCCCCGTCGGATACGGCAAGGTCGCTGCTTGGGCGGCTGTCGGCCGATGCGTCGCGGGCGGCGTCATAGTCATCCGCCAGCGCTCGCTGCCGTCGGAGCTCGACTGCTCTTATGTGGAATCTTTACGCGAAACACCGTTCGCGTTCTCATTCGCGACGGCCGGCAGCCGGCGCAAAAAACCCGCGGCCGGTAAACGGTCGCGGGTCTAAGATCCGAAGCTCTGCCAGTACATCCGTGGTCAAAGCAACGTCATTGAGATTGCGGCAGCCTATGCGGCGCGCAGATTTTCAGCAGCAGACTTGCCGGTCCGGCGATCTGCAACGATTTCAAACGAAACCTTCTGCCCTTCGTTGAGGGTATTCATGCCGGCGCGTTCAACGGCGCTGATATGAACGAAGACATCCTGGCTGCCTTCGTCCGGCTGAATGAATCCGAAGCCCTTTTGGCTGTTAAACCACTTCACAGTTCCCGTCGTCATGGGGATCGTCCTTTAAGATAGATAAACGTTTAGCCGCGCTCAGAAGCGCGGTGGGTGTCGTCGAGATCTGGAGGGAGGGTCGTCAGTCAGGCGCGCTTTTCAGCGGCGAGGCCAAGTCGTTCGGCCGAAACTCGATAGATTGAAGGTAGCAACTGTTCGATCATTCCGCAAGTGATGATATGTCGCTGTTCCGGGATCCGGGCGCGGCGCGTCGTTTCGCGCCGCGCCGCCTCCGCAAACTTCTACGCCGCCTTCTTGCTCTGCGCGAGCTGCGCCAGCTGGCGCATGATCTCGGTGGTGCCGGCGAGACGCTCTTCCGGCGTTTCCCAGTCCTGCAGGAACACCACTTTCATGTCGGGCCGCACCTTCGCGGCCTGGCCGTGACTGCGGATGAACGACACCAGGCGGTCGGGATGGGCGAATGAATTATCACGGAAGGCGATCACGGCGCCCTTCGGGCCGGCGTCGATCTTGCCGACATTGGCCTGACGGCAGAATGCCTTGATCGCGGCGACCTTGAACAAATAGCGCACCTCATCCGGCAGCACGCCGAAACGATCGCGCATCTCGGCGCCGAAGTTCTCGATCTCCTCCTCGCTGTCGAGGTCGGCGAGCCGGCGGTAGAGCGACAGCCGCACCGAGAGATCGCCGACATAGTCCTCCGGAATGAGCACGGGCATGCCGATGGTGATGGTCGGCGACCAGCGATCGGCGGCGGGCTCGGACACGCCGGCCTTGAGGTTGACGATCGCCTCCTCCAGCATCGACTGGTAGAGCTCGAAACCGACCTCCTTGATGTGGCCGGACTGCTGCTCGCCCAGAATGTTGCCGGCGCCGCGGATGTCGAGATCGTGCGAGGCGAGCTGGAAGCCCGCGCCCAGCGTCTCCAGCGATTGCAGCACGGTGAGCCGGCGCTCGGCCTGCGCCGTGATCTTCTGCTGCGCCGGCAGCGTGAACAGCGCATAGGCGCGCAGCTTGGAGCGGCCGACGCGGCCCCGGAGCTGGTAGAGCTGGGCGAGGCCGAACATGTCGGCGCGATGCACGATCAGCGTATTGGCGTTGGGAATGTCGAGGCCGGATTCCACGATCGTGGTCGACAGCAGGATGTCGAACTTGCCGTCGTAGAACGCGGTCATGATGTCCTCGATCACGGCGGGCGGCATCTGCCCGTGCGCAACCGCGACCTTCATCTCCGGAACGTTCTTGTCGAGGAAGTCCTTGACCTCGGCGAGGTCGTCGATGCGCGGCACCACGTAGAATGCCTGGCCGCCGCGATAGCGCTCGCGCAGCAGCGCCTCGCGGATCATCAGGGGATCGTGCGGAGCGACGAAGGTGCGGACCGCGAGACGGTCGACCGGCGGCGATGCGATGATCGAGAGCTCGCGCACGCCGGTGAGCGCGAGCTGGAGCGTGCGCGGGATCGGCGTCGCCGAAAGCGTCAGCACGTGCACCTCGGCGCGGAGCTGCTTCAGCCGCTCCTTGTGGGTGACGCCGAAATGCTGCTCCTCGTCGACGATCAGCAGGCCGAGATCCCTGAACGTGATCGACTTGCTGAGCAGCGCATGCGTGCCGACGACGATGTCGACCGAGCCGTCGGCGAGGCCCTTCTTGACCAGATTGAGCTGCTTGGCCGGGACTAGGCGCGAGGCCTGCGCGACCTGCACCGGAAAACCCTTGAAACGGTCGGTGAACGTCTTGTGGTGCTGACGGGCGAGCAGCGTGGTCGGCACCACGACCGCGACCTGCTTGCCTTCCAGCGCCACGGCGAAGGCGGCGCGCAGCGCCACCTCGGTCTTGCCGAAGCCGACGTCGCCGCAGATCAGCCGGTCCATGGGACGGCCGAGCTCGAGGTCCTTCAGCGTGGATTCGATCGCGCCAAGCTGATCCTCGGTCTCGTCATAGGGGAAGCGCGCGCAGAATTCGTCGTAAAGGCCCGGCTGCACCGGCAGCTTCGGCGCCTCGTGGAGGTGGCGCTCGGCGGCGATCTTGATCAGCTCGCCCGCGATCTCACGGATGCGGTTCTTGAGCTTGGCCTTGCGCGTCTGCCAGCCCGAACCGCCGAGACGATCGAGTTCGACCGAGGTCTGGTCGGAGCCATAACGCGACAGCAGCTCGATGTTCTCGACCGGCAGGAACAGTTTGGTCTCGGCAGCATAATGCAGCTCGAGGCAGTCATGCGGCGCGCCGGCGACGTCGAGCGTCTGCAGGCCGATGAAGCGGCCGATGCCGTGATCGACATGGACCACGATGTCGCCGGCGGTGAGGCTCGTCACCTCCGAGATGAAATTGTCGAGCTTGCGGCTCGCCTTGCGCGGCCGCACCAGCCGGTCGCCAAGGATGTCCTGCTCGCTGATGAGCGCGATCTCGTCGGTCTCGAAACCGCTTTCCAGACCGAGCACGGCGAGCATGGTCTCGTTGCGCGGGGTCGCCTGCACCGTGCGCCAGCTATTGACGCTGGTCACGGGAGTGAGCTTGTGGTCGCGCAGCATTGAGGTCATGCGGTCGCGCGAGCCCTCCGTCCAGAGCGCGATGACGACCTTCTTGCGGCTTGTCAGCAGCCCGTGCACATGTGCGACGACGGCTTCGAAGACGTTGACCTTGCTGTCGTTACGCTCCGGCGCGAAGTCTCGTCCCTTGCGCGCGCCGGCATCGACCACGCTGGTACCGTCGGCAGGCACCGAAAATTGCGTCAGCCGCACCAAGGGCATCTCGCTCTCGCGCTTGGCCCACTCCTCCTCGGTCAAATAGAGCCGGTCAGGCGGCAGCGGCTTGTAGATGGCGCCGCCGCCCGGATGCTCCATGGCGTCGCGGCGGGCTTGGTAATAGTCGACGATCTGCTTGAAGCGCTCGCGGACGGCATCCTCGGCCTGCGGCTCGATCGCGATCGCCGCGCCTGGCAGATAGTCGAACAGCGTGTCCATCCGATCCTGGAACAGCGGCAGCCAATGTTCCATGCCGGGATGACGGCGGCCCTCGCTGACGGCCTCGTAGAGCGCATCGTCACGTTCGGGCGCGCCGAACTCGGCGACATAGCCCATGCGAAAGCGACGGATGGTGTCGGTGACGAGCTGGAATTCGGAGATCGGCACGAGATCGAGCGCGCGCATGTCGAGCAGCGTGCGCTGGGTCTCGGCGTCGAAGGTGCGGATCGATTCCAGGCTGTCGCCGAAGAAGTCGAAGCGGACGGGCTGGTCGAGGCCGGCCGGAAACAGGTCCAGAATGCCGCCGCGCACCGCGTATTCGCCGGGCTCGCGCACGGTCGACGAGCGGTTATAGCCATTGTGCTCGAGCCAGGCGACGATGGTGTCCATCGGCACGACGTTGCCCGGCGCGACCGACAGCGCCTGCGCCGCGACGAGGTCGCGCGACGGCACGCGCTGCACGACGGCGTTCACCGTGGTCAGCACGATCAGCGGCTTGTCGCTGCCGGTCAGGGACGCAAGCCGCGCCAGCGTCGTCAGGCGCTGCGCGAGGACACCGCCATGCGGCGAGACGCGGTCATAGGGCTGGCAGTCCCAGGCCGGAAAGGTCAGCACGGGCAAATCGGGCGCGAAGAATTGCAGCGCACGTTCGAGCTGCTGCATCCGCGGCCCGTCGCGGCAGATCACCGCGAGGCTGACAGCCGGCTTCTTCGGGCGTGCCGCGATGGCGCGCGCGAGATCGGAGACGACGAGGCCCTCGGCGCCCTCGGCGACATTGGCAAGCGTCAGCGCGCGGCCGGGCGTGAGCAGCTCGGCCGGCGATTTCATCCCCTGCTTCATACGTCGCGGTCCGCGATCGGAAACGCCTTGATGCGCGCAAACAGCGGGCCGATGACTTCGGCGGCAAGCACCTTGTCGCCGGTGATGGCGGCATAGAGGTCGGGATCGGCCTCTTCAAGCAGGGTCTCGAGTTGCGTCAGCTCGTCTTCGGACAGGTTGCCGATCTCGGCATCCGCGAAGCGGCCGAGGATCAGGTCCATCTCGCGCGTGCCGCGGTGCCAGCAGCGGAAGAGAAGCCGCTTGCGGCGGTCGTCCAGCCCGTTGCTCGATCGTGTCGTTCCCGTCATGTCTCAATTCCAGTCAAACGCCAAAAGCCCGGACGTGCCGGGCCGGGGTGATATAGCCACTCGGGCGGGCCCTGTCAGCCCTCGATTTGTCATGGCTTGTCACCCGGCGTTACCTCCGAAAAAAGACGTGGATGCCCGGCATAAAGCCGGACATGACCAGCGAAAACGATCCTAGGTTCGCCTGATGCGCCCCAGCCTGCTCAATCCGCTGTTTGCCCCCGTGACCAGCCTGCCCGGCGTCGGTCCGAAGCAGGACAAGCTGCTGCAATATCTGCTCAGCCGCAGCGAGACGCCGCGGCTGGTCGATCTGTTGCTGCATTTGCCGAGCCAGGTCATCGACCGCCGCGCGCGGCCAAAGATCGTCGACGCCGTGCAGGGAACCATGGTGACGCTGGAGGTCACCGTGGACCGCCACCGCCCGCCCCCGCCGCGCAATGCGCGCGCGCCCTACCTCGTCTACGCCAGCGACGATACCGGCGACGTCGTGCTGACGTTCTTCCGCGCCAAGCCCGGCTATGTCGAGAAGCTGCTGCCGATCGGCGAGAAGCGCTTCGTCTCCGGCACGCTGCAGATGTACGACGGCATCCCGCAGATCGTGCATCCCGACCGGGTGCTGGACGAGGAGGCGATTTCCAAACTCTCCGGCATCGATCCCGTCTATCCCTTGACCGAAGGCCTTGCGCTCGGCTCGCTGCGCCGCGCGGTCGCGCAGGCGCTGCAGAAGCTACCGGCGCTGCCGGAATGGATCAGCCCGGAGGTGCTGCGCCGCTGCGGCTTCCCGGCGATCACTGAGGCGCTCAACCGCGTGCATCAGCCGGTCGAGCTCACCGACATTCTGCCCGACCAGCCGTTCTGGTCGCGCCTCGCCTTCGACGAACTCCTGGCCGGGCAACTCGCCCTTGCGCTCATTCGCGCGCAATTACGCCGCCCGGCCGGTGTGCGCAACGCCGGCGACGGGCACCTCCGCAACAAGATCATCGATGCCCTGCCCTATGCGCTGACAATCTCCCAACGCGATGCCGCCGCGGCCATCGCGAGCGATCTACAACAGCCGGTGCGCATGCTGCGTCTGCTCCAGGGTGACGTCGGCTCCGGAAAGACCGTGGTCGCGCTGCTCGCCGCCGCCGCCGTCACCGAGGTCGGTAAGCAGGCGGCGCTGATGGCGCCGACCGAAATTCTGGCCCGTCAGCACATCAAGACCATCGCGCCGCTTGCCGAGCGCGCGGGCATGCGGGTCGCGATCCTCACCGGCCGCGAAAAGGGTAAGGAACGGCGGGACCTGCTGGCACAGCTCGAAGCCGGCGAGATCGACCTGCTCGTCGGCACCCATGCGCTGATCCAGGACGACGTGATCTTCAGCGATCTCGCCCTCGCCGTCGTCGACGAGCAGCATCGATTTGGCGTGCGCGAGCGGCTGGCGCTGACGTCGAAGGGCGAGGCCGTCGACGTGCTGGTGCTGAGCGCCACGCCGATTCCGCGCACGCTGGTGCTGACCTATTTCGGCGACATGGACATCAGCGAACTCAGGGAGAAGCCCGCCGGCCGCCAGCCGATCGAAACCCGCACCATCTCGATGAGCCGCCTCGGCGAGGTCACCGACAGCATCGGCCGCGCGCTCGAATCCGGCAAGCTGGTCTACTGGATCTGCCCACTGGTCGAGGAATCCGAGGCCGAGGGGACCGAGCACCTGACCAATGCGACCAAGCGCTTCGAAACCTTGCAAAAGCGTTTCGGCGACCGCGTCGGCCTCGTCCACGGCCAGATGAAAGGCACCGAGAAGGACCGCGTCATGGGCCAGTTCGCCGCCCACGAGATCGGCCTGCTGGTCGCGACCACCGTGGTCGAGGTCGGTGTCGATGTGCCGGCGGCGACCATCATGGTGATCGAGAACGCCGAACGCTTTGGCCTCGCCCAGCTTCATCAATTGCGCGGCCGCATCGGGCGCGGCTCGGAGGCCTCGACCTGTCTGCTGCTCTACTCCGAGCCGCTCGGCGAGATGTCGAAGGCACGGCTGAAGGTGATCCGCGAGACCACCGACGGTTTTCGCATCGCCGAGGAAGATCTGAAGCTGCGCGGCGAAGGCGATGTGCTCGGCGTGCGCCAGAGCGGCTTGCCCGGCTACCGCATCGCCCGCTCGGAGGTGCACGGCCAGCTCATCACGCAGGCCCGCGACGAGGCGCTGCGCATCCTGAAGGACGATCCGAAGCTCAAGGGCGAGCGCGGCGAGGCGTTGCGATGCTTGCTGTATCTGTATGAGCGGGATGAAGCGATCCCGCTGATCGGAGCGGGTTGAGCTGATACTGCTGTGGATAGGGAGACGTAAGAGATGCTGAAGGTGCTGGCAGGAAATCTCTCCGCTCCGCTCAACATCGATGGCTTACATTTGGCTAGGTATCTTGAGCGCAGCGACGCGATATTTCAGTCGTTATGTGACCACCTCTTGCTCCATGACAAGATCCTGATCCCGGTACAAGATTATCTCGCGGCCACCGGCTTGCTCATGCTGGTAGGAGAAGCAAATCTCGCGACATTGATCGCCGAAGACAGAATTGGATTCGTCCGCCTGCGGGGCTCTCTTGGCTACGTACAAGGAAACGGCGACGGAACCGTTGTTGCATACATGGATCCGAGTGGGCAACGACCGGACTGTTCTCCTGTGCCGGAGTCCATATCTGCGGCGCTTACTCACGCGCGGCGTCCCCCCAAGAACCGTCAGCGACTCATAAACGTTATCTTCGCTGGCACAAGCGAACTTGAAATGGCCGCCGTATCAGGCGCCACTCAGCTCGACACCATTTCAGATCTGAAGCAAACGTCTCTGTGGAAGGATGAGTTTGCCACCGCCAATCCAGCGCTTTTGAACTTACCCGGAATGCCCCCCATGCAAGTTCGCGTGCTTGGACCGGGGACCAAGGTCGAAACCGACCCAGTCGATGCCTGCCTGGCACTCCATCTTGTAAACATCGAACTCTATCTTGCGCGTCACTTTCAATGCGAGAGCACGCATACCGCATCGCCGATAGCAGACTCGATCGCCCTGAAGTTAGCTCGTTTAACAAATGGCCAAGCATCTGGTGAGTTAGCTTGGGATTTTCTGAGCTATTCGAGCGTACCGTCGATTTCACGAGCGATTATCGATGATGAAGCCGCCTTCGCGAAATTTATCAAACTATCCGGCAGCCAGCACGCACGAGCGTTCCGACAGTGGTTTCATAGCCATCGGAACCTAAGTGAGAAGGAACTGGTTACTGCCTATGTCGATATCCTGCAGGATACGCCTATGGCTCAAACACCTACTGCGAAGACGATCAGAATTGCCGCTTCGCTTGGTTTGGGTGCTATTGGCTTGGGAAGTTTGATGGATGTGGCCAGTAGCATGACGGACAACTTTGTCATCGATAAACTCTTTCGAGAGCCAAGCGTTCGGTTCTTTGTTCAAGACCTCAGGAAATTCTCCAACCGCATTAGCCGGCGACAATGATCAAGTCTCTTCCTATGAGAGTCCCTTGGAAAAGAGGCTGACGTCGCCCAACGGAGAGACCCACGGTTTCTGCTCGAGGGTTAAGCGAGATAGAGCAGCATCGGGCGCGGCTCGGAGGCCTCGACCTGTCTGCTGCTCTACTCCGATCCGCTCGGCGAAATGTCGAAGGCCCGGCTGAAGGTGATCCGCGAGACCACCGACGGTTTTCGCATCGCCGAGGAAGATCTGAAGCTGCGCGGCGAAGGCGATGTGCTCGGCGTGCGTCAGAGCGGCCTGCCCGGCTACCGCATCGCCCGCTCGGAGGTGCACGGCCAGCTCATCACGCAGGCCCGCGACGAGGCGCTGCGCATCCTGAAGGACGATCCGAAACTCAAGGGCGAGCGCGGCGAGGCGTTGCGATGCCTGCTGTATCTGTATGAGCGGGATGAAGCGATCCCGCTGATCGGAGCGGGTTAGCCGGCCGCTCGTTGCCGCCCAATCTCATAAGCCGCCACATGCGCGCGGGCCAAATCCAGCAGCGGCGTGTCGATGCCGAGTGCACGTGCCCGGTTGGCCATATCGCCGAGGATATGCTCCGCCTCGGTGATCGAGCCCCGCTCGATATCACGCAGCATCGAGGCCTTGAGCGGGGAATCCGGGGTCGTGAACAGCTTGCGGTCAAACTCGATAAAAGGCGCTCGCGGCTCAAAACCTGATGCCGTCGCGACGGCGCAGCATTCGGCAAACAGCCGGAAGATGGATTGCTCGCCGTTCGGAACGGCCAGAATGTCTCCGATGCTTGCACGCATCAGGCAGGTGATGCCGGCGAGCGTCGAGAGCTGGACGAATTTCTCCCACATGTCCTGCATGATCGCTTCGCTGGCGCGCACGTCGATGCCGGGCACGTGCAGCAGCGTCTCCAGGGCCAGCACACGCTCGCTCAACGAACCCTCGATCTCGCCGAAGACGATGGTCTGATTGGCCATGAACTGAACGACACGGCCATCCGCATCGAGCCCGGCACTGACGTTCGCGAGCCCGCCGAGGACGCAGCTCGCGCCGAACCGCGCCGTCAGGGCGTCGACATGTTTCAAGCCATTGAGGATCGGCAAAATCATCGTGTTGGCGCCAATGGCCGGGGCAAACTGGGCCATCGCATCGTCGAGCGAGTAGGATTTCACCCCGACGAGCACGACGTCGAAGGTTTCCTTGAGATCGTTGGCCAGGATGACGTTCGGCTTCACGGCAAAGTCGCCGTGCGGGCTCACGACCTGCAATCCATTCCGCCGCAATTGCTCCGCACGCCCGACCCGCACCAGAAAAGTCACGTCGGCGTCGGCTCGGACCAGGCGCGCGCCGTAATAGCCTCCAAGCGCTCCCGCGCCGATGACGAGCACTCTCATTCGAACTCCCATGTCAAACGCGGCCATTCAGCCATCCCGCCCCTGGAACGGCAAGTTGAAATCCAATCTTTCGCCTCGACTGTTTTCGTGAAACCTTGCAGCGATGCGCCGGATCATCGTCGTGGGCTGCCAGGGCAGCGGAAAGACGAGCCTCTCCCGAAATCTCGGGCGAAAGCTCGGGCTGCCCGTGGTGCATCTCGACGTGCTCTACTGGCGGCCGGGCTGGAAGCCATCCGACAAACCGAGCTTCCGGGCGCGCGTCATTGATGCGATCGCGGGCGACGCATGGGTTGTCGACGGCAGCTTCTCGGGACTTGCTTTCGATCTCACGCTCGCGCGCGCCGATACGCTGGTCATCATCGACCGCCCGCGCTGGCTCTGCCAGTGGCGCATTCTCCTGCGCTCCGCCTTCGATCGCGACAGGACCCGGCCTGACCTCCCCGAAGGGTGCCCCGAGCAGTTCGACTGGAAACTGATGCGGGAGGCGTGGCGCTACGACACCGAGCGCGCGCCTGTCATCGAGGCCGAGCGCGTGCAGTATGGCCCTGACGTCCCAGTCGTGCGCTTGAGACGCGATCGGGACATCCGGGGTTTTCTGGATTCGGTGCACGGCAGATGATCGATGGCTGTAACGCGAGACCGGACGATCAGGATTTCTTCTGCGCAATACGTGCGGAGAATGCCTTCATCAGGTCGGTATCCGCCGCCTCGCCTTTAGCGTCCTCGGCGAGATGCTCGAACCAGCGCGCAAAGCCTTCGTAAACCTGGCTCGCCGGATGATCGGGGCCGAGAAAGCCGGAAATCTCCCGCATCTCCGCAACCCAGCGATAGGCTTTCGGAATCATGTCCGGCAACGCGACTTCAAGCCGGGCCAGAACCGCGGGCTGGCTGAGTGCGAGTTCGTCGCGTAGCGCATCAGCAGCCCCCGCTTTCGTTGCCGCGACCACCATCGCCGAGCCGATCCCGGCGAGGCCCTTGACGATGCCGGCGTAGGACATTTTGAGCGCAGACGCGGCGCCGACCGGCCCTTCGACGATCCGCACGTTGAGCCCGAAATCCTTCAGCACGGCGACATCCTTGGCGTGCTCGCCGGACATGTAGAAGGCCGGGCTCTTGCCTCCGGGCTGGGGCGGGAAGCCGATGATGCCGGCATCGACAAACGGCGCCTGTGCCGAGCCGATGATCTCCTCGATCCTCATCACGGTATCGACGTTGACGGCATTGCAATCGACCACGACCGGCTTCTTCTCGCGCCGGACGATCAGGCCGGCCAGCCGCTCGGCGAGCGCCACGGCTTCGCCCGGCGGCACGATCGAGAGGATGATGTCGGCGTCCGCGATCGCGTCGTCCTCGGCGCCGATCATGCCGGCATCCGCGGCGCGATTGCACGTCGCCTCGCTCCGCCCTCTCAACGACGTCAGCACGCGCGCACCGTGCTCGCCGAGACGTCGGGCCACGGCACTGCCCATGGCACCAGGCGCGAGGATCGCAATGGTTTTGGACATCGTGCGCTCCAGATCGAATTTCGAGCAACGCGCTCGGTTCAACCGGAGACTAGCAGAGGACGGGACGCCCGCGTGAACGGCGGCCATCCCGCAGAGGAATGGCCCTACTCCACCTTCGCAGGCTGGGGCTGGAGCGCCGAGGCGTTGGCAATACGCGCGGCATTCGCCATGCCCGCCAGCGCCGCTGCCTTCTTCGAATCGGGCGCCGAGCCCGGCTGCACGACGCCGGCCGACATGATCAGCGTCGCGGCGTCCTCGGTGCTCATGTCGACCTCGACGATCTTGCTCTTGGGCACGTAGAAGAAGAAGCCGGTGGTCGGGTTCGGCGAACACGGCAGAAACACCGAGACGTGCTCCTCCTGACCCGGCAGGCTGCGGGAGACATCCTCGTTCGGCGCTTGCGAGATCAGCACGATCGACCACATGCCCGGCGAGGGAAACTCGACCAGGCCGACCTTGCGGAAGCTCGAGCCCTTGCCCGAGAACAGCGTCTCGAACACCTGCTTCAGGCCGCGGTAGATGGCGCGCACCGCCGGGATGCGGCCGAGGAAGGTCTCGCCGACATCGACCAGCGTTCGGCCGATCAGATTGGCCGCGAGGAAGCCGACCAGCGTCAACGTGAAGAATGCGACAATCAGTCCCCAGCCGGGGATGACGTACGGCATGTAGGTTTCAGGCCGATAGGCCAGCGGCACGAAGGGCCGCACCACGCCATCAACCCAGGTGACGAACCACCACACCAGATAAAAGGTGATCGCAACCGGTCCCGTCACGACGAGACCGGTGAGGAAATAATTGCGAAAGCGGCCTATCAGGCCGGTATGCGGCTCCGGCACGGGATCAAGAGGCGCTGGCGCGTCGTCACGGGGGTTCATTCGGGTTCCAGGTCGGTCGCTTCGTTCAAGCTAGGGTCTTCTAGCAGGTTTTGGAAGACCACGAAGCGTTCCGGCCCGACCCTTCCGCCTATTCCACCGTCACGGATTTCGCGAGATTGCGCGGCTGGTCGACGTCGGTCCCCATGATCACCGCCGTATGATAGGCGAGCAGCTGAACCGGGACGGCATAGACCATCGGCGTGAACGCCGCCGCCATGTCAGGCATGACGATGGTGACGAGGGATTCGACGGTCGCCTCCGCCGCGCCTTTTGCGTCGGTCATCAGGATGATCTTGCCGCCGCGAGCAGCGACCTCCTGCATGTTGGAGACGGTCTTTTCGAACACCCGGTCGTAGGGCGCGATGACGACGACGGGCATGGTCTCGTCGATCAGCGCAATCGGGCCATGCTTGAGCTCGCCGGCGGCATAACCCTCGGCGTGGATGTAGGAGATCTCCTTCAGCTTCAAAGCGCCTTCGAGGGCGAGCGGGAAGCTGGTGCCGCGGCCGAGATAGAGCACGTCGCGCGATTTCGCGATCTCGCGCGCGAGCTTCTCGATCTGGAGCTCGGTGGAGAGCGCATCCGACATCAGACGCGGAATCTCGACGAGCCCGTGGACCAGCTTGGTCTCGTCCTCGTCGGACAGTTCGCCGCGGGCCTTGCCGGCCGCGATCGCAAGATTTGCCAATACCATGAGCTGGCAGGTGAAGGCCTTGGTCGAGGCGACGCCGATCTCGGGGCCGGCCAGCGTTGGCAGCACGGTCTCGCTCTCGCGCGCGATCGTCGAGGTCGGCACGTTGACGACGGCCACCGTGTGCACGCCTTCGGCCTTGGCGTAGCGCAGCGCGGCCAGGGTGTCGGCGGTCTCACCCGACTGCGAGATGAAGATGGCGAGATCCCCCTTGCGCAAGGGCGCCTCGCGGTAACGGAATTCGGAGGCGACATCGACCTCGACCGGCACGCGCGCGAAACGTTCGAACCAGTATTTTGCGACGAAGCCGGCGTAGCTCGCAGTGCCGCAGGCCGTGATGTTGATGCGCTGGATATTCTTGAAGTCGAACGGCAGCTTGACCGGCAGCGAGACCCGCTCGGTCGCCATGTCGACATAGCGTGCCAGCGTGTGGCCGACCACTTCCGGCTGCTCGTGGATCTCCTTGGCCATGAAGTGGCGATAGTTGGCCTTGTCGACCAGCGAGGTCGAGGCGGCGTGCTTGGTCTTCTCGCGCTGGACGGCGTGGCCGTCCTTGTCGAAGATCGAAGCGCTCGTATGGGTCAGCACGACCCAGTCGCCGTCCTCGAGATAGCTGATCGTGTCGGTGAACGGCCCAAGCGCGATGGCGTCGGAGCCGAGATACATCTCGCCGTCACCATAGCCGATCGCGAGCGGCGGACCGTTGCGGGCGCCAATCATCAAATCGTCCTCGCCGGCGAAGATGAAGCCGAGCGCGAAGGCGCCGCGCAGCCGCGCCAGCGTCAATTTCACCGCTTCCACGGGCTTGTTGCCGCGAGTGAGCAGATCGTCGACGAGATGCAGCACGATCTCGGTGTCGGTCTGGGTGTGGAACACCGTGCCTTTCTTCTCGAGCTCCTCGCGCAGCTCGCGGAAATTCTCGATGATGCCGTTGTGAACCACGGCGACACGGTCGGTCGCGTGCGGATGCGCATTGTTCACGGTCGGCTTGCCATGGGTGGCCCAGCGGGTGTGACCGATTCCGGTCGTGCCCTTGAGCGGCTCGGCTTCCAGCCGCTTCTCCAGATTCTTCAGCTTGCCCTCGG
This sequence comes from Bradyrhizobium sp. WSM1417, assembly GCF_000515415.1. Taxonomy (NCBI): domain Bacteria; kingdom Pseudomonadati; phylum Pseudomonadota; class Alphaproteobacteria; order Hyphomicrobiales; family Nitrobacteraceae; genus Bradyrhizobium; species Bradyrhizobium sp. WSM1417. Next base: position 4,991,698 of record NZ_KI911783.1, read on the forward strand.
CGCGGCGGCGCTCGAGATGCTTGCCTTCCAGCGTGGCGACGCCCGCGGAATCATAGCCCCGATATTCAAGACGTTTGAGCGAATCCACCAATTGCTCTGCAACCGGCTCGCGCCCGAGAATGCCGACAATCCCGCACATGCGGATCAATATCCCCCAAATCGTCGAAAAATCGCCTAAACGACGCGCTCGGTTTTTAGCGAAGTTCCTAAGGAACCAGATACTCAATAATTATTGCTGATTGAGACAGCACCGACGGCAACGCGCCTCGCCTGCGTCGAACTGGCTGAGCCTTAAACCGTGCGTGTTAACTTGTTGTCAACAAATTTGGCCAACCTTTGCGTACCAAGGAGAGAGGCCATGAAAGGCTCATCCAACCGCAAAGATCTGTCATCAATGGCGGTGCGCGCCAGCGAGACCACCGGCACGCACCTTGCGCATTGGCCGCCGCCCCAGCGCGGCAAGGAAAGCAAGCCCGTCTTCATCAAGCACGTCGCCGGCGAGCCGGCGAAGCGTGCCAAGGCGCGTGGCTGGCGACTGACTCGCGCGATCTTCTCGGAATTCGCCGACGACGAATAGCGGCGCTCATTTCGCCGGCTTCTTTTCGAGCTTCTTGCCACCCGTCTTCATCTCGCGATAGCGCGCCGCACCACCTTCGCGGACGGTCTGCGGGCTGCGCTCCAGCGCCATGGCGTCGTCCGGCACGTCGCGCGTGATCACCGAGCCCGATCCGATATAGGCGCCGTTGCCGATCGTCACCGGCGCGACCAGCGAGGAGTTGGTGCCGACGAAGGCGCCCTGCCCGATGATCGTCTTGTGCTTCTTGAAGCCGTCGTAGTTGCAGGTGATTGTGCCGGCGCCGATGTTGGAATTGGCGCCGATTGTGGCGTCCCCAATGTAGGAGAGATGGTTGACCTTGACGCCAGCCTCGAGCGTCGCGGCCTTGGTCTCCACGAAATTGCCGATGCGCGCGCCGTCGCCGAGCGAGGTGCCGGGCCGCAGCCGCGCATAGGGGCCGATGGAGACCTTCTTGCCGAGCCTGGTCTCGACGATATGCGAGAAGGAATGGACCACCGTGCCGTCGCCGATCGAAACGCCGGGGCCGATCACCACGAACGGCTCGATCGTCACGTCGTTGCCGAACACGGTGTCCGCGGCGAGATAGACGGTTTCGGGCGCGATCAGCGTCACGCCGGCCTCCATCGCCGCCTTGCGCAGCCGCGCCTGCATCACGCTTTCGGCCTCGGCGAGCTGCGCCTTGGTGTTGATGCCGCGCACTTCGTCCTCGCTGGTTTCGATCACCACGGCATCCCATCCCTGCTCGCTGACAATGCCGACCGCGTCGGTCAGATAATATTCGCCCTTGGAATTCGCATTGCCGATCTTGTCGAGGATCGCGAGCGCGCGGCGCCCGTCGATCGCCATGACCCCGGCATTGCAGAGGTCGATCCTGCGCTCCTCGGCGCTGGCATCGGCCTGCTCGCGGATCGCGACCAGGCGGTCGCCCTCGACGATGAAGCGGCCATAGCCGGTGGGATCGGCGGCACGGAAGCCGAGCGCCGCAATCGCGGCGCCGTTGGCGAGCGGCGCGCGCAGCCGCGCAAAGGTCTCGGCCGAGATCAGCGGCGTGTCGCCGAACGCAATCAGCAAATCATCCACGCCGCGCGCAATGGCATCGCGCGCCGCCAGCACCGCATGCGCGGTGCCGAGCCGGTCCTGTTGCACAAAGGTGAGCGCGTCGGGGCGGATGCGCTTTGCTTCGTCCGCCACCGCCTGATGGTCGGGTCCGATCACGACCGCGAGCGAGGTGCCGGTTCCCTTCGGCGCCGCGGCGAGCACGTGGGCGAGCAGGCTCTGATGCGCGACCGAATGCAGCACTTTCGGCAGGTGTGAGCGCATACGTGTGCCTTCGCCGGCGGCGAGCACGATCGTGAGGCTGGAACGGGCGGTCATCGAAATCCTGTCAATCGGCCGAATCAAGTGGCGCCAGCGGGCGACGGCCGCCCTGATGAGCTATCGCCTTGCTACCCCCGCAAACGCCCGGAGTTCAAGTGCGACACGCTTTTCCTGTTAATGTTCCCTGATTGATTCGGGGAAGCCGGACAGGGGTTGGGCACTTAACATTCATGGCAAAGGATTCCGACCCACTGGCGGATGCCTTCGGCGCCAAGGAGACGGGCGGGCTGTTCTCCGGACTTGTGGCCGAGGAGAGTTCGTTCGATCGCGGCATGATGTGGCGGCTGGGCTCATGGGGCGTGGCGGCCGTCGGCGCCGTCGTGCTTGCCGTGCTCGCCAACCAAGCCCAGCTCGGCTGGCGGCGCGACCAGGTTGCGTCCGCCGATCTCGCGCGCCAGGCCGACCGGCTCCAGATGCTCACCAAGGAGAGCCAGAACGAGGCTCGCCGGCTCGCCTCCGCGATCGAGACGCTGAACACCGATCGCGACCGGCTCTATTCGCGCGTCACCTTGCTGGAGCAAGGGCTCGATTCCGTCACCGGCGCCATCGCCAAGCAGACGACAACGCCGCCGCAGGCGTCCGTTGCGAAGCCGCAGGACGCGCCGGCTTTGATCGGGCCGCCGGCGCCCGGCATCGGACCGGTCGCCTCGACACCAGCTGCGGCCAACGACAAGCCGCGCATCGAGGCCGCAAAGGAGCCGTCGAGCCCGCCGCCGCAGAGCGCGGCCGCGGCCTCGCTGGTCACGCAATCGTCGGCGACGAATTCGGCACTGCCGATGCTTCCGTTGGTCCCGTCCAAATCGATCATGGCGCCGCCCGATCCGGCCGCCTCGAAACTGGTTCAGCCCGAGACCACTGAGAAAGCGACCGAGAGGGCTGCCGAAAAGAAGCCCGATCCGGCGCCCGCCCCGATCGAAGTCGCTGCGGCACCAGCCAAGCCGCCGGAGGCTGCCGAAAGCGAGGCTCCCGCGATCGCGGTCCAGCAGACACGCTTTGCGATTGATCTCGGTGGCGCCAACTCGCTCGAAGGCCTCCGTGCGTTGTGGCGCGGGGTCACCAAATCCAATCCCGAGATCGCGGCGCTGCGGCCGATCATCATGATCAAGGAAGGCAACACCGGCCTCGGCATGCAGCTCCGCCTCGGCGCCGGCCCGCTGATCAATGCAGCGGCTGCAGCAAAACTCTGCGCCGGCCTCGCCGAGAATGACCGCCACTGCGAGACCACCGTGTTCGACGGCCAGCGGCTGTCAATGCGCGGCGGCCAGGAAAAGCAAGAGAAGACTCAGGATCGAGTTCAGGAGAAGAACTCCGACAAGACCCAGGACTCGGTGCCGCAAGCCGAGAGCGCCCCGGCACCCGCGCCCGCCGCCAAGCCCGACAAGCATCGCCGCAGCTATTCCTCAAAACGCTCATCGAAGCGCGAGGAGCCCGCGCCTGCTCCTGCGGCGCAGCCGGCCGCACCGCCGAAGCCGGAGACGGCGTCGGCGGGATCGACGCTGTCGTCCTTCTTCAGGCGATAGACGCTGCATCCGCTCTGCGGCGGTGAGGACCGTCTCGCGGCCGACCTATCAAACGATGCGAAGGCCCCCGACACGAGACGGCAGTATCCGCGACGAACATGATTCGGAGCGGAGATGGCGGACGAGACGTTTTTGCGCGAGCACCTCGCGCTCATCCGCGAGTTGGCCGAACAGGCCGACCCCTATATCAAGAGGCGATTGCTGGCCTTGGCCGAAAAATACGAACGTCGGCTGAGGGACCAGAACCGGACAGTACAAACTCGCCCTTGAGAGCTCATCGGCGCACGCAATCACTTACTCCATGCGCGCTTTTTCCTTCAGGTCGCGAATGCGGTTCTCAGCTTCGTCCCTCGACTGTACCAGTTCCGACAAATCCTCGACCCGGGCTTCCTTGCTCAGCCTCTTGAGTTCGTCCAGTTGCTCCTGAGTTGGCTTTTCCATGCTCGCTCCTTGTATGCAGCATGCGTTGCGCGGTCACACCGTTTCAAAACCTGCGCGACCCCAGCCTGTTCCTGGATAAGTTCGGGCCAGGTGCGGCCGCCTTGCTCCTCCCTCGACGACCCTCGATAAACTCACCTTCCCTGTTGCCCCGTTCCACCTTCCCGACCATATTGCCGCCATGACAAAAAAGCCCTTCCGCCTCACGCCCTACCAGGTGCAGTTCCTGATCGTCGTCGGCTTCGCATCCGTCGGCTATGCGCTCTATCTGCGCTACCTCGGAATCGAAAACTCGCAGGTCGGTCTCGCCTGCGACGCCGGGCTTCAGACCCTGGTCTGCAAGGCGCGCGCGGTCTCGACCGTGCTGTTCAAGAACTCGGTGTTCGGCATCGTCGCGCTGGTGGTGGCGACGCTGAACCTGATGCGCCCGTCGATCGTGCTGCTCACCGTCGGCATCATCGCCGCGGGCCTCGGCATCGTGCTCTACAATGTCGTGCTGTCGGGCCTGGCGATCGGCCTGCTCATTCTTGGATTTGCTCGGCCCGCGCCCGCCACAGCGTGAGCGCGAACAAGAGGTAGATCGCGCAGGTCCACAGCGACTGCCAATTGTCGCGACCCTCGTTGAAGAGCACATAGGCCGCCGACAGCGTCAGCACGCCGGCGAACACCGATTCCGCGATCGGACGCTGGCCAATCTGCGGCCGGTTCAGCATCAACAGCGCAAACGGCACCACCGCCATCGTCAGCGAGGCGTAGGGGAAGTCGTGGTAGCGCGGGTCGAACACGAAGCCGAGCGCGGTCTGCGCCGCGATCACCGCCGTCACCGCCAGCGTCAGGCCGAGCACGGCGGTGAGCTTCGACCATTTCCGGCCCTCGCGCGGACCAAGCAGATCGAGGAAGGTCGGCAGGCTGCGGCCGATCACCATCGCCTGCGCGCAGAAGATCGGCGACAGGATGCCGGCCACGAGCAGCGTACCCCACAGCAGCCAGCCGCCGATGCCGTAGCTCTCGTAGTACATCTTGTCGGCGCCGATCCCGAGCAGGATGCCGGCCGAGGTCGCCGAGATCGCCACGCCGAGCCAGGACGAGAAGCGCGGCGTCCAGGGTCTGCGCCGCAACGTCAGGCCGGCGACCGCGAACACCAGCATGGAGAGGCCCATACCGGCGCCCATGTACCATTTCCAGTACGGGAAATTGCTGATCGGCTGGCCCGGCGGATATTTCAGGCCACGGCGCACCGAGTCATAGAGGCCCCAATAGCCGCCGACGGTGCCTTCCAGCTTGCGCTTCCACGGCTGGTCGTAGGACTCGATCAGATTGACGCGGAATTTCTGCGCTTTCGCGAGACTCAGGATCTCGGAGACAACGCGCGCCTGGTTGGTGCGCGACGGCAGCGCGCCATCACGCATGCGCCCTTCGCTCGGCCAGCCGGTTTCGCCGATCAGGATTTCCTTGCCGGGAAATGCGACCGCCATCCGCTCGCGGATCTGTTCGACATGGGAGGCGGCGAACTTGGCACGCACCGGATTGTCTTCCCAATAAGGCAGGATGTGGATCGTGACGAAGTCGACGGCGTCATAGATCTCGCGATTCCTGAGCCAGAACTCCCAGACATCGGCATAGGTGACGGGCACGCTGACCTGCGCCTTCACGGAGCGAATGATGGAGACGAGGTCCGCGGTCGTCATCTCGCCGCGCAGCAGCACTTCGTTGCCGACGATGATGCTGGTGATGATTCCGGGGAAATCCTTGGAAAGACGAATGGCGAGCGCGGCCTGCTCGAAATTCTTGGTGCGGTTGCTGGAGAGCCAGATGCCCTGGAGCACCTTCAGCCCGCCGATCCGGGCCGCGATCGCCGGCACCTGGTCGAGCCCGTTCTCCATCGAATAGGTGCGGACGCAGTCGGTGATCTCCTTGAGCTGGCGCAGGTCCTGCTCGATCTGGTCGGCCTCGATATGGGTCCATGCGTTCAGCGGCGACTGCTCGCCGCGGAACGGCGCGTAGGAGACGCATTGGACCTTGTCGGCGGGATCGATCGGGGCGCGCGCGAGCGAGATCGGCGTGGCAAGCCACCACCACACGGCAGCGATCGCACCCAATGAAACGAGCAGAAGCGCCAGTGGCGTACGAAGAGAAATCGGTTCCGTCCTCCGCGAAGGGCCGTCGATTACCTGCTAGCACGCCGTCTGCCAAGGGGTGACTCCGTTATGGATCCATCCCTCCCCTGAGGAATTTACCTGCGGCCGTTCGACCGAGGCCTAGGATCGTGACTTTGCTGGACAAAATTCCAGATTCAGGCCATGGACTCGGGAGGACTTTTCCGCCGCATTGGAGACCCATTTGGACGCCATCACGCAGGCGCGTCCGCGAAGGTCCTGACGCGGACGGTCAGTGATATTGGGGAATTCATGCGGCAACGGGTGTTCGAGTTACGAAATGCGGTCCTGCGGCAGTTCGCCGCCACCTTGGCCGTTTCTTCCCTTGTCATCCTGATGGGTATCGGCGCGGCCTCCGCCCAGAGCGGCACGCCCGCCCCGGACCAGAGCAAGGCTGCCGCCCAGCCCGCCGACGCGGCCAAGGATGCCGCCCAGAACCAGCGCCGCACCGACGAGTTCGCCGAAGCAGCCCAGGTCATCAGCGGCCCGGCCGGCAACCCCGAATGCGTCTGGCTCGGCCGCCGCGTGGTGCGGCTGATGTGGCGGGATGACCTCGATACCGCATTCCGCCATCTCGACCTCTACGACCGCTTCGGCTGCCCCGGCGGCCACATCCAGGCCGCCTTCCGCTGCCTGACCCGCTTCGGCGGCCAGATCGATCCCAAGGTCGCCGAAACCCTGGACAGCCGTGTGCACGCTTGCTGGATCAACCCGGCGTCGCAGCCGCAACAGGCGGCGGCCGCAGCCTCGCAGCCCGCTGCGCCGGCCGCCGGCAGTGCGCAGCCGCAGCCGGCCGCGAGCCCCTCGCCGGCGGCAAGCCCGTCACCGGCGCCCCCGAAATAGCCGCGATTGTTTCAGCCTCCGTTCAGGAACGATCGGCGATAGAGGCAATTGGCACTGCTGCGAAATTCGACATGTGCATGCCCTCATACGGTCATGAGGCGATGACAGTTGTGAAACCGCGCGGCAGAGGTATGCTCCATTTGCCGCGGACTTGGTCGGATCTCGGGGTCGGATCCGCTTCCCTGCCCCCTCAGCCCCTTTTGGTTTAGCCGCGATGCGGGTTGTCGCCGCCGTTCTGTTACTTGTGTCCGCGCTCCACGCCGGCCTCTGGGGAGTCTTGCGCGACAAGGAACCTGCGCCAGACTTCAAGGGCTTGCTGCCCAGCGTCTCTTATGCGCCGTTCGAGGGCTCGGCTCACCCCGACATCGACAACATCCCGACGGTGGAGAAAATCCGCGCCGACCTGAAGACGCTGTCGACGATGACGCGCGCGATCCGTCTCTATTCGTCCACGGGCGGTGTGGAACTGGTGCCGCCGATCGCAGCCGAGTTCGGTCTCAAGGTCACCGTCGGCGCCTGGATCGACAAGGACAAGGATCGCAACGAGCGCGAGATCAAGGCCGCCATCGAGCTCGCCCGCAAGAACAGCAACGTCAACGGCGTCGTCGTGGGCAACGAGGTGATCTATCGCGGCGAGCAGAAGGTCGAAGACCTCATCGAGATGATCAAGAAGGTCAAGGGCTCGGTCCGCGTGCCCGTCACGACCGGCGAGATCTGGAACATCTGGCGCGACAATCCCGACCTCGGCTCCAACGTCGACTTCATCGCCGCCCACGTGCTGCCTTACTGGGAAAATTTCCGCTCGGACCAGGCGGTCGACCAGGCCGTCGACCGCTACAATCTGTTGCGCAACCTGTTCCCCGGCAAGCGCATCGTGATCGCCGAGTTCGGCTGGCCGAGCGCGGGTTACAATTTGCGCAACGCCGACCCCGGTCCGTTCCAGCAGGCACTGACCTTGCGCAACTTCGTCAGCCGCGCCGACGCCATCGGCATGGAATACAACATTGTCGAAGCCATCGATCAGCCCTGGAAATACTTCGAAGGCGGCGTCGGTCCGTACTGGGGCATCCTCAACGCCAGCCGCGAGCCGAAATTCGCATGGACCGGCCCGGTGGAGAATCCCGACTATTGGAAGCTGATGGGTGTCGCCCTCCTGGTCGGGATCCTGCTGTCGCTGCCGATCCTGCGGCTGCAGCAGCCGACGGCGAAGCAGGCGTTCCTGCTGTCGGCCACCGCGAATGGCGTCGGCGCCTGGGCCGCCACCGTGTTTGCGTTCTGGAACGGGCACTATTTCATCTTCGGCTCCGCCTTCGCGCTGACGCTCGGCATGATCCTGCTTGTTCCCCTCGTGCTGATCGCGATGGCGCGCGTCGACGAGATCGCGGCCGTCGCGTTCGGCCGGCCGCCGCAGCGGCTGCTCACGAAAGGCAAGCCGGTCGAGAACGTGCCCGAGAATTATTGCCCGAAGGTCTCGATTCACATCCCCGCTTATTTCGAGCCGGTCGAGATGCTCAAGCAGACGCTCGATGCGCTGTCGCGGCTGAACTATCCGAACTACGAATGCGTCGTCATCATCAACAACACGCCCGACCCTGCGTTCTGGCAGCCGATCCAGGATCATTGCCGCGCGCTTGGTGAACGCTTCAAGTTCATCAACGCCGAGAAGGTGCAGGGCTTCAAGGCCGGCGCGCTGCGCATCGCAATGGACCGCACCGCCGTCGACGCCGAGATCATCGGCATCCTCGATGCCGATTACGTCGTCGATCCCGACTGGCTCAAGGACCTCGTCCCGGCGTTCGCTGATCCCAGTGTCGGCCTGGTGCAGGCGCCGCAGGAACATCGCGACGGCGACCTGTCGATCATGCACTACATCATGAACGGCGAATATGCCGGCTTCTTCGACATCGGCATGGTCCAGCGCAACGAGACCAACGCCATCATCGTGCACGGCACGATGTGCCTGATCCGCCGCGCCGCGATGGACATGGCCGGCGGCTGGTCGTCCGACACGATCTGCGAGGATTCGGATCTCGGCCTTTCGATCCAGCAGCTCGGCTGGACCACGCACTACACCAACCATCGCTACGGCCAGGGCCTGCTCCCCGACACCTACGAGGCCTTCAAGAAGCAGCGTCACCGCTGGGCCTATGGCGGCCTCCAGATCGTCAAGAAGCACTGGCGGAACTTCCTGCCGGGACGAAGCCGGCTGACGCCCGACCAGAAGCGCGAATATGGCCTGGGCTGGCTGAACTGGCTGGGTGCTGAAAGCCTCGGCGTGGTCGTGGCGCTGCTCAACCTCGTCTGGGTGCCGATCGTCGCCTTCGCCGACATCGCCATCCCCGATAAGATTCTGACACTGCCGATCATCGGCGCCTTCATCGTCTCGCTCGCGCACTTTTTGTCGATGTACCGCGCGCGCGTCGCCATCAAGCCCGGCCAGATGCTGGGCGCGATGATCGCGGCGATGAGCGTGCAGTGGACGGTATCGCGCGCGGTGGCACAGGGACTGATCACCGAGCACATCGCGTTCGCGCGCACCTCCAAGGGCGGGCTGTCCAGGATGTCGATCGAGTTCCAGGCGTTCTGGGAGGCCGTGATCGGCGCCCTGCTCCTGATCGGCGCCGGCGTGCTGGTGGCCTCCAACAGCTATCGCCAGATCACCGAGATCTACATCTTCGCCGGCGTGCTGGTGCTCCAAAGCCTGCCGTTCCTGGCTGCGGTCGCGATCGCCATCCTCGAGCTCAGCCGCATCAACTCGTTCCAGTTCTGGCGAGACAGCGCGATCCGCACCGCCGAGCTGATCGGCCTGCGCCCGGTCGCGCTGCCGACCCCCGCCGGCACGCCGCAGCAAGTGCCGGTGCCGAGCGAGGTCCGGCGGGAGGCGAACTGACGGGGCTCCGGGCCGGTCTTTGGACCTCGTGATTAAAAGTCACGTGGTCTTCGGCGTGGATGGCGGCCCGTCATTCCGGTTGAAAATCCTGGCTCAAGCACTGGAAACGGCGAGCGAATTCCCGCTGTTGCCTTCAACTTCGGCAACCACCCGAGCTATTGACCTCCGCGCCCCGTCCCCCTACACAGCGCGGGCCGAAAGCATGATCCGGAAACAGCCGGTTTTTCCGCAACGCTTGCGTCGACGTGGCGGCAAGACATGCTTTTCCAAATGACCGAAGACGATGGCGATTTCTTCAAAGCCATCAGCGGCCATGGGAGCGCGTAGCTCAGCCGGTAGAGCACGTGACTTTTAATCACGGGGTCCTGGGTTCGAGCCCCAGCGCGCTCACCACAGTCCGATCTGGGTCGCCGTGGCTCACTGTCCACACAACGTTAGCTAACAGCTTTCCCGTTATAGAACAATCGATTAGCCTGCCTGCGATCCAGCGCAAATCCAACCGCGAGCGAAAAGACGCTTGGCAGCGAGCTGGAACCACCGGTAGGTATGACGGTGGTCGGTGATTTGGCGACGCGAACCACCGCCAGGGGCGCCATGGGGGACCAGCGGTCAATGGGCAAGGCAGCGAAATCGGCCACTGATGCGGAGCTTAAGAAGCTCATGCGCCAATTCCCCGCTGAGCGCGCCTTACAGAAGCGCGGTTGCGGTGACGGGCTCGTTTTCCTGATTGAGCGGACCTCCGACGCGCATGCATCGGCGCGCTGGGTTTTCGAGTATCGCTTTGCCGGCAAAAGGAAGTCGCTGGGGCTGGGCACCTATCCCGATATCAGCCTCTCCCGGGCTCGCGAATTAGCGGGCGGTCAAAAGGCCCTGATCAGGGAGGGCAAAGACCCGGCAGCAGAGAGGAAGGCAGGTAAGCAGGCCGCAGCGGTTGCGCATCTGACCACATTCGACCTGGTCGCCAATGCATGGCTCGACAGTGAGCGCAACCGTCCCCAAGGCACGAAACAGCTATCAGCCGACACCGTGGATAAGCTGACGTGGTTGGCGAACTTGGTGCGGCCCGTGCTTGGTACCCTGCAAATCCGCGACATTGCGACCCCGGATGTCGTGCGGGCGATCGAGCCGATTGCGAAATCCGGCCGCGTCGATACCGCTCACCGGGTTCGCGAGGTCCTGTCCCGGATCTTTGCCTTTGCGGCGGTGCGCGGCATGTGCAACGGCGACCCGGCGGCGCCGCTGAAGAAAGAACGGTCCGTGTTGCCGGCGAAGCACATCGAGAGCCACGCGGCCATCACGGACCCTAAAGCCTTTGGCGAGATGCTACGCGCTATTGAAGGATACGACAGCGGTGCAGGAAACCGGGCACGGCGCACCACTACGCTGGCGCTGAAGCTTATCACTCTGACCGCGCTCCGGCCTTTCGAACTTCGTCAACTGCGCTGGTCGTGGGTCGATATCGATAATAGTCGCATCGAGCTGCCGGCCGAATTCATCAAGATGCGCAAGCCACACACGGTCTACCTTTCCCGGCAGGCGGTCGAAGTGCTGACCGAGCTGCGGGGTATCAACGGCTACGGCGAGCTTGTATTTCCGGCAGTCCATGCCAAGCGCGTGGTTCGCAAGGATGGCGAGCCCGTCAAGCGCCCTGCCGTGCGGCCGATCAGCGAAAACACGCTGAACGCGGCCCTGCGGCGTCTGGGCTTCGGCAACGCGGACCATGTAAGCCACGGCTTCCGCACATCCATGAGCACCGCGACCAATGAAAGCGGTCTCTTCAAAGCCGATATCATCGAGGTCGCGCTTAATCACATGGATGAGGACAAGGTGCGCGCCATCTACAATCGCGCTCGTTACGAACAAGAGCGCAAGCGCCTTTCGGGGTGGTGGGCCGATTACTGCGACGCCTTGCGCGAAGGCCGCCAGCCAGTCAGCGGCGAGAACGTTATTCCGATGGTCCGGGCATGACTGGTCCGAGCCCCTTCAAGCCTTACACTCCGGAGGCGGACAGATGGGCCAGCAGGGACGATTGGAAGGATGACCGTTCGCACGAGCCGGAACATGTGATCGCGCACTTTAAAAAGGTCTACAGCATGCAGGGAGTAGCCGAATACGCGATTGCCTGCGATTTGAAGCGGCGCAGCGAGTTACGGGAGGTTCTGACCGCTGCGGGTTGGAGCACTGTCAACTTCACTGGGAGCAAGTATCTTGGGCGCTTGGCGCTAATCGCACGCGCCGAAGGCTGGCATGCGAAGGACAATGTGAAGCGCAACGCCGTTCGCGGCGCTGCCGGGCACCTCAACAACGTCATAGCTCGCCATCGCAAGGCGTGGTCTCACCAGCTTCCCGATTCCATACTCGACTGGTTAGAGCAGTTCTTTCGCCTTGGCTGGAACGACGGCAAGCCCGACCATCGTGCAGCGGCGTTGGCTGACGTAATGGAGCGAACGCCGCAGGTGGACGAGCGCGGCCGGCGGCTTCGCGGCGACGCAGCTAGCGACTATGGCAGCGACCGCGTGGCGCTGCACCGATTGCGCAAACTGTTCGCGAAGCCGCGCTGAGGACGTTGCTAATTTCCGTTCCCGCTCGACCGGTTTGCCGAGCGCGCCTCAGCTAGCCAGCGGTCCACTTCCACTGCAATTGTCGAGGTCATGCATCGCCTCCTTGCCGAATCCTGTCGCGCTCAAGCAGGAACCACGTCACCGCGTTCAGTCGCAATGCGAAGCTAGCGCACCAACGCATCTCGGCTCATGTCCGATATCGCCCTTATCTGAGCATCTCGCACGCGAAGTCATTGGACGACCGCACGAGGTTGCTGTTTGTAAGGCACTCCCGCTTCGCCTGCTCGGCTTGCTTCGCAAATTTCGGGTCTTTCCTCATCAGATCCGCTGTTAACTCCTGAGAATACTGCTTTTCGGCCACCGCCATCTTGTCCCTCGGGAGGCCCGAGCACATGTGACCGTTGGTGGCTATCCCGTCGACGTCGCGATGGTGCACGCACTCCCACGCTGCGATGGTTTGGTCCTGCTCAAACTTATGACCCGCTAGCTCCACGCGGCGGGCCTCCGCGTCGCGGTTGGCTTTCGCTTCCGCTTCCCTCCTCGCCTGCTCCTCCGCAAGCTCCGCGTCGCGCTCGGCCCGTTCCTGCTCGATCTCGCGCATGGCAACCGCATCGGCCTTGTACAGCTTGCTGAACGCGACGCCATCTAGACCGCGAGTGAGTTCGCCGGTCACGAAGAACAGCCCCAGTAGGACGGGGATGGCCAAAACTATGCCGACGAATACGCGGGCGGTACCAGCACCGAATGCGAACCATACGAAGCCAGCGAGTATTCCCAAGCCAATCAAAAAATGCATCTTCTAATCCACCGAATGGCGGGGGCCCCCCGGCTTGCAGCTGAGGGACCGATCCACCTAATAAGGGTGATTTATACCCTTATGGTGGCAGAATTGCGAGGCATGTCGATGGTGGTCTTTATGATCACCCCTCGACAGATTCGAGCTGCCAGAGCGCTGCTCGGCTGGAGTCAGCAACAGCTTGCCGATAAGGCTATCGTATCCCTCAATGCTCTTGCACGGCTGGAAAAAGGCGCCGTGGATTCGCGAGTGAGCACGGTGCAGGCTATCCAAAAGGCCCTAACTAAGGCCGGTGTTGAATTCCTTGCTGCCGATTCAAAGGGAGAGGGCGTAAGACTCCGACGTCCAAAGGCGTAATCGGCTCGTGAACAACAGATTTCTATTCTGAGGGTTGCAGGTTCGAATCCTGCCGGGATCGCCAAATTTCAATGGTTTCAAATGGTTAAGTTTCTAAAATCAAAATTGTTCGCCTTCCCATGATTGCCGCGCGTTTGAAGTGGACCCGCCAGCCAAGGGTCTCAACCAAGCCCGTTGGTCCCGGCTCGTAGGAATTGAAACTCAATCCTGGAACAACTATGAAAGAAGCTTTAGAAGGATTTCGGTAGATCAAGCCTTGAAGGTTTGCCGGGTCACCGGTGTTACTCTGGACTGGATCTACTGCGGTATTGCGTCAGGCGTACCCGTCGAGCTGGCGACCGCACTCCTTGACCTGGAGCGGCAAAAAAAAAGGAACGCGGGAATTAATGACTGAGGATCCCTCTGGCGGGCCACCCAGCGAGAGCGCATCACTCGCGCAGTTGGGCCGTTCACTAATTGGGCTTCGCATCGTTCTTCAATCGCTTCTGCGCTTCTACTTCTTAATATGGCGGCTGCGCTGGCGATCGCGCTACTTCATGCGGCTCTGTGCAACCTGTCATATGGCCTGCCTTTTCGAGATTTGGCCCAAGGTCTCGGATGGTGGCCCGTTGGATTCGGATTCCCACGTCTATAAGCAGGCCCACGAGGCTGTTGGTTATTACCTGATGCGATCGTCGACCAGCCGCACCAAGTTTGCCGCGTTTGAGCCGAGAATTCTTGGCTGGAATTATCTCGCCTGGCATCTGGCCCAGACTAATCCGCCTGAGGCTCAAAAGCATTTTCGCTTTATGCGAAAGCACCGGCTTGCAAGGATCATCCGATACTACGAGAACATACAGAACTACATAAACTACCTTGCGGCCTCGGAAATAGAGCCGCTTCAACAGCTGGGAAACGAAGCGACAACTCGCGAAGACTGGAAATTGAAGGTCGATTTCGACCAGCTGCCAGCGGAGCTAAAGACTAAGCCGCATAGCGCGCGGCGCCTCTCCTCATTCCTCAGGAAGAAACTTCGATCCGCGCGCGGCGCGATTGCGATCAAGAACTACTTGAAGGTCGATTTTACGTTATCCGACATATCTTCCTTCATTGCGATCTCGGGCGCGCTTCTTCTACTGCTGGGTTTCGGCCGTATCGCCCTACTAGGATGGTCTTTTGGAGTTCCTTTCTCGCGATATTTCAGTACGACCGATTATGTCGCCAGCGGACTTGGCGAAATTTACGGCTATCTCGGAAGCGCTCTTTTGTCGGCAACATTGGCTTTCCTGAGATTAGCTACAGCAACAGCCGTGTCAGTACAGGAACCTGAGATCTACCAACGCACATGGAGTGGTCGAAGCGAGCGATGGATACTCCACTCCTTGGGCATCAGCGGAGTAGTTGCATTAGTGGTAGTCGGGTTGCGAGATCACCGGGTCGATACGCTCTCACTGGCGATTGCAATGTACTATCTGCTCTCGCTGACTGTTTGGAACGTGAGCGTTCGATTTTTCAAAGACCCGCTTAAAGCAGGGATGTTGCTCGTTATCATCGCGGCATCCTCAGCGAGCACGTTGGTCGGGACGGTCCGCGAAATTCAAGCTATGACAGAGGTATCTCTGAAAGAGCCGCCGCGCACGATACGGTTCACCGATGCCACGTATGACGAGCCATCATGGCGAGTTTTTGCGATCACAAACAATTTTGTTCTTCTTCGAAGGCACAGCGACGGAGTTTTGGTGGTAAAGGCAAGGACCGACCTCAAGTCTATTGAAGACCAAACTCCTCGCTGAACACACCGGCGAAATCACCGGGGCACGGGGGCTCTAGCCACCAGCCTGCTGCAGTTAGAGGCAACCACGGCCTTGGCAGACGAACTGAAGACACACGGTTGGGCCTATTTGAACATCGGGAATCCGATGTGTGCTTGGGCGACTTATCGAGGAGCTTTAGTTTCCATTCCAACCAGTCCTGGATTTCTATCCGTTTGGTCTGCGTCAGTTTTACACCATGCGTCGGCAGAGCGAATTGCGCGCGAACATGCCTTGGAGTGGTGTCGTGCGACCTTTTATCCGAATCGAGTCTCGCGCCTGATCGGGATGTTCTGTTTTACTGAGCTGAGGAGTGCGGAGAAGGCCCTTGAATGGGGCAGCCACTTCAAGCTCCAAAATCTTGCAGAACTCAGCTTAGCCGAAGTACGGAGAGGCGATCGACTGGATTCCAACTGGATAACTTACGGGGATTTCGATGATCCAAGCCGGGGCGCGTGCTTCGGTTACTGGAGCGGGATGCCCTATCCCGGTGCAGAACCCGTTTGGGAGACAATCCTGGAGGGTCGGCTTGATGTCCTTGGGACGGACATAAGAGAACGCGCCTATGCGCGTATAGAAAAGCATATGCCCGACAGCACGCCTTTAGCGGAGCTGGGTCGAATTGCTGCATGGGTCGGATCAAATTTAGGAGCGGTCTATGCTTTCCTTCGGGCCGACGGGGACTATGTCGAACTCGAGTATATA
Organism: Bradyrhizobium sp. WSM1417; assembly: GCF_000515415.1. Classification (NCBI taxonomy): domain Bacteria; kingdom Pseudomonadati; phylum Pseudomonadota; class Alphaproteobacteria; order Hyphomicrobiales; family Nitrobacteraceae; genus Bradyrhizobium; species Bradyrhizobium sp. WSM1417. The sequence goes on from NZ_KI911783.1 coordinate 5,007,708, forward strand.
ATGGACATGCAAGAAGCGAATGATCCGGCGTTTATCAAGAAGATTAGTGACCTACTGAGTAGTGGGCACCCCATGCGGCAAGAGGCGAGCCGCGCGTTTGCGGAAGATCGGGTACGTGCTCCCGATCTACGTCCATTCGGGTTTCGTAAACCCAAGTCCGAGTTGCCCTTCGTGGGTTTGCAGCAAGCCGGGCCTCATCCAGCTAATAGGTGAACACCGGATAAAACACCGGAGCCTGCTCTAACTTCAAGTAAGTGTTTGTGATGTAGATCGAAATCAGGCGGTAGCCCAATTGTTTCTACTTTGAGGGTTGCAGGTTCGAATCCTACCGGGATCGCCAAGCTTTTTCTGCCACTAACGATTTCAACAAGTTCTGGCCATTTTTGTCTAACTCTTCCGGCTGGTTAGGCAACCGGATATCAAATCCGCCTTCATTTGCGCTTAGTGCGACGGCTGTTGTGGCCGGCAGCGCCTTCATTGCCATCGTTTCATGCTGGGATTTCATGGCTAACAGCTGCGCCGAACGAAAGGCGATCGCTGAGCTAGGACCGCTGAGTACCCGTATTTTTCCCTAAGTCCAAAGTCTCGCAGACGCGCTGCATCGTTGCTTGCGCTCTCGCTCCGGTTGAGGTTGGATAGCCCTTATTTTAGCCGGGGGGCTATTTCATGCGTATATTAGCTGTTGTGATGCTTTGCGCCGCATTGGGCGGCTGTGCAGCCGCACCAAAAATGGGATGGGTGCGGGTCGACGGGCAATCCTCTCGGGATAACCCGGTCTTACATACCCAGTTTGAGGTCGATAGGACTGCTTGTATCGGCGAACGCAACAAGGCCGCACTGTCCGGCGTGTCTGTTGCGAGCGGTGGCTTAGCGGCGGCTATGGCGGCCCAAGAGCGATCAAACGCCGCTGATACTGTCGGTCAAGGCTGCATGGCGGAGAAAGGCTACCTCCTCGTAAAGGAGGATGAAGCCGACGCAAAGCGCGCCGAGCTGGCCAGGGTTGCCGATCTGAAAAAGCAACAGGAAGCTGCGGCTACCGCGCCTGCACCTAAGCCAAAAAAGCCGGCCGCGGCGGCAAAACCGTCGAGCTGAACGTGAAGATCGCGCTCCTAACCGCCAGTCTAGCTCTCGCTCTCGCAGCTTCCGCATTCGCAACCGAGCCGGATTTCAGTAGCGGCAACTACATGCTCCAACATTGCGAACATTACGTATTCAAGCACGGACAATTCGACGTTTGGGACGGTGAGTGCGGCGGCACAATCGCAACGCTCACGTTCCTGAGTAATGCGCTGCCTGAAGGCTTTAAAAACTGCCCTCCGAAGGGCCACACTAAAGAACAGGCCGCGCGAGTTGTCGTTAGTTACATGCAAAACAATCCCCAGCTCCTCAATGAGCCATTTCGAATCTTGGCGATGACCGCTCTTAGTCAGGCGTGGCGATGCAAACAGTAGTGATCATCCGTCCGACACACTTCATAAGAATTGTAATCGACCTGAAAACGGTGGGAAATGCGGCTGAAATCTTTTCGAGTTAGAGAATTCCAGAGCGTTCGAGATTCCGGCCTGATCGAGGTAGACGATATCGCTTGTCTAGTCGGAAAGAACGAGGCGGGTAAGAGCGCGCTGCTCAAGGCGCTCTACAGGCTTAGGCCGGTCGTCTCATCGGAGGGCAATTTCAGTGTCACCATTGATTACCCACGCATGGACGTTGAGGACTATCGCCACTCCGTTGAAGCCAACAAGCGCCCGGTCGCAATTCCCATATGGGCGGAATACACCCTAGATGAAGAGTTGGCCAATATCGAAGCTACGTTCGGGCGGGAGTGTTTCGTTGAGAAGACGCTCGCCCTATACAAAAACTATCACAACGACCGTTTTTTCACGCTCAAAGTCAACGAGCAGAAGGCGTTTCAATACTACGTCTCCAAGGCGGATATTTCTGAGCCAGCCCGCGAGGCCGTCATCGCAGCGGGCTCAAAACCGTCTGATATCCTTATCGAGTTAAATGCTCTAGAGCAAACGGCTGAGGTCAAACGGTTGACTGACACCTTCGGCAAAATTGCGAAGGCAAGCTTTTCAAAATTTCTTTACGATGAGTATCTAAGCGATAACGTTCCCAGCTTTTTGTATTTCGACGAATACTATCAGCTGTCCGGACACGAGAACATCCCCGCTCTAATCGAGCGGTCGAATGCAAAAAAATTGAAGACGTCAGACCATCCGATGCTGGGTCTGATTAGGCTCGCCAGACTTAGTCTCGACGACTTGGTCGGAGCAAAGAGCACAATCGATCTCAAGGGCAAGTTGGAAGGCGCGAGCAACTACCTATCAAAACAGATTCTGAAGTATTGGTCACAGAACAAGCACCTTCGCATGACCTTCGATGTACGGCCGGGGTTGCCGGAGGATCCGCCCGGCATGCAGTCGGGCATGAACATCTGGGGCGGGGTGTTTGATAGCCGCCACTCCGTCACGACCGAACTCGGTAGCCGCTCTAGGGGTTTTGTTTGGTTTTTTTCTTTCTTGGCCTGGTATTCGGACGTGAAACGCAACGGCGATAAGGTCATTTTGCTCCTTGATGAACCCGGCCTGACGCTCCACGCCAAGGCTCAGGAAGACCTTCTTCGCTATTTCGAGACGGAGCTAAAAGGCGATCATCAGCTTATTTATTCAACCCACTCACCGTTTATGATCGATCCGCGCCGTTTCGATCGTGTGCGTATAGTGCAGGACCTTAGCGTAGAAAGCGATGACGACGGAGAGACGGGAGCGGGAACCACAGTCCTTCCCGATGTCTTTGCTGCAAGCGATGATAGCCTCTTTCCCCTGCAGGGCGCGCTTGGTTACGAAATCCATCAAACCTTGTTCGTTAGCCCGTATTCCGTTGTCGTCGAGGGGGCGGCAGACCTCCTATTCATGCAAGCAATGTCGGGCATTCTGGAATCGTCTGGGCGGACCGGGCTGGATCCAAAATGGACGATCACCCCCGTCGGAGGCGCGTCGAAGGTGCCGACCTTTGTTGCCCTGCTTGGGACCCAACGCGGAATGACGATTGTCACTCTGCTGGACACTCAAAAGGCAGACGAGACTTCGATCGAGGCGATATACAAAGAAAAGCTACTGAAGAAATCCAACGTTCTGACGTTCGCCGACTTCATCGATGGCGCGTCTGAGGCTGACATTGAGGACATGTTCGGCCTGAATTTCTACCTTCAACTCGTTAACGCGGAGTTTTCGAAGCAGTTAGCTGCTCCTATAAAGCCCGCTGCGATCAAGTCGAAACACCCGCGTATCTTAAAGCGGCTGGATGACTATCTCGAAAGCCATCCTTTGAAGAGCGGTAAGTTCGGCCATTTCAGGCCAGCCCGCTACTTCGCCGAAAACATCGCGGGGCTTGCTAACTCTGTGCCGAAAGAAGCTCTAAATAGGTTCGAGAAGGCTTTCACGGCAATCAACAAGCTGCTGTCCTAGAGGGGCCTCAACATGACCACCGACAACATCAACGTGAACTTCAAATGCCCCAATTGCGGCTGCACCGAGATCACCCTGCCCGACAACCACACAGATGAGTCACACGCTTCGTGCAAAGACTGCGGCGCTGATTTCGGTCCATATCGTGAAATCAAGCAGCGCGCCCTTGATCTAGTGAAGAGCGACGTAAACAGAAAGATTAAAGAGGCATTCAAGGGTGTGAAGGGCTTCAAGATAATCTAACTTGTTCTCATCACTTAAGCCTCGAAGCAAATCACAATGTCGAATTGGCAAGTCTTCTTTTCAAACTATGGATCTATCATCGCGGGCTTCTTCGCGGCGGCTGGTGTTGTAATAGGTATTATATCGAGCGTCGCCAGCTCCCAGCTCGCTGAGAAATCAGCGGCGGACCTCACACGCGCAGTTCAAGTCATTGAACGTCTGGAAACTGTGATCGGAGAGCAGTGGAGTCCACTAGATATCGAGCAGATCGAAACATTACGAAAAGCCATTGCGGCGATGCCGTTTAAAGGCAAGATCCACGTTATGTACCTAAATTCCCTTGGCAAGTCTTTCGCTCAAAGCATCGCGACTGCATTCCGCGCGGCCAGTTGGGATGTTCAGTACAGCACAGGCGGCGGATTTGAGGTTGGCGTCGAATATGGTCGTGGAGCAAAATCTACCGAACTGCAAAAGGCACTCTCGTCCGTGATCGATCCGTCGCTACTGGTCGGAAGGGGAGTTGACGAGCAGAGCCAAGAATTCTTCTTTATAGGGGTTGGATCAAAGCCACCCAAGCGCTGATGAACAACCGCGAATTAGTCAATCAGGGCGTAAAAAAGATTGAAAAAGCCGTCAAAGCGGCCGAAATCGCGCTCACCGTGCCTGCGTTCTTGTTCCAACGACCAGATTCCTTGAGATACTTCTGGATATCGCTGGTAGTCATCTGCGGGATGCCGTCGATGTAATGGCCTCCCTTTGTCATTACCGTTCCGACTTTCTGATCTTCGTTCGGTGGCGGGAGGCTGGACTTAGCTTCCACAAGTGCAGAACGAACCCACAGTGCGGACGAAATCGCCCAGCCAAGGGCAGCCGCAAATCCGAAAGCTTTATAGGTCTCCATCTCACGCCCCCGTGCAAAGTATCAAATCACGTATTGAAACGTAGGGAGTGTCACATGCTTCAGCAACCGACCTGACCACTGTTCTCCACTATTGATGGGAAGCATCAGTCATCAGCCCACCTCGACGCTTCCCAAAGCTCCTTGGCCTTCTCCCTATCGGCCTCTCGTTCTTTGTATCGATCATAATGCTCGGCGGCTTCCGCGGTGTGGCCGCTTTGCGCAGGCATCGTTCAGACGAACGAGCTCTTTTTTAGACGTCTCAGATGTCGCTAGCTCTTTGTCGGACAGCCATCCACCTTTAGACATGCTTCCCCTCACCCTAGGATAGATAACTCCGCGCCAAGCAAACACACACCATCCCCCCGTTGTGTAATTGTCTTGTGTACACTTAAATGGTTGATATCCCACCGTTCTTAGAGAGTTACACAATACACAAAGGATGGCGGGGCGCGTACGTGGGTGCAGCAGCGAACGATCTTTTGGTTCAAACTTTTCCAAGTTATAGGCCCCGCCTGAAGCGGCGCGCGCCGTCGCGCCAAATGCGCCACGCCGGACCGGCCAGGCGCTAGGCATGTATGAATGAGTGTATACAGATTGATTGAAGGAAAGAGAGGAGAGACATCTGATGGCGCGCGCGGCGCACCTTCTGAGAAACACTTGATTTTAATGAGTTAAACGGTGCGCCATAGCCGGCGGTCCTCATTGCGCAGCGTGGCGCGCCCATGGCGCAATGACCCGCGTGTCAACCAAGCGATATACCTTCATACCTCAATGATCGCGCATCTTGCCCTGCCTCGGGTCGCGGATCATTTTGCCGTTTCGGTGTGCACGCAATGTATTTCAATGGACGGAGGACTGCTATCACCGAGCTACCAAGGCACCCCTCGTGACGGCAGCGCATGACTTTCAGGTCGCCGTCGAAAGAGCGGTATCCGTGACGCATTTTGTGAACAAAGCGCTCCTGACGGGTTGCATTCGAATTTGATCCGCGATGCTAAGCCGGCGGGTCAGGACTCTTGTTGCCTTCTCGGCTGAATAAATCGCTGTTGTCTCTGGCAATGTAAGTGATCGTGCCCCGTTTGCCGACGCTACCCTGCCGGCCTACACCGTTGTCCGGCCTCGGCAGAGCCGGCATACGTCGGCGGTCTGTACCTGCGCTTCCGCCGTCGCAGAACACCGATCCCTCGCCGCCTGCTCCTCCTGGTCCCCCAACGCCACCAGGTCCCGGCCCACCGGGAGTCCCCGCCTGTCCGCCCTCCTGTCGAACCGAAAAAAACTTCAACGCGTCCTGCTGGCTCATTGGCGTAAAAAAATAGACCCAAGATCCATCCCCGCCCCTGCCGGCATCACCTCCCCTTCCAGGCATTCCGCCGTAGCCACCATCCCCTCCTCTTCCACCAGAGCGGTTACAACTCAAGACTCCATCGCTTGCGCGAGACCCCTGCGCTCCGCCCCCTGCGGTCCCGCCCTTTCCGCCGGTGCCACCATCGCCCCCACGGATGCCATCAAACATTAGGCGAATATTCTCCTGCGTCGGAGAGCCTCCATTCGCAAGCCGTATCGACTGGGCGAAGATCAAGATCGTTGGATTTATAGGCGCTTCACCTCTATTGCCCCTTTGGCCTTCGCCGCCATTCTCGCCGTTGTTTCCATTGCCGTGAGGATCAGTGCCGGAACCATTGCCACCATTCTTGCCTTGACCACCGTTCATTCCGCGCAACGCCCGCGCACAAACCTGGTCGAAAGCTGATCCGAAGGGACGCGTGATCGTCGCTCTGGTAATTGCTGTATCAATCAGAACTTGTTCGGCGGCAATCACCTTCATGTCGCCGTCTTGTGGTCCAAAATTTAGCACCAACACCCCTTCGTCGAATATATTCAAAAGGCTGGTGCGGATGATCTGATCAGAAGTTTCTATGGGAGCACCGGCGATATCAAGCCTGCTCCTTTGAGGCGTCCGCTTGATTTGTTCGATGATGTAGTCCGTACCGTCTCTGATCTTCTCGTCGCGCTCCTTGAGCAGTTCCTGAATTTCATTTGCGTATGACGGATGACCACTATTCATTGATCAATCTCCTGCCAGGAAGGCGGATCAGACGACGAAGCGCATTGAATTGAGATATCGATAATGCGCGCGCCGAACTAGCGCGAGCAAATTGCAATCAATTCCGAAGCACCCGCGCTTTCACGATATGAAGCATTGAACTCCTTCGGATTGAGCGCAGAACCGCCCGCCAAGAAACCAGGCTGCTGCGACATGCCGCGCCCAAAAAGGAACTGCCTAGAGTCAGCCGGTGTCAAACGCGTTCCCCTGTAAAATAAGCATGCTATTCGCGAGTTACCGCCAAAGCACGCGGATGACAGGTCAGCGCTAAAAGCATAGTCACACATCGACGTCCGTGTAGTCTCGACGTCGCATGTCTGTAAAACGGGCCCGCCTAACGCGGAGAACAAGCAACTATAGCGCGCGGCAGCAGCTGTATTCGGGAAACTCACAACTAAGAAAAGTCCAAAGCTGAAAATCGGTCGGCATTTCATGCGGTGCCCCTCCGATGGTGTCTCCTCAGATTAAGATTGTCCCAGTTGGCATTCACCGTCAAGCACTCGCTCTGCGGGAAGTAACATCCCGACCCTATGGGTGCGCTCGTCGAACGGCGAGTGCCGATAGCAATAAGCTCGCGCGCCGCGGTACCCTTCGGAGCCCTGAAAAGCTCCAAGGCCTCGCGCAGATCGGCGGTCATACCAATGCAATCCTTTACCTGGCTATTCGAAGTCCGGTTGCTGCACCTGCGAATAGAGTGCTCTGATCTGCAGTCGGTCGCCAAGCCTTCCTAGGGGGCTTCCGCGTATCCCCGCCGCGAAACTTTAAGCGCAATTTTCCTGCCAAGACCTCCCTTGGTGTAGGAACGCAGCTTTACGGTGAAATTGCTCCGTAGCATTCGCCCTTCGACGAGAAGCTGATTGCGGCTAAAGCAGCCCAACATCATCCTGAAGGAGCGGACCTTGTGCCGGCTCTAAGATTTTATCGCCTACTTAATCTGACCTCCGTAACTCTAACGCAGCATTGGTCCTCGTTGCGCCGCTCGGCGATATCGACGGATTCCCCATCGTAGAGCCGAGGATCTATCGTGCGTCGCGACCGTCCTGCGTCATAGCCGCAAAATTTTGGACAGCGCTAGACGGACCTCAGTAGAGCAGGTTACAACTCTTGCGGGCGTGACCGTATAATTGGGGGGCACTGTGCGCGTTTTGGTTTTTGCAGCCATACTGGGGCTTTCATCGTTCGCTTCCGCCGAAGACTTTTCCGAGACCGAAGGCAAACTTCACGAGGGGGTGCACTCCACTACGATCATGGGCGGCGCCTATAAATTCAAGCTGAAGCCGGACGTAGATGTCGACAAAATCGAAAAACGTGGGTTTTACGTCGAGAAGAATAAGAATGGTGATCGGTTCTTAAACCGTGATTTGGATCCCGAGTGGAAAAAATGCAGTGAGGCCGCGGGCTATAGCTATTTCCTGAAGAGCGTCGCGCGGGCTCCCACCAAAAAGGCTGGAGTACCTGGTGCAGTCGTGGGCCTATTCGATGTTTCCGCCGCCACTGCCTGTAACGAGAAATGGCACCAGCGCGTGAAGGCACTCGCGACGGACACTCGTTTCGAAGCACTCGAAACCTACGTTCAGGTCCGTGACACGAACATGCACGAGTACGTTGATCTTATTTTTGATTCTATAAAGACAGGTGTAGTTGTCCTAGAGAGAGACGGGAAGCAGTTGCGCGCCGAGGTCGATGATCAAAAGAAGGCGATGGATCTGCTTGCGAACGAGTTTGGTATTCTCGTCAAAGGCCATGCCGATCTTGCCAAAAAACTTCGTGAACAGAAAGACAAGCGTGACAAGCAAGAAGAGCTCACAAGACAAAAGGACAACATCGAGGCGGGCGTGATGTCCGTACAACTACTAAGCCGCGCACTTCTTCGAAAACAGCCGGACCTTCAATATCGAGTTTCGACCGGCGCAAAAAGCATCGGAACAATAGCCAATTCAGTTCTGCAACTGAGTCAGCCTGGCTTAAAGACCGGGGCTAAGATCCTCCTAAGTGGAAACATAGCAAATGCAGCGTTGGGTATTATTGGGTTGTTTGGCCCTATGGGGAAGGACCCAACGACCTCTCTGCTGGAGGAGGGTTTTTCAAGTGTACGAAGCGACATAAAAGCGCTTAGCGAAGAAATGCACGATAGATTTGATCAAGTCGATAAGGAGTTAGAGAAGATCTATTCTTCAATGCAGTTAAACTTCATAAATCTGGACAAACGTCTGGACGTCATCGACAAGCGATTGATTGATCTCGACACGTCGGTAGCTAGCCTACGCAAGATAGAGGTGGATGCTTGGAGAACGTTCATATCCAGCGACTACAAGCAGGCCGTGCGCTACTGCTTTAATCCAGAGGCCTACAAGTATCTTGCATACGGCAAATATGCTGAGTGCTTAGAAAAATTTCGATATTATGGAGCTGAGGTCGCTAGCAACCCCGTAGTTACGGGTGCCGTTTACCTAAGCCCCACAGTCAGGCCGGAAGAAGCGTTTCTGATGACGGCGAAGCTCCAACCTGATTTTCGGCTCGGACTGTTGACCGAGTCGCTTTCGCTAACTTCATCCAAGAAGCCGATCGCAGTCGACCGCGCCCCCAACCCGACAGCTTGGTCCGGAGCAGTGGATGCATATATCGCTCTTCGCAATAACTACAAGCGATTGAAGTACTCTTCGGATATCGACATCAAAGCCCTCACGAAAGACGGTTTTGATTCGCTCAATAGTAGCGCCGAACTTATTTTAGATGCCGTGCACAAAATTAGATCGGACGGAGCAAATGCTGCTCTGTCGATTTACGAGCGGAATGCACTAGCTCTTGCGAAGCCAGTCGCCGCATCGTTGCTTGATCGCCTGGCCAGGATGGACTTAGGCTTGATTGAAGTAGCCGATTATCGAGACTTTGGAATTCAATGGATAAATAACGGTAATGATACTGACTTGCACCTATATCGCGGCACGCAGCTCGTCATGAACGCCGGCCCGTCGAAGGGTGCGACCGTCATCATCACAGAAAAGCGCCATAGAATGGTTCATGTAGGAGTAGCTGGACCTGGAAGCGCGGCCGCATCTACAGCGAGGGCTAAGGAAGCACTGCCCAACGACAACCCAAACGAATATGGCTTGAACACATACGAGCCTCCAATCTTCGAGAGCGCGTCCAAAATAGCGGAGGCAAAAATACGAGCAAACAAGGAGTTTCTCACGAAGGTACCGCCCGCCGAGTGGCCACCCACTGTGGGTTCAAAGATTGTTGGCGCACTTCGCACGATGAAAGGCAACTCAACCATTAAGAGCAAGTGCGCCCAGTTAGAATTGTCGAAGCAGTACCTCGCTCAAACCATCTTACTTTATCGAACCGATCTAAGTGTGTCTTCGGTTGGATGGTACGACGAGTTTGTTGATTTGCCCGGGCAAGTCCGAAAGGACGATGAGAGCTGCACCGAATATTTGGGGATTCTACTTTCGGCACCAGCGATGGAAACTTCGTCTTCATCATTTGCAGACGCAGCTGCGGGTTGGATCACGAGCATAGCTAAGCAGAACATAGGCAAGTTTCGAGAGCAATACATGGCGTCTGAGTCACCCAAGAAGGCTCGACAGAATGTTTATGTTCCCGAGATTCACTCGCGCCTGGACCGGATCAAAAACTGCATGCGCACCGCCGAGTCCTGCTGAGGGAGGGCAGCGACTTTTCGATTAATCCAGCAAACACATTGAGAGACGTCTGCGTGGCGCAATTGGTGCACCTTCTAAAACCCTGCTGATCTTATAAGCTAAATGGTGCGCGACGCGTCGCCTCTTCATTGCGCAGCGTGGCGCGCCCATGGCGTAATGACCCTTGTTTCAGCCAAGCGACATACCTTCACGCCCCAATGGTCGCGCATCTTGCGTTGCTTCGGGTCGCGCACCTTTCGGCAGACCACCGCGCGTGAAACCCCTTGTTCGTCTGAGGCGGTGCGGCGGTCTTTGTGCTGCCGCAGCCAAGCCGACAGCCTGTTGTGCAGTTCTCTCGGGTCTTTGGCATCGAAGTGGCGGCGCAGCTCCTGGATGTAGTCCGGCACCGGTCCCGGCGCGACGAACGACGGCAGCTCGCCGGCTCCTGCAATGCGGGCCGCGATGTCATGGGCCAGGACGAACCCGGCCGGGGTCCCGTATGCTGACACCGGGGTCTCAGTGTCCGCTTCGGATCCAATAAGGGCCAGCAGCGCTTCTGTGATTTCGGCGTGCTCGATTGCCTTCTCGTCATTCTGGCGGAGCCGCGCCTGCGTCGCCACCGGGTCCGCCCCCATGACCAGATATGCGACCTCGCGGGGCAGCTCCGACCATCCTTCGAAGTTAGACAGTGGCGGGAGTGCCGGGCCGTTCTGACGGACATGATGGAGCAGCGACAGTACCGCTGAGACGACCTCCGCGCGCGCCTTGGGCTCATTTTTGATGCGGTCAAGTGCCGCCCGCGCTTTGGCCTCCCCAACCCAGCCCCGCGCCTCTGCCTTGTCCCGGTCGAGACGGGCGTGAATTGAACGGCGCACCATGTCTTCCGTGACCCGCACATTGTTACCCGTTGCTACCCACGTGAACTTGTCGGGCTTGACGCCAATCTGGCGGTTTTCTCCAAGGACTCGGATTTGGCATTTTCCTTCGTTCGCCGTGAGGACGGTGCGGAAGCTCTCGACGTTGGGCAGCTCACCACCGGGTACGTCGTCAAGGATTTGGACGCCGGCCTGCCCGGTGAGCAACACCGTCTCGATGCGTTTGCGCATCTCATCTCCGCTGTCGCGGCTCTTGTTCGTACAGGCGATGACGGATGCCGGGGTCCCCGAAAGTCCCGCGATGCGTTCCGCCGCGAAGGTCTTGCCGGCTCCAAATATCGGCGCGTCAATGAGCGTCAGCGGCGCAAGCTTGAACGCCAGACGGCAGAACCCGGTGACCGCGAACGCGGTTAGGACAGCGCCGTCTTCGGGCTCTGCATATGTGAAGAGGTCGATAAAACCTTTGAGCACTGCTTTCGCACGGTGAGGCGGCATCAATTCCAACATGCCTGCGACCTCGCCCACGTCGATGAATGCGACTTCCTGGGCTGCCCTGGCCGTAGCCTCGCGCGCGATGTGCAACCCGCTCGCGGTCACCACCGTGCCGGTTGGGAGCATCTGAGGTCCCTGAAACACGCCAAGCAGCTCTTGCAGCGTCACGCCGTCGAGGGTCGCCATGATGCGTTCAATGGCGAGCTTGAGGATCAGACCGTCCCACTTTTCCATTGGCAGCCACACGGTCGTTTCCGGGTCGTGCCGGGGCTTGCCCGTTGCATCGACCGTTAGCACGGCCGCGGCGTTGTAAGCGTCCGCCACTCCTTCGCAGGTCCACGCCGACTTAATAGCTTTCTCGCCCCTGCGTGGTCCATCTACCACCGTTTTGATTAGCGCCGCCCCTGACGGCACTCTGTCCGCAGCCACCGCGCCCGGCTCGTTTGCCGGCTCGTAAGTCGCCGGCTCAAGGATGACGAAAGCTCGTTGCAGCATTTCTTTCACATGGTCAGCGGTCAAAAAGTTTTCCGCCGTGTGCCTCCCGTTTCCCAGCCCCACCATGGACAGCCGGCCCTCGGTGGAGGATGCGAATACGCGGTCTTTTGACCCCGCTGCAAAGGCCCAACTCATAGTCAGAAACGTGCGATAGTTGTCGCTGCTCCAAAGTACTTTCTTAATTTTCGTCTGCTCCTGTAGCTGCTCAAGGATGAGCTGCCCGGCTGTCTTGACGCCGGCATCAGCCACTGCAGGGGCGTTCGTGGTACCCAGCACTGTCGCCAACGCCGCGTCGCGCTGGCGCATTTTCGACAGTTCGCGCACGGTGAAGTTGGTCTCTGCGTTCGTGGCGGCGCGCAATCCGTTGCGGATGCCGGTCTCTGCCTCGCGGACGTTCCAGCCTTCCCGGCTCGCGCGGCCGACGAAGACCTCCACGAGATGTTCGCTCTCTTCCTCGGCGAAGACGCTGGCGGCGAACGCCGGTCCGTACCGCAGCCCGGTCAGGTAGCACCACTTATTCCACGGTGTTCCGTTCAGCTCTGTCAGCGTCGCCATCGAACGCTTGGCGGCATCGGCGGCAATTGCGCTGCGCAATCTTTCCCTCTCGCTCGCGGTCAACGAGCTGATGAGGTCCGCCAACTCACGAACATCGGTCTCCTCACGTTCCGGCACCTTGATAACGGCCGGCGGGGTGGAGGCAGTCGGGTGCGCAGGCCAATTTGTGGCAAGGATGCGGCGCCCCGAGAACGGGTCGGTCATCAACGCTGCGCTCATGCGTCAGCCCCCATCACGGGGGCGGCGGCGAAGTGGATTCCGACCGGCGTGAGCATTGACGCATCAATGCCGCTGTGCGAGCCCAGCCACGCGCGGCACTCTGCCGACGATAGCGCGCGGTCGAGCGCGAACCATGCGTGCATCTTGAGTTTGCCGCCTAAAATAGGATGGCCGGTCGTCGAACTGAATTGACTGACGTAGTTCACGCCCCTCAGTTCGCGCGGCAAGCGGCTTTGAAGCTCATCGACGCTCGATAGCGGCGGGGCGTCGATATCGACCATAACCCAATCGCGCGGCACGTCTTCGACGCTTGCGGGGTCGCCAGTCTTGGGGCACCGCACGCTCAGCCGGCGGTGCCACCCATTCGGGTCCAAGCCCTGTTTCAGGCGACCGCGGATGACGGCCTTCAACGGATCGCCTTCGATTTCGCGTAGAATTGTCTCAAGCCCCGACAGTCCTTCGAACTCGCGTTCTTCAAAGCGATAGCGATACGGGAACTTGACAGCTGCCGGCTTCTCAGTCGGTGAGTGCCACACCTTGGTGAGAAGCGGTCCATCTGACGTGATGATGGTTAGGGCGCTCATTGGTTCGCTTCCGCGCGCCAGCGACGTTCGAACTCGCCCAAGTGCCCAAAGGCAGCGACGATTGCGCGGTCGCTCTCGTTTGGACAACGCATAAGCAGCGGCCAACCGTAAACGCTGCGCATGCGGATTTGCTTGATCCCGGGCTTGCAAACCCATGAGACAACGATAGCGCGGTATCCGGCCGGCAAACTTCCGACCGCTTCAGGCGGGAACTCGCCCTCGATAAGCTCGCGGCAGTAGAGCCGGCGGTTCGGATTGGCGTCGAAGAACGCGCGGTCGGCGTCAAACACGTGGTCAATTTCGCGACGGCAGCGCTTGCAGTCGCACTGCCAGTTTGCGGGGTCGTGCTTGTGGCGGCCGCGAGCATGCGGTACTTTGTGCATTGCGAAAAACTTTCGTTGACTGTGAGAGATTGACGGTGCCGGCCGGTGGAGTGAAGGCTTCGCTGGCCGTTCGTTTTCTGTGTCAGGCGCTATAGGGCCTGTTCGCCGTCCGCAGGATCATCGGCACGAACGATCGGTTCCATGTCGCTGATGAATTCGAGTAGGTCTGCCGGGCGGATGCGCGGTAGCTTGTCGCCTTGTCCCAGCGCCACAGCCTTGAGCTGGCGACGCGAGACTAGGCGTTCGACATGGCGCGTCGTCGTCTTCAATAGCTTGGCGGTGTCATCATAGGTGAGCAGGCCGAACCCGGGGACGGGCAGCAAGAGCGGCGCGCTGTCGTCAATGGAAATTGCGTTCATGGTATTCCCGTTTTGGTAGGTTGAACGGGAGCATAAAGAACGCATGACGGCCGGGCAGACCGTTACAAGATCGGCGATTTGACCATCCGACTTGGTGCAGGGTAGCGGCCTGACTGCGGCGGTGGTTATGACGGTAGCTTAAGAAAATCGCGCAAAAAGACCGACGATTTATCAGGCACTTAAGCGCATAGCGCGGTGAGCAGCGCGCTCACCAAATAATCCAATACTTACCGCCGAGACGACGCGCTCAGAGAAAACTGTGTGTCTGGAGGGCGGTTGCCGGTGTAGGCACGCGCGGCGCTTTGATGCCCCTCTGCCCCGTCACTCTGTGACTATCGCCGGAATGAATGCTCAATTTTACGCAGGAGCCTCAGCACCGCGTCGGTGTAGCGGCCGTAGGACAACTGCTGGTCCGCAAGACTGCCGCCGCCAGTACGAGAGCAGCTATGGCCACGCCCTTGATCATGAGCCCTTCCGCTTTTGCGCCACCAGTCGCAATGGAATGTTGTGCAAATTCGCGCGGCCTCGCACGGCCGTTTCTGTCCTGCCCAGCGCCTGCGCGATCTCGCTGGGTCGACACCCGGCCGCCGCCATCGCCAGCAGTTGTTGATGCTCCTCCGGTGTCCACCTCCGGATCAACGGATAGCGTGACTGTGCCATCGCCCGGCGTCCCCAGCCTGTTGCCAGTTGATCCTCGGCTGCATTTGCTGAGTCGCGCTTTAACCTATGATAGCGCCCCCCGCAGGACGGGGCGAGCGGATGGCGCCGGACTGGCGCGTCCACAGGGCCAGGGCTTGGACGTAGGCTCCGCGGCGGCGTAAGCCGGTAGTTTTCCGGGCTGTAGATTTTCGCCGGCCTTAATAATTCTGGCGAATGATCGGTCCGATGATTGGAAACCTCGACCATCAAGCAGAAGCCATCGCCGCGATGCAGAAGGCGATCGCCGCGACTTGCCCCGCCGAGCGGTTGAAGTGGTTGCGGACCGCTTTGGCCTGGAAGGACCTTGCAAGCTTGGCGAAGGGCAAGGCAGCAGCGTGAAGGTCACACAGCCAACCCCGGCTAGCCGCTCAAGATCTCGCGCAGTTTTCGATCATCTTCCCGAGTGCGGAGCATCGAACCGGCTTCTCCAATCGAGGAGCATCGCGGAAGCCAACTGGCAATCCATCGGATGTGTGGCCGGTCAGGAAGAAAAATGGCAACCCGCGACCTCAAGTGATCTCCGGCACCAGTTCAGTCGTTTCATCGCCAAGCCTCAGGTCGAGAATGGTCGGATCGAACTCAGCCACCCGCGCGACTTCGATGGCTTCCTTCAGGGTGCCTGCTTCGGCGACGACTTTGTGACCCAACTCCTCCAGTCACGCCTTACCAAATGAGTTAGGCCAAGGCATACGTCGCTCGACAAAGCCGGTGGTTGGCGTGTCCAAGGTGATCTGGAACGATCGGTAACCCGAAATGTTCGGGACTGGGCAATGCCCGTCCACTCCGTCGTTCTCTTTCCTGGGATGATAAAGCCGCTGCGACTGGCCAGCGTCTACGGCTACCTGGTCCAGCGCGCAGATGGCCTGTATCACCCAGGCGGCAGTCAGCCGATATGCACGATGGCTATGGCGCGGAAGATGGTCGAAGGCGGCTGGCTCAAACAGTACGGCCAGCGCTATGAGCCAACAGAGCAAGGGCTGCGAGCCGCGGAATGACCCTGGCGGATCGCAATGCGCCGCCTACCCCAAGGAAACGGCCCCAGGCCAAGGTGGCAGACCCAGGGCTGAGGCCGCTCCCGGCTACCGAACCGATAGCCTTATGCGTCTAAAACGCATGTAGAACCAAGGTCGGCCGACGGGCGTCGTTCCTATAGGGCGCACTTCTGCTTCGCCCGATGACCAGCCGAGCCACGCTTGGCAAATCCCCCCGGGGGAACAAATGTCCACTTTGGGACTTAACGACTGACCTTTGGCAGGGTGAGTTGATGAACTATTTCAGCAGCGATAAATTTTCAGGCGCCAAGACCCGAGAGGAACGTCGCTGTAGCTGCGGCGCTCAACCCAAGCTCAAGCACACGATGATGGACGCCATGCGCGGGCTGACGGTCCGGGTCTATGAGTGCCGGTGCGGCGACCGCACTTGGACTGAGGACAAGGAATAAGGCCGCCTCAGCGGACGGTTTTTTCCGCATAAGCCTTGCCCCTCACGCGGGAACGGAACGATCCCCATGGCAGCGCAATTGCTCTTGTTTGGGTAGGAGTTGCGTCATGCGTCATGCGCCGTCGATTGTGCCACTGGATCGGCTCGACCGTGAGATTTACCTGGTGCTGGAAGACTTCGGCGCGCGCGCCGGCTGCTCTTGGCGCGAGACCGACGAGCAGGACACCGATGTCGAGACCATCATCCGCGACCTGCTCTCCGGGCAGTACGCGTATCCCGTCCGGATTGTCGCCTTCAACGCCATCGAGGGCTGGTCTCGCGATGCCACCAGCGAGATCGCAGATGAGCTTGCCGTGCGTGTCACGAGTAGCGAGATCACGCCGGCCTTGCAGGCCTTCGTCCGGGCAAATGCTTCCCAACCATTTGCTGTACAACTGGCGCTTCCGCTACGGGGCGCCGCCTGACTTCAAATCTGTGATCGTGATGTTGCGCGCGGACTGCGGTGATAGTGCACCAAGCAGGCACAGTCATCGGAAGTTCGCGCTTCCCCTCGGCATGATTTTTTGGTACCAAATAAAATGAAACCGGCAAAAAAGATTCGTGCTAAAAAACATCGCGGCCGCCCTGCGACTGGTCAGGGCGTCCAGATCGGCACACGCTGGCCGGAATCGACTGTCGCTCAGATCGATGACTGGGCGTCGCGGCAGGAAGACACTCCGGTTCGCTCTGAATCCATCCGTCGGCTGGTCGATATGGGCTTGGGCAAACCCGGCCCTGCCCTCGCGGTTACGTCTGCCGCCAAGGCCTCGTCCGAGCGGGCTCGGGAAATGGCGGGTAACGCGATCGACAAGCTCAAGGACAACAAAGCGAGCCCGGATGACCAGGCCAGCCGCAAGCGGCGGCTCGTCAAGGGACCCGAGGAATTCCAGAACGTTCGACGCGACCGGCCAAATCGAAAATGATTTGACCGGCGCCCGCTTGGTCAATCCCGGCCTCAAGGCAAAAAGCAAATGATCAAACCCAAACGGTCGGCCGAGCAACAAGTCGCGGACGAAGCCAAGCGAAGGACCCTCAATCCGATAGGATCGAGACAGACAATAGCGGACAGTCAAGCCACTCCGGAGTTTCAGGAAAACCTGAAACGCCTGAAGTCCGAACGGCTGGAGCGTGAGGCTCGACTGAATCCGAAGCGCAAAGTCTGATTTGAGCTAATCCAGCTTTCGCCTCGCCTCGCCTGGTTGAGCCGGTCAGGCGAACGGCGGCGTTGGATGGAGGGTGCAGAAGGTCATGGGAATGTTGAATCGTCGGTGGATGATCGTCCTGTTGGTTTCCGTGGTGATTGTTTGCTCGATCGTCGCAGGCGCTCGATACTATCTAAGCAAATGCCATGGCATGGATGCGTGCGCGGCCGCCGAAGCCGAGAGCCATGAGCGAGATAAGCCAACCGAGCCACAATAGTTTTCGGGTGAAAAGCCGGCCTGCAATAGCGGCTCCGCAGCCGCGGCGGGTGCAAGGGCGAAGGTGCTAATCCACCGCTTTACAACCTGGGGAAAACTGGCTGCAGGTCAGCGCGCCTGCATTTTCCGAATCGCCTGTGCGTGCTCGCTGCCTCAGTATGTTCTGTTTGTGGGGGGGCACGTGAGCCAGTTCTTGTCCGTGCTGCTGCTGGCGACCGCCATGACTCTGACCCTGTGCTTCGGGGTGGCAGCGTGGCGCCAATCCGCTGTGAGGGACGATATCACTGCAACCATTCCCCAGCAGGAAAACGGCTGGCGGGCGAGGCCGACGAACTAAAGCACCTTCCGTTGCCCTCCTCCCTAGTTCAACCAGTTCGATGAACGGTCTATTGATCTCGCGCTTTGGCCTGTACCCATAACTGGGTACGCGTGAATGCCAGCGGCCGCTGATCGTAGCAATCAACGACCATGTCGAGCAGATCACCGGTAACGGACAAAGCTGCACCACCGCTGCCGATGAAGCGCCGGCGAATTTCGCAAATGCAAGTCAGGAGATCGCGACGGCGGACTACACCACGCCGCCGAAGTCGATGCCTTCCTTGGCGAGTGCCTCGGCTTCCTCGGCGGACGCTGTCGGCTTCGTTTCGAGGTAGGGACGCTCAGTCGCCGGCAGAATGGTGCGAATGTTCTGGCCGTCTGTCCGCGTGATGCGAGCAACCCAGCGCTTGGGACCGTGCTCAACTTGCTGGATATGGTACTGCTTATACGTAATCATGACTCACGGACGCAACTGACGCTGGCGGAAGGCTCCCTTTATAAGCAACGGGACGCCGCCGGACAACGATTTCCTAAACTCAGGTTAGGATCGCCGGTGGGAATCCGTTCAGCGATCATTCAGCCGCTCGGGCGTAGGCATATTGCGATTGGGAGAAGATCCGATGATCGGTGCAGTCGTCGCAACCTTGCTGGCTCTACAGCTCGGTGAGGTTCATCAGGTTCAATACCGCGTCCCTGTGCACCCACCGCCGTGTGGCAACGGCTGGGACGTCGGCGCCCGCGACGGCATGTGCTACCCCAACGGCTACTTGCCGCCGCAAGAACAGGCCGCTCGGCAGTACCATGGTGGCGGCAGAAGCTATGGCCACTATCCCGTTCCTTGCGGAAACGGTGCCGATATCGATTCCCGCGACGGCCAGTGCTACCCGAACGGAACGGTTCCGCCGCAGTTTCAACAGGGCCGGCAAGGCTATTACGGCGATGATTATTACGAGCGCCGTCCACGGCGCCGTTACTATTGAACGGCCCCTCAGGGTAAGCCGACGGGCCCTTAATAATCGCTTCTTCGGATCCGTGGTGACGGTGCCGGACTGCACTGTCACCAGCATTCCGCAATTCCAAGTCGGGCAAAAGCCCCGCTCGCGTGAGCCCGCCTAGTGAGCGCGGGCATGATCCCAGATCACTTGGTCCCAGATCACTTAGTCCTAGATGACTTGCCTGACCCTATCTTCAGCTCTCCGGGGCCGAAACTGTAGCAGGCACGCTCAGCGGCGCTCCTCCAACTGAAACGGGACCTACAGATTTCGACTGCCGGGCGATCCGCTTGCGGATCGCGGCGGACAGTCCATAGCGCGCATGCGCTCTTCGAACGGAGGACGTGACGTCCGACATCATGGCATTTTGCAGCGAGTCGATCTTCGCGATCAGCGTGGACAGCTGCGAAGATACCTTCTTCACATCGACCCGTTCGTCCGTGATGCTCTGCCGCAGCGAAAGCAGCACCATCGAATCCCCCTGCAGCAGAGCCGCGTTTTGCTGCAAAGCCTGATTGCTCTCCTGCAGCGAAGCCGTGTGTTGCTGCTGGGTCGACTGAATGTCCTTCAAGGCAGCGACAACCGGATCCGGCTTTGGCGCTGAAGCCTCTTGCCGCGGTAGCAGATCAGCCAGGCTGCTCAGGTTCAGCGATGGCAGGCCGGACGGCCATGTGTAGATCGCCGCCGCGCCGTTGATGGCGAGGGCACACACCGACAGCGCCATGACCGACGTGTGGCTGGAGCGTTTGATCGGTTCTGGAGCGTCCAAGCTTGCGGGTTCGTCGGCCGCGATGGCCGCAGCCAGTGCGGCAGGGTCGAGCTGTTCGACAAGGCCTTGCGTTTCGAAAGTCGTGGTCATGGCATTGACCCCAAATGAGCGAGCAACAGGAAGCCGTCGCCGGAACGTCCTCGCGACGGCTCCCTTACGCAGCACCCATCTACAACTGGCTAAAATTGTGGGCTTTTCAGCTTAATTCCACGTTAGCGGCCGCGGCCTGCTGCAGACCGCGCCACCCCGGCCGACTACGGGGGCGTGCGACAGACATGACACGCAGGCCGGCGCGAGAGCTCCTCCCGATCCCGGGAAGTCGCCGTGGTCCGAAGCGGATTTTCCGAAGTTGGCAAACTATCCCTGTTTTGCCCGACGAGTCAACCGGCGTCTCCGCCGGATGCAAGACCGCCGTGTGCCAAAAAGAAAGCGTTGCGCCAGCAGGACTTAGCTACTGTGCATGGAGTTGTTTTCGCGATTTTGGCCACCGCCTGCTCGTGCGCCGGGCCCCTGTCCCAAAAGCCGCGAGACAACCCGCTCAAAAAGTGTAGGATTCGACAAAACAGGGAGGAGCGGCATGTTTGAAATCAGCGGTTTCGACACGGCAGGAATCGTCAGCCTCAAGCGGCTGTCACTCACCGCCGCCCTCAAGAAGGCCAAGGAGCTTATCGCCGACGGGTGCTGGGGCGTTCAGGTGATCGGTCCAGGTGGCCAGGTCTACACCTCGTTCGAGGAGCAAGCCGCGTAGCCGCCCGCCTTCGGCATCAATCTTCGGCATCATTCGGAACGCACCCGCCCATCCGATCGCGCGGCGCGCTCTGGCCGTTGCAATGATCGACGTGAAAACCCCAGCGCCTGGTGGAGCGCTGGGGCGTTTTCAAAATATCAATCGGTAAAGCAATGAGGCCTTCGTAGCAGCGATCCCGACCATCGCTTGTGAACTGCTTCACACATCCTCCGATCTTTCCACACCTGACGAGGCTCAACTGCCGCGCGCCGTGCCGTTGCCAATCAACTCGTTTGGGAGCACGCTCCTCTCCAGGCGCGCAGACGCCGCTCAGGGAGAAAGCCATGAAGGAAACGGGCCTGGATCATCGCCACCGCGACAAGGATGGCGCGATCAGTAAGAAGCACGGCAACACGCTGGTCGGTACGTTGCGCAAGATCTACGGCAAGGGATTTGCTGCCGGTTATCCGGATACGACCGAACTCAGCGAGGTCTTGCACCAGTTGAACGAGACATCGCTGAGTCAGTTGCGTCGCGATCACGACACCGGGCATCTCGGACACAAGATCGACCACGTCCCGAAGTGAGGGACTCCCCTCGTCCCAACTTCAGGTAGGTGAATTCCACTCCACCAGGTGCCGGCGGCCCTGCGCGGATAGGCTGCGTTGCGGGTCGTCTCAGCGAATTTGCCGTTTGAGCCCTCGCCGCCCGAGCGCTAGAATGAGCCTTTTACGGAGGCTCATTTGAAACAGTTCATTGTCATCACCGCCCTTGCGCTCGCCGTGACGGCTCCCGCCCGCGCGCAGGCCCTCGTCGATCCCAACAAGGTTGCTCCCGAATATCGCGAGGCGGCCGAGAAGCGGCGGGCCGAGCAGATGCGGCAGCGCGAATGCGCGCTGAAGGCGGATCTTGAGAAGGTGCTGCCTAGGGATCGCACCGTCTACCTCAACCATTGCCTGGACACGATAGCGGCTAAGCAATAGGCGGCTGTTTCAGGCGGCTTGAAGTCCCGGACGCGTTCAAGCTTTCTTCAGACATTTGGGGTCACCTGACGATCCATTTCCATCAGTCATTGTCGATCGACCGCGCATGAGTTTCGTCCAGATTCAGTGCACGCGCTGCAAGACCGTGTTCCGCGACCGCGCGGAACGGTTGCAGGACGGTTATTCCAGGCAATGTCCAAGCTGCGAGGTGGTGCTGTTCTTCGCGGAGGATTCGCCGAACCCTCAGGTCAAGGAGGCCATGAAGCGCGCGCGCAAGGTTCGCAAGGAGCAGCGCGAAACCGAAATGGCCAGGGTGTCCGCGCCGCAACCGCGCGCCAATTTTTCGCGGGCCCACACCGGACGGATACAGCATTCATCGGAGGACGACGGGGACTAGCTCACCCGCGTTTCCGCGGAAACAGGCGGTCGCGGATATAGCGCGAGGTCGGCGTCAGGCGGATGCCGCGCGGCTTCTGCCAGACGGCGCGGTCGATCTCGTTCTTGTCGCCGATCGCGAGCCGGCCCTTGGCGCCCTTGGCGATGAAGATCGCGTCGCTCATCTTGCGGCCGGAGCGCTTGTTCCTGGCCGTCACTTCCTTCCAGAGGCTGATCCGGCCGAGCTTCAGCTTGGGCAGCTCTTCCTTGATCTCCCGCCGCAGGCAGTCCTTGTCGGACTCGCGCGCGCGCTTGCGGCCGCCCGGGAACATCCACAGGCCGTCCGACCGACGCCTGACCAACAATACCTTGCCGCGCTTGGCGGCAACCAGCTTGGAAGACTTCGCCATGTCCGCCGTAATCGAAAACAGAATCGAGCCCATGGTAACTTGTCTAATCGGATAGACAAGTCAGCCCTCGCCCGCCGCTGTCCCCGCCCTCGACCCCGCCTCTGCCCGGTCCTCCGTCCTGATCCAGGCCATCATCATCTCCCAGGCCACCGACAGGATGATCGGGCCGATGAACAGGCCGACGATGCCGTGGGCGAGCGTGCCGCCGATCACGCCGACGAAGATGACGATGGTCGGCGTGGTCAGACCGCGCCCCATCACCAGCGGCTTCAACATGGTGTCGAGGAAGCCGACGACGACGAGAAACACGGTGAGCAGCAGCGCGGTGGTGACGTCCTTGGCGGTCCAGATCCAGATGATCACCGGCAGCAGCACCAGGAAGGCGCCGATCTGCACGATCGAGAGCAGCAGCACGATGAAGGCCAGCAGGCCTGCGCTCGGCACGGCGGCAAGCTTGAAGCCGATGCCGGCGAGCAATGCCTGCACGATCGCGACGCCGATCACGCCTTGCGCCACGGCACGGATGGTCGCGCCCGCGAGTCCCAGGAAATGCTCGCTCTGTTCGGGCACGATGCGAAACAGGAAGCCGCGGCCGGCCGCAACCAGCCTCGGCCCGTGCGGAAACAGGAAGCCGGCCACGAACACCGAGACCAGGAACTGGAGCGTGCCGACGCCGGCGTCACCCGCGAGCCCAAGCAACGGTCCCGCCAGCGGCTGGAGATACGGCGCCACCTCGCGCAGCACCGCGCGGATGTTGTTGTAGGCCTGCTCCCAGAGGTCGAATAGCCATGGGCCAACGACCGGCCACGACTTCAGCTGCTCCGGCGCCGATTGAAGCGCGAGGTCGCCGGTGCCGAGCTGGTGCGCCAGTTCGCGCACGCCGTCTACTGCGCTGATGCCGAGCCAGGTCGCAGGACCGATGACGATGCCGAGCGTGATCAGGGTCAGGATCGCCGCTGCGGTCTTGGGCCGGCCACCGAGGATCTTGGCGACCCAGCTGAAGGCCGGGTAGAACGCGACAGCGAGCACACCGCTCCAGGCAAGGATCGGCACGAAGGGGCGGATGATCAGGAAGGTCCAGATGATCAACAGGCCGAGCAGGCCGACGCGGATCACGAGCTGGATGATGTCCTCGCCCGTCAGGAGCTGACGCAGACTTTTCACGGGCACGGCTTTCCTTGCGGCATTGACGCGGGTTCCGGCACTTGCGCGGCCCAGCGTTATTGCCAGCCGCGCCCCCGGCGTCAAGGCGAGGCGGATCCGAGCCCGGAGCGGGCTCTGTTGCCGACGGATTGGCTAACGGTGATTAACCGGATTTCGGCCGACCGGTTTACGCCGTTGCAAAGGCGCGCACCTAGGCTTCCACCGAAGTCCCCCAAACCACTTTCGGTGCAATGGCCAATACCATCTGGACGATCGAAGAATTCACCTGCCCGGGTTGCAGCATGAACTACACCGCGACAAGGGAGGAGCACGCCGAAGCGCATTCCGGCAGCTTCAAGTGCAGCATCTGCAGCGGCGTGGTGCACACCTGGTCCGGCAAGCACCATTTCTTCGGATGGGAAGCGGTGAAGACCAAGCCACTCGTTTTCGGTAGGCGCTGGGCCGGAGCCGGATGGTAGGCTGCTTGCAGCGGAGCCAGACCAGCTACTCCCGTCAACGCTGCCTGCCCGAACTGCGGCTTCTGCTACTCTGCGGCACCGGTTAAACTCCCCGCCCCGCAACTGAAGCCGATACGCAATGACCGCAGCTTTCGTTCCCCAGATCGCCGTTTACCGCACCTGGCTCGCCGAACGGCGCGGCCTCACCTTCGCCAGCTACGAGGACATGCGGCAATGGTCGGTGCGCGATCTCGACGGCTTCTGGCACAGCATCTGGGACTATTACGATCTGCAATCGCCAACGCCGTTTGCGGCCGTGATCACCGAGCGCAAGATGCCCGGTGCGGTCTGGTTTCCCGGCGCGCAGGTGAATTATGCCCGGCAGGTGTTCCGCCATGTGGAGGCGGCCGACGCGGCCGGCCTGCCCGCGATCGTCAGCTGCGGCGAGGACGGCAGGCTTTGCGAGACGAGCTGGCCGGAGCTGCGGCGCAAGGCGGCCGCCCTCGCGCTGCATCTGAAAGAAAAAGGCATCAGGCCCGGCGACCGCGTCGCCGCCTATCTGCCCAACATCCCCGAGACCATCATCGCACTCCTGGCGAGCGCCAGCATCGGCGCGGTCTGGAGCGTGTGCGCGCCCGATATGGCCGCGCCCGCCGTGATCGACCGCTTCAAGCAGATCGAACCGAAAGTGCTGATCGCCTGCGACGCAGTCACCTATGCCGGACGCCGGCACGATCGCAAAGACGTCCTCGCCGAGCTGCGGCGATCGCTGCCGACGGTCGAGCACGTCATTCTGCACAGCGAGGCCGCCGTCCCTGCAACGGCGGACGCCCTGCTCTCCGACATTGTCGCAACAACGGGCGCCGCGATCGACGCCTTCGAGCCGGCGTGGCTGCCGTTCGATCATCCGCTCTGGATCGTCTATTCCAGCGGCACCACCGGCCTGCCGAAACCGATCGTGCACGGCCATGGCGGCATCGTCATCGTGGTGCTGGCGCTGCTCGGATTGCACAACGATCTCGGCTGCTCCTACCATGAGAACTCGTTCGGCGAGCGCTATCACTGGTACTCTTCGACGGGCTGGATCATGTGGAACAGCCAGGTCGGCGGCCTGCTCAGCGGCACCACCTGTTGCATCTTCGATGGCAGCCCCGGCGGCGCCAAGGACAAGCCGGACTGGACCACGCTGTGGCGCTTCGTCGCGCAATCCAAAGCAACCTTCTTCGGCGCGGGCGCCGCGTTCTTCGCGAGCTGCGCCAAGGCCGAGGTTGACCTCGCCGCCGGCGATCTCTCACAGCTTCGTTGTCTCGGCTCAACCGGCTCTCCGCTGAGCGCCGACACGCAAGCCTGGTTCAACGACCGCTTCGCGGCGCTCTCGAAGACCAACGGCAGCAAGGCGCAGGCCAATATCTGGTGGGCCAACATTTCCGGCGGCACCGATTTCGCCGGCGCCTTCATTGGGGGAAATCGCGAACTGCCGCAGACGCCGGGTGCAATGCAGTGCCGTCTGCTGGGTGCCGCCGTGGAAGCCTTCGACGAACAGGGCCGCGCCGTCATCGGCGAGGTCGGCGAGCTCGTCTGCACCGAGCCGATGCCGTCGATGCCGCTCTATTTCTGGAACGACAAGGGCGATGCGCGCTATCGCGCGAGCTATTTCGAGACCTATCCGGACAATTTCGACGGCAGCGGCCGCGGGCCGGTGTGGCGGCACGGCGATTGGCTCAAGGTCGACCCGGACGGCTCCTGCATCATCTATGGCCGCAGCGATGCCACCATCAACCGGCATGGTCTGCGCATGGGCACGAGCGAACTTTACTCGGCGATCGAGGCCTTGCCGGAGGTGCTGGATTCCCTCGTCGTCGATCTCGAATATCTCGGCCGTGACAGCTACATGCCGCTGTTCGTGGTGCTGCGCGAAGGCGTCGCCTTCGACGGCGCGATGCAGGCGAAGATCAACAAGGCGATCGAGGCGGGCCTCTCCCGCCGCTTCCTGCCGAATGAGATTTTTGCGGTCGCCGAGATTCCGCGCACGCTCTCGGGCAAGAAGCAGGAGCTGCCGATCAAGAAGCTGCTGCTCGGCCAGCCCGTCGAGAAGGTCATCAACCGGGAAGCGATGGGCAATCCCGCCTGCCTCGACTGGTATCTTGCCTTTGCACGCGACTATCTGGCGCGGAGGGGGACCTGAGGGGAAATCGCCCCAATTGCGCCGATGCCGTTTGGACTCCGTTCACCGATCGCCGCTAGAGCAGGATGGATCTTCCGAAAACGAACGCGCGCCATGGCCGACCTCAACGCCGTCCTCACCAGGCTCAACGACCGTCTGCTCCGCCTCGAGGGCGAGCTGTTCGTGCTGCGCTCGCTGGCCCGCGCGACGCTGACGGCGGGCGATGACCACGCGGCGCGAATGCGCAAGCTGGTCGAGGCCGCAAAGGTCGCGCTCGACGACGAGGCCACGCGCCCCCTCGACAAGCCGACGCGCAAATATGTCGATGCGGCGACCGCGCTGGTGGAGGAATTGCTGGTCGAGCCGACCCAGGCACGGCCGTTGTTCACCGTCATCGACGGCGGGCGGCGCGACTGAGCGTCAAACTGGCCGGCTATCGTCCGTCGCAGCGATATCGCCTGCCTTGAGCCGGCTGAGGCCGGCTTCGATGATCGCGATCTCCTCGTCGATCTGCCCGATCGGCAGGCTGAAGTCGTAGCCGGACCTGCTCTTCAGATCGACCGCAAGCCGCTGTCTGTGCATCATCAGCTCGTCGAGGCCGCGCCGGTTCTTCAGCCGGACATAGACGTCGACGATCTGCTCAATCGCGCTCGGCATGAAATCGGTCCCGGCGAAACAGCCCGCACGGCGCACCCACGCCGGCGGGACAATCTCGGTGTCGCGGTACGCAATACAAATCCGCGACGGATTCGTCGATACGCCAAGCTGGTTGATATCATGTTACCGTCGGATGATTTCGTGATGGCCGAGCATGAAAAAGCCGCTGGCAATCACGCCAGCGGCCATCCGGGTTCGAAAACGGATGCGGGTTGAAATGTCGCCAGCCCCGGTGGGTCCACCTTCTAACGGCAAATCCCGGATCTCTGTGTTAAAAACGAAACACAGGAACAGGCGTATCTCTAATCGCCGCCCGACCGTGGCGGCGTGGCACGGCTAGTCTGTGACGCAGAAATATTTGCGCGGCAGCCTGCGGTAGGCGCTGTAGCGGTAATGCGGCCGGTACGCGTAGCCGCGATAAAGAGCCGGCGGCTCCTGGCCATAATAGGCGCCGTGATAGAAATTGATGACCGGCCCTTCCGCGCAACGATAAGTGTCCCAGGTCGGGCCGATGAAGGGCGCCACACCAACCTCGGGCGGAACCACCGGATAGAGCGGACCGCCGGCGCGCGCTGGAGTGGTTGCGGCCAGCGCCGCGAGAAGGACAAACCACGCGCTTCGCATGCGTTCGCTCCGAGCCGATGCCATACGCTCATGGAAGCACCGGACCGGCCGACGCCGCAATCGCGGAATTGATCGCGCACCCCTCGCCCGGTGCATTGTTGATAACCGGCGCAAACCCGGCGCGGGTGGTGACAGGACGTCCGGACGTGTTATCGGGAGATGACGCAGTTGCGAGACGGATCGGACACCCATGCGCATTACCCTTGTCGGCTCCCGCCATTTCGGCGTGACCACCCTGAACATGCTCCGGGAGCACGGTGTCTCGATCGTGCGGGTCGTGGTGGCCGACGCCGAGGATCGTCTCGCCGCGACAGCCAAGGCGGCGGGCATCGACGTCGTGGTCCAGGCCAATCCCAAGCTGGTGGTCGCCTCCGAGATCGCCCCCGACACCGACCTGATCGTCACCGCGCACAGCCACGCCCGGATCGGCAAGGACGCGCTCGAGGCCGCGAAGCTGGGCGGGATCGGCTATCATCCCTCGCTGCTGCCGCGCCACCGCGGCAAGGCGGCCGTGGAATGGACTATCAAGGAAGGCGATCCGATCGCCGGCGGCACGATCTATCACCTCGCCGACCGCATGGACGCCGGCGCCATCGCGGCCCAGGAGTGGTGCTTCGTCAAGAAGGGCGAGACCGCCCGGGAACTGTGGGAGCGCGCGCTCGCCCCGCTCGGGCTCAAATTGCTGGCCGACGTGATCGATTACGCCAAGGTCCACAAGGCGCTGCCGTCCAAGTCCCAGGACGAGCAGTTCGCGACCTCGGCGCCGAGCATTTCCTGAGCCCCTTTCCTGAGTCGCTGTCCTGACGTTTACCCTTAACGTGAAGGGGCGTTGATTCTGCTTCGAAAATTGCAGCCGGAAACCCAAATAAACCATTGTTCCCACAGGAACAATTTTCGATTTGGCACCGCACCAAATTTCCGTCACATTTGGCCCGAATAAGGGTCAGCATATCAGACAAATTCAAGGACGGATTTTATGCGTTTTGCTCGCATTGCGGCGTTCTGTGCCGCTCCAGTTATCACCCTCGCCGCGCCCGCTTTCGCCCAGACTCCCTATGACGGCAACTGGCAGGTCACCATCGTCACCAAGAGCGGTTCCTGCGAGCCGACCGCAAGCTCCTTGCTGACGGTTGCCGACGGCAAGATCACCGCGCCCGGCGCTAACGTTTCCGGCACCATCGGCAGCGGGGGACTTGTGAAAGTTTCGATCAATGGTGCATATGCCAACGGTCAACTCAGCGGCAACGCCGGATCGGGAAAGTGGAATGGAGCATCTGCAGGCATACCGTGCAGCGGGCGGTGGGAAGCATCGCGCCAATAGAAAAATCGTGACCAGCGGTCTGGGCCAGCGGCTCCTGATTGCGGCGGCCGTCATGTTTGCGGCCGGAATTGCCAGCTCGGAGAGCAAGGCCCAGTCGGGCCCGTTCGCCCCGCTGGCAGGCAGTTGGAGCGGCTCAGGCACGGTCACCCTGGATGACGGCTCGACCGAGCGGATCCGCTGCCGGGCCAAATACGCTCCGATCGGACCAACGATGGAGTTGTCTCTGACCTGCGCCAGCGACGCCTACAAGTTCAATCTCGGCGCCAACGTCAAGGCTGAAGGCAACGCCATCGCCGGCAGCTGGTCCGAGGCCAGCCGCAATATCAGCGGCTCCCTTTCGGGCCGCGGCGCCGGCGGAAATTATGAGCTGCTCGCCTCCGCTGCCGGCTTCAACGCCAACATCTCGCTGAAGACGTCCGGCAACAAGCAGAACGTTACGATGCGCGCCGACAGCCAGTTCCGCGGCGCCAACATCTCGCTGTCGCGCTAAACCGATACGAGTAGATTGACAATCGGCCCGGCGATCGCGCCGGGTCGATTTTTTATGTGCCCGGCACGAACGCCGTGACCTCGATCTCGACCTTGGCCCGGTCGTCCACGAGGCCGCCGATGTAGAGCAAGGTCGAGGGCGGAAAATTGCGCCCCAGCGTTTCCTTCCAGGCCGCGCCGATGCCGGCCCCCGCGGCCTCATATTCGCTGCGGCTGGTCAGGTACCAGGTCAGGCGGACGATATGCTCGGGGCTGGCGCCGGCCTCGCCCAGGAGCTTGATGATCCGCTTCAGCGCGGTCCCGACCTGCGCTGCCATCTCAGGCGCGTAATTGCCGGTCTCGTCGCCGCCGGTCTGCCCGGCCAGCACCACCCAGCGGCCCGGCCCCTCGACCGCGACGCCATGGGAAAAGCCGCGCGGTTTTTTCCACTCGGCCGGCTGCAAGATGTGCATGAGCGAAGATCTCCCGATTTTTCTCGTTGTTCAGTGATGCCTTAGCACGCCGCCATGCATCGCTGCACCGGCAGATTTGGCCGTTGCAAACGGCGACGATGTCGCCGATACCGGCCCTCCCTCAGAACCCTCGCCTCCCAAACCTGCGCCGATGAACACCACACCGTCCAAAACGATGGCTGCCCTGTGGATGGCGGGCTGGCTGTCGCTGATGCTGGTCATGGCGGTCGCCGGGCGCGAGACCACGCGCGAGCTGAATGTATTTCAGATCATGGAAGTGCGTTCGCTGATAGGCTTCCTGTTGCTTTCGCCGATCATCTATCGGGCCGGCGGCTTCAAGGTGCTCAGGACGTCGCGCCTGCCGCAGCACATCGGACGCAATTTGGTGCACTATGTTGCGCAGCTCGGCTGGTTCTTCGCGCTGACGCTGATCCCGATCGGACAGGTGGTGGCAATCGAGTTCACCATGCCGATCTGGACGGCGCTGCTCGCAGCGAGCCTCCTCTCCGAGCGCATGACGCCGTGGAAGATCGCCGCCATCGCGCTCGGCCTCTTCGGTGTGATCGTCATCGTCCGACCCGCCACCGGCGAGATCAATCCCGGTCAACTCATCGCACTCGGCGCCGCGATGGGCTTTGGCGTGTCCATGGTGCTCGTCAAATCGCTGACCCGCACCGAAAGTGCGCTATCGATCCTGTTCTGGATGCTGGTGGTGCAATCGGTCGCGGGCCTGATTCCGACGCTGTTCGTCTGGACGTGGCCCTCCGCTTATGTCTGGGCATGGGTCGGCGTGATCGGCGTCTGCGGCACGTTTTCGCACTACTGCCTCGCCAGCGCGATGCGCTATGCGGATGCGACCATCGTCGTTCCCATGGACTTTCTGCGGGTTCCATTGACCGCGACCGCTGGCTGGCTGCTGTATTCGGAGCGGCTTGACACCTGGACGGTGGTCGGCGCCGCGCTGATCCTGTTCGGCAATCTCCTGAATCTAAAGCCGGCTTCGCCGGTTCCCGCCCGCGCGCGCTGAACCTCGCGCCGCCTCGCGCGACAAAACCAAGTGGCCGTGTGATTTGGATCACGTTGGAAGGGTATTCCATCGTGCACATTCTGCCACACAGCAGCGGGTTGAACGCGACGAACTGCCGTTTTGGTGGCGCCGAGGCGGGCACTTCATGTAAGTTCGTTGCCAATTCGTTGCTGCCTGCAATTTCGATTCTGTTGGGGATTCCAGATGCGCACTCTCACCCTCCTCGCGTCGCTGATGTGCATGGCACTGTCGGTCAGTGCCGCGAAGGCCGACCGCCGTGTTGCTTTCGTCGTCGGCAACGGCACCTACAAGAACGTCGCACAATTGCCGAACCCGCCGATCGACGCCAAGGCGATGGCGGCAACGCTGCGCAATGTCGGCTTCGAGGTGATCGAAGGTTCGAACCTGTCGCGCGACCAGATGACGGAGAAGCTGCTGGACTTCGGCCGCAAGGCGCAGGGCTCCGATGTCGCAGTGTTCTATTATGCCGGTCACGGCATCGCGGTCGGCGGCTCCAATTATCTTCTGCCTGTCGACGCCGACATCAAGTCGGAGATGGACGTCAAGCTCGGTGCCGCCATCAACATCGA
This sequence comes from Bradyrhizobium sp. WSM1417, assembly GCF_000515415.1. NCBI lineage: Bacteria > Pseudomonadati > Pseudomonadota > Alphaproteobacteria > Hyphomicrobiales > Nitrobacteraceae > Bradyrhizobium > Bradyrhizobium sp. WSM1417. The sequence goes on from NZ_KI911783.1 coordinate 5,039,106, forward strand.
TCTGACGCTCGAGCAGACCATGGGCGACGCCAAGGTCAAGCTGGTCTTCCTCGACGCCTGCCGCGACAATCCGTTCGCCGCCAAGATCAAGTCGAACTCCGCGACGCGCAGCGTCAACGTGCAGAGCGGTCTTGCCGAGATGAAATCCGGCGAAGGCACGCTGATCGCGTTCGCCACCGGCCCGGGCCAGACCGCGCTCGACGGCCAGGAGGGCAACAACAGCCCGTTCACCCGTGCGCTGATCGACAACATCACCAAGCCTGGCATCGAGATCCAGCAGGCGATGACGTCGGTCCGCGCCCAGGTCAACGAGGAGACCCACAAGGGTCAGCTGCCCTGGGGCCACACCAATCTGATCGGCGCGGTCTATCTCAACCAGGCTCCGACGACCCAGGTCGCCAATGCGGCACCGACGGCTGCTGGCAACGTGCCAATGGCGACGAGTGGCAATTCGGACGGTGTCGAGCTCGAATACTGGCGCTCGGTCAAAGAGAGCAACAAGTCGGAAGAGCTCAACGCCTACCTCTCCGCCTACCCTAACGGTCAGTTCAAGGCGCTGGCGCTGGCACGCCTCGCGGCCATCAAGAGCGGCCCTTCGACCGCGACGCGGACTCTCACCGCTGGCGTCGATCCCGCGACCTTCACCGATGAGGCCACCCAGCTTACCGAGGACCAGATCGGCCTCGACAAGAACCAGCGCCGCGACGTTCAGCGTCGTCTGGGCGGGCTCGGCTTCGACAACAAACAGACAGGCGTGTTCGGCGACGAGACCCGGTCGGTGCTCAAGCGTTGGCAGGCGGCGCGCGGCTATCCCGCGTCAGGTTACCTGAACAAGCTCCAGCACAAAGCTTTGCTTTCGGAGGTCGTGGCCGGCCCGCCGACCGCGAGCGACAACGGCCAGAAGGCAGCCCGCCGGGCCGCCGCCCCCGCGGCCAGCGGCGCGCCCGCACCGGCTCCCCATCGCAGCAGCGGCGGCGATCCTGCCGGAGCAGCCTTCGTCGGTGGTGTCGTCGGCGGCATGATGGGCGGCATGTTCCGCCGCTGAGGCGAGGCCAATCGCAGATACAAAAGCCCGGCTCGCGCCGGGCTTTTTCGTTGCGAATAGCCAAACCTTTGGCGTCTACTTGCCCGCGGCCTTTCGCAGCGCCTCGTTGATGCGATCCTGCCAGCCGGGGCCGCCGGCTTGGAAATGCTCCAGCACGTCCTGGTCGATCCGCAGCGTGACCTGCTCCTTGACCCCCGGCGCCACGTTCTGTTTTGGCGGCGCTGCGGCGACCTTCGCCGTCACCTTCTTGAACGCCGCCTCGGCCTCCGTCCTGGCGTCGCCCAACGTCCGCGGCCGCCTCGGTGGTTGATCCGCCATGTCCTAGATTCCCTCAAACAGAGCCGTCGAAAGATACCGCTCGGAGAAGGACGGCACTATAGCCAGGATGGCTTTTCCCGCAGCTTCCGGCCGCTTGCCGATCTCGAGGGCCGCGGCGATCGCGGCGCCCGAGGAGATGCCGCCCGGAATGCCCTCGTGCCGCGCCAGCGCCCGCGAGGTCTCAATCGCCGTCGTCGAGTTGATCTTCACGATCTCGTCGATCACCGAGCGATCGAGGATGTCGGGGACGAAGCCCGCACCGATGCCCTGGATCTTGTGCGGCGTATGCTGGCCGCCGGACAGCACCGGGCTCTCCTCCGGCTCGACCGCGACCACGCGCAGCGAGGGCTTGCGCGGCTTCAGCACTTGGCCGACGCCGGTGATGGTGCCGCCGGTGCCGACGCCGGCGACGAAGAAGTCGATGCTGCCAGCGGTGTCGTTCCAGATCTCCTCCGCGGTGGTGCGGCGGTGCACCTCTGGATTGGCGAGATTCTTGAACTGCTGCGGCATCACCGAATTCGGCGTAGTCTTCAACAGCTCTTCGGCCGTCGCAATCGCGCCCTTCATGCCTTGCGCGGCCGGTGTCAGCACCAGCTCCGCGCCGAGAAAAGCCAGCATCTTGCGGCGTTCGATCGACATCGACTCCGGCATCACCAGCTTGAGCCTATAGCCGCGCGACGCCGCGACGAAAGCCAGCGCGATTCCGGTATTGCCGGAAGTTGGTTCGATCAGCACGGTGTCGGGCTTGACGACGCCGGCCTTCTCCATCGCGATGATCATGGCCGCGCCGATGCGATCCTTCACGCTTGCGGCGGGATTGAAATATTCAAGCTTTGCCAAAATGGTCGCGTTCACGCCGTGCATGCCCGGCAGCCGGCGCAAGCGCACGATCGGCGTGTCGCCAAAAGCATCGACGATCGAGTCATAGATCCGGCCGCGGCCGGGTTGGTGCGCTGCACCCGTGGTGGACGATGCGTCCATGATGAACTCCCTGTGGCGACGATTGTGCTTCTGTCGCAGCTCTTGCGCAGTTAGAGACAGCCTGCGGCGACACGCAAGCGACATTGCGGCACATGTTAAATACGCTGCATCGCAAAATCGCGTGAACTGCAATTATCAGAAAACCAACGCATTTGTGTTGCGACCTCGTCAACTGATTCTGCTTATGTTAGACTTAGGTCTCAAAGCTGGGAGGTCACCACGATGTCAGCAGTCGCTGAAGTGTTGTCGACCGTCGCACCGAACCGCGCTCCGCGTTGCAGTGAGTTGCCGGCCTGTCCCGTCTGCGCCGACTCCATGATCGCCGCCGAAGGTTCTGCGTATCTGTCGGAACACGTGATCAGCTATCTCTGGACCTGCGACAATTGCGGCTACGGCTTCGTGACCAAGCACTCCGTCAAGCAGCGCCTCGTCTGCAACTGACGTTTTGCACTTGACCTAGCGCGGGGCGATGTCGCCCCTCGCCCAGTCCTCGCGCGTACGCCGATAGAACTCCTCGAACGTGCCCTGTGCGATCGCGTCCCTGATGCCCTGCATCAGGAACTGGTAGTAAGCGATATTGATCTCGGACAGCAGCATCGCGCCCAGCGTCTCGCCCGCCTTGACGAGATGGTGCAAATAGGCGCGCGCGTAGCTGCGTGCCGACGGCCATGAGCTCTCTTCGTCGAGCGGACGGGGATCATCGGCGTGGCGGGCGTTGCGCAAATTGACCTGGCCGAAGCGTGTGAAGGCAACGCCATGCCGGCCATTGCGCGTCGGCATCACGCAATCGAACATATCGATGCCGCGCTTGACCGCCTCGAGGATGTCGTCCGGTGTGCCGACGCCCATCAGATAGCGCGGCCGCTCTCTCGGCAGCAGCGGCGCGGTCTCGTCGATCATCGCCAGCATCACCGCCTGCGGCTCGCCGACGGCGAGGCCCCCAATCGCATAACCATGGAAACCGATCTCGACGAGGCCTTGCGCGCTGGCATGGCGAAGCTGGGGTATGTCGCCGCCCTGCACGATGCCGAACAGCATGTAGCCGTCGGGCGCGGTCTCGAAGGCGCGCTTGCTTCGCTCGGCCCAGCGCAGCGACAATTGCATCGCGCGATCGATGTCGGCGCGCTCGGCAGGCAGTCGCACGCATTCGTCCATCTGCATGGCGATGTCGGAGCCGAGCAAACGCTGCACCTCGATCGAGCGCTCCGGCGACAGCTCGACCTTGGCGCCGTCGATATGCGAACGGAACGTCACGGCCTGCTCGCTGACCTTGCGCAAATCCGCCAGCGACATCACCTGGAAGCCGCCGGAATCCGTCAGCATCGGCCCGTTCCAGCCGGTGAATGTCTGCAAGCCGCCAAGTGCTGCGATCCGCTCGGCGCCGGGGCGCAGCATCAGATGATAGGTATTGCCGAGCACGATGTCGGCACCCGCCTCACGCACCTCGCGCCAGTGCATGCCCTTCATTGCGCCGGCGGTGCCGACCGGCATGAAGGCGGGTGTGCGCACCACGCCGTGCGGCGTGGTTAGGCGCCCGGTGCGCGCGGCGCCATCCTTGGCGAGCAGTTCGAAATGGTTGGGCAGACCGGTGTCAGGACGATTCATGACGGTGCTTATTGCGTGTCGGAGCGGGCCGATCAACCCGCTCAGGCGATGCCTCGGCCAGCTTATGCATCAGACCGGAACAACGGACACCAATATTGGGGACACGAAATTGTGCGCCGGCGGCGCTTGTTGAACAAAACGATACAGTGTAGTTTTATCTTGGGGCTGGACGAGCTGCCGCGGCGATTTGCCGGCGGCGGTAGATGCGTGATCGCCAGCCACCGACAATGCCCTTCCCTTCAAGTTCGATTGACACGGCCGGCCGTTCGCAGGGCTGGGCAAGGCAGACCGGCGCCCGCCTGTTCGGATGGCTGGTCCTGACGTGTAGTCTGGCGCTCGGCGCCTGCACCTCCCTGCCCCGCACGCCCTATACGGCCACCGAAGCCAGCACATCGCGCGTGCTCGATATCGACGGCCTGCGGCGCTACGCCGACGAACCCATCACGAAATTCAGCTTCGAGAAGGACACCAGTACCGCGAGCAAGTCCTATCTGGCGCTGTCAGGCGGCGGTGCCGATGGCGCCTACGGTGTCGGCGTGCTGAACGGCTGGACCGCGGCCAGAACCCGTCCCACCTTCTCGGTCGTCTCCGGCGTGAGCACCGGCGGCCTGATCGCACCCTTTGCGTTTCTCGGCTCGCGATATGACGACACGCTGAAGGAGGTCTACACCAGCGGTGTCGCGGAGAGCCTGTTGAGCGATCCCAGCATCATGCGCGTGCTGTTCGGATCCGGCCTGTTCGGCAACACGCGGCTGCGCGAGCTCGTCGCCCGCTATGTCGGGCCGGAGATCATGGCGCAGGTCGCGCGTGAAAACGCCAAGGGGCGCAAGTTGCTGGTGGTGACGACAGATCTCGACACCCAGCGCACCGCGATCTGGGACATGGGCAAGATCGCCACGGTCGGCACGCCTGAGGCGCTCAAGCTGTTTCGCGACGTGATGGCGGCCTCCGCCAGCATCCCCCTGGTGTTTCCGCCCATCATGATCGACGCCGAAGGCGAGGGCCGCAGGTTTCAGGAGATGCATGTCGACGGCGGCGTGACGGCCCCGGTGCTGACACTGCCGGAAGCCCTGCTTTTCCAGGGCAGTCGCCTGCCCGGCCCTGCGATGCTGGACATCTACATCCTCGTCAACAAGAAGATCGAACGCAATTTCGAGCTCGTCTCCAACAGCACCATCGACGTCGCCTCACGCAGCCTGTCGTCGATCACGCAGTCGCAGACCCGTTCGATCATCTTCTCGACCTATGATTTTGCCAGGCGCAACCACCTCGGCTTCCACCTCTCCTACATCGCGCGCGACTATCCGGCGGCTCCCTCGGAAGGCTTCGACACCGCCTATATGCGAGCGCTGTACCAGTACGGATATGAGAAGGCGGCGTCGGGCCAGGCCTGGACTTCGACGCTTCCGTAAGCGCTCGCTGAGGAACAGGGCCGTGCCGAGACGGTTGACGATGGCGCCTATTCGGCCAGATTAGCCATGACGCACCCGTTACTGCGCGTTATAGAGCAATGACGGATGTCACGACCGCGCAGGAATCATTGGGCATGGGATTGACTGCGACCAAGACAAGACCAGCAGCGCCGCGACGCGAGGTGCCGAAATCGCGCGGCGGCCGACCGACGAAAAGCGCCGCGATCGAGCGCGATCAGCGGCTGATCGAGGTCGCCACCCGCCTGTTCCTGGATCGCGGCTTTGACGCCACCTCGCTCGATGCGGTCGCGGAAGCCGCGCGCGTGAGCAAGCCCACCGTCTATGCCCGTTACGGCGACAAGCGCGGATTGTTCGCCGCCGTGCTGCGGCGCGAGATCGCACGATGGCTCGCACCGTTATCCGCGGCCGCCGAGACCCAGCTCAGCAGCGCCTCGGACATCTCGGTCGAACAGCGGCTGGTCGAGATCGGGCGCGAGATGCTGACATTCACCTGCGGTCCCGATGCCGTCGCCTTCAGCCGTATGATGACGTCGCAGGCCATCAACTTCCCTGACATCGCCAAGCTCGGCAAGGAGGAAGGCTGGCTCAAGGCCGTCGCCACCACGGCACGCTTCTTCGACCATCTGGTGGCGCAAGGCGCGCTCGACGTCGACGACACCACCATCGCGGCGGAAGTGTTTCTCGACGTCGTCGTGGGGCACAACCATCGCCTGGCGACGTTTGGAACGCCGCCGGAGATGAAGGCTGCGGAAAAGCGCATGCGCGCTGCGATCAAGCTGTTCCTGGCAGGCGCGCTGGGATCTGCGGACGGCGTCCAGAGCGCTGCCAAGGGCACGCAGCGGCGGCGCCCGTCGCGCTGACAATTCCGTGAGGTTGCGATCTTTCCAGGGGGATCCTGCGCCCACGCCATTGACGAAAACAAAACGATACGGTATGGTTTCATTAATGGGCGATGCGGATCGCTTTTTCACCAGCCCCAAAGAGGTCCGCACCGCCTCGATCGCCGCGGCGGACAGCCCGTCACGACGCTCAGCGGCCGACCGATGCCCAAGGTCGGCCGCAAATTCTTTACGATCATCCGGCATACTCGCTGGCCGAGGGGTTCGAGCATGACGACGGCCAAACGACGGATCTCGGGATTGTTCGCGATCACCCTGTCCGCACTCCTCCTCGCCGCTCCGGCGCGGGCGATCGTGAGCTCGGGTACGCCGACCACGCTTCACAGCGACACAGATGGTGACGCCGAGGCCGATCGCCAAGCGGTCAGTCGCGAGATCGAGCGCTTCCGCGGCTCGTCGATCTCGATCAACCAGGCCATGGCGATTGCGGAAGCTTGTCACGCCGGTGCCACCACGGCGGATGTGAGTTTCGACGGAGCCTCCGGCGTGCCGGTCTACCGGGTGAAGACCCTGCACAACGACCGGATCTGGCGCCACACCATCAATGCCGCGACCGGCGAGCTCGTCGGCGGGGAAGCCGCCCTCCCTCTCGCCGAGCTCGACCTGGACGACCGCAGCAACCTCGCAGCGCTCGGTGCCATCAAGCACCGACTTGCGGATGCCGTGCACGTCGCCGAACGCGCGGCCTCCGGCAAAGCGATCAGCGGCGGACTGGTGCGCGAACGCGGCCGGCTGAATTTCGCGATCGTCGTCATCAGTGGCGACAACCTCAAGGAGGTCATCCTCGAGCCGCCGGGCGTCCGGACCAAATAGCGGCAGCCCCAATCCCGCCGAAAAGCCATTGACGGGCGCAAAACTCTCCCGCATAAGCTCCCGCCATGTTCACGACCACCAAACGCACGACTAAAACCACCACGGCCTTCGGGGCCCGGGGAGGCGTGCGCGTGTAGTCGTCGACTAGAACGCAATCCACTCTACCGAAGCCCCGCCCTCGTTGGTCCGGGGCTTTTTTGTTGTCTGAATTCTCAAATCAATGGAGGACAAAGTGAGTAACGATCCCGTCGTCGCAATTGTCGGCGTCACCGGTGCGGTGGGCGCCGAATTCATCGCCACCATGGACAAGCGCGGCTTTCGCGTCGGCAAGCTCAAGGCGCTGGCCAGCGCCCGCTCGGCCGGCAAGACGGTGTCGTTCTGTGGGCAGGACGTCGTCATCGAGGAGCTGACCGAACGCGCCTTCGAAGGCGTCGACATCGCCCTGTTCTCCGCCGGCGGCAGCATCTCGAAGAAGTATGCCCCGATCGCGGTCAAGGCGGGTGCCGTCGTCGTCGACAACTCCTCCGCCTTCCGCATGGATCCGAACGTGCCGCTGGTGATCCCCGAAATCAACGCGAACCGCATCCGCGACCACAAGGGCATCATCGCCAACCCGAACTGCGCCGCCATCACGGCGCTGGTGCCGCTGTGGCCGATCCACCAGAGCAACCGCATCAAGCGCGTGATCATCTCGACCTATCAGGCGGCCTCCGGCGCCGGCGCTGCCGCAATGGACGAGCTGGTCGAGTCCACCCGCGCCAACCTCAACGGGCAGGTTTATACGCCGAAGGTGATGCCGCATCCCTACGCCTTCAACCTCTTCAACCACAACACGGCGATCGACCCTGACACCGGCTACAACGACGAAGAGACCAAGGTCATCAACGAAACCCGCAAGATCTTCGAGGACGACAAGATCGCGATCGGCGTCACCTGCGTGCGCGTGCCGGTGCTGCGGGCTCATTGCGAGGCCATCACCTTCGAATGCGAGAAGCCGATCAGCGAGGATCAGGTCCGTGCCATCATGGCGCGAGCGCCCGGTGTCAAGGTCGTCGACGACCGTGCCAAGAACTACTTCCCGATGCCGATCGACGCTTCGGGCCAGGACGACGTCCTGGTCGGTCGCATCCGCAAGGACCTCAGCGACCCCTCCGGGCATTCGATCTCGATGTTCGTGGCGGCGGACCAACTGCTCAAGGGCGCTGCGCTCAACGCGGTACAGATCGCGGAGCTCCTGCCGCAGCGGGTGATGGCGTAACGGGAGGTGCGTAGGGTGGGCAAAGGCGCGCAAGCGCCGTGCCACCATTTCCCTCGCGCATCCACGAAAGATGGTGGGCACGCTTCGCTCTGCCCACCCTACGGCGCCGAATTAGTCGCGCGCCCGAAACAACAGACACGCATCGCCATAAGAATAGAACCGATAGCCGGTCGCGATCGCGTGTGCATAGGCCTGCTGCATCATCTCCAGCCCGGAGAACGCCGAGACCAGCATGAACAGTGTCGATTTCGGCAAATGGAAATTGGTCAGCAGAACATCGACGGCGCGGAAGCGATAGCCGGGAGTGATGAAGATCGACGTCTCGGCGGCGAACGGCTCAATGGTGCCGTCCTCGCCGGCTGCGCTTTCGAGCAGACGCAACGACGTGGTGCCAACCGCGATGATACGGCCGCCGTTCTTGCGCGCGGTGTTGAGTCGTTCCGCCGTCTCGGCCGAGAGCGTGCCCCACTCGGCATGCATCTTGTGGCCTTCGGTGTCGTCCACTTTCACCGGCAGGAAGGTCCCTGCCCCGACATGCAGCGTGACGCGATTGATGCCGACGCCGCGCGCGTGCAGCGCCTGCTCCAGCGCGGGCGTGAAATGCAGGCCTGCTGTCGGCGCGGCAACGGCGCCTTCGTTCGCCGCGAACATGGTCTGGTAGTCGGCGAGATCCTGATCGTCAGGCGTGCGTTTCGAGGCAATGTAGGGCGGCAGCGGCGGGCTGCCGAGATCGGCGATGGCTTGATCCAATGTGGGGCCGTGGAACGAAAATGACAGCGTCACCTCGCCTTCCGCGCCCTTGGCCTCGACCTCGGCGTCGAGATGGCCGAGCAGGCAGACCTTGCCCTCATTGCCAAAGCGGATGCGGTCACCGGCCGTGAGTTTCTTGGCGGGCTTCACCAGCGCCTGCCAGCGCGAGCCGTCGAGCCGTTTGATCAGCGTTGCCTCGATCTTCGGCTCGGTCTCGCGGCCGATGCGACGGCCTTTCAATTGCGCCGCGATCACCTTGGTGTCGTTGACGACGAGCTGGTCGCCCGGCTTCAGCCATTGCGGCAGGTCGGCGACGATTTGGTCGCGCAACGTGCCGTGATCGACAACCAGCATCTTCGCGGAGTCGCGCGGTCTCGCCGGGCGCAATGCGATGCGCTCGGCGGGCAGGTCGAAATCGAAGAGGTCGGTGCGCATCGCGGGCTCACGGCCGTACAGTCAGACCCTCATGGTGAGGAGGCGCGGAGTGCCGTCTCGAACCAAAGGCCGGGCTGCAGCAGCGGGGCCTTCATCCTTCGAGACGCGCGTTCCGCGCGCCGCAGGATGAGGGTTGAACGCCTACTCCGCGTCAGCCGCCATCCGCGCCTTGACGATCTTGTCGGGGTTCTGCACGGGCTCGCCGCGCTTGATCTTGTCGACGTTCTCCATGCCCTCGGTGACCTTGCCCCACACCGTGTACTGGTTGTCGAGGAAGCGGGCGTCGTCGAAGCAGATGAAGAACTGGCTGTCGCCGGAATCCGGGCTGGCGGCGCGCGCCATCGAGGTGGTGCCGCGCACATGCGGCTCCTTGTTGAACTCGGCCTTCAGCTTCTGGCCGGAGCCGCCAGTGCCGGTGCCCTGCGGGCAGCCGGTCTGCGCCATGAAGCCGTCGATCACGCGATGGAACACGATTCCGTCGTAGAAGCCTTCGCGCACGAGCTCCTTGATGCGCGCGACGTGGCCGGGCGCCAGATCAGGCCGCATCTCGATGGTGACGGGGCCCTGCGTGGTCTCGAGGATCAGTGTGTTTTCGGTGGCGCTCATGCTCGTCTCTCTTGGGTTGGGGGTGAAGTCCTGTCAGGTGAAGATTTGCGGTTGCGAAACTGGATCGCGAATGGACGCCCCGCAGCCGCGCCAGCCATCGCATCGGTAAATGGCATCGGCGTGCAGCGTTGCAATGCCTCCATCACCGCGACCCGGTATTGCAGCCGGTCCTCGTCGGAGGCCTCTGCGGATTCATAGGTAATCCTCGGATGGCCCAGAATGTTTCCAGCCCGGTTAAAGCTCACGACGACGGTGATGTCGATCGGGCGGGCCTTGGCGGCGGGCGGCGGCTTCCAGCAGGTGCGCAGATGCCGGAAGATGTCCTGGATGGTGTTGACCCGTGCGTCCTCGGCGATTGCGCCGGGGACGCCGAGCAGCAGCACCGCGGCAACCAGCAGGAGCTTGCCACCGCAGCGCGCCATCGCCGCTCCTACTTGATGTCGGAAGCGACCTGCACCTTCACCATCTTGTCGGGGTCGGTGACGGTGCCGCCGCTCGATCCGGGAGGCGCCTTCTTCAGCTTGTCGACGACGTCCATGCCCTGCACGACCTCGCCGATCACGGTGTACTGGTTGTCGAGGCTGCCGCCGTCGGCGAACATGATGAAGAACTGCGAATTCGCGGTGTCGACGCTGTCGCCGCGCCGGGCCATGCCGACGATGCCGCGCGCAAAATGCACCTTGGAGAATTCCTGCTTCAGGTTCGGATATTTCGAGCCGCCGGTGCCGTTGAAGTTTTGACCGTCGCCGGTCTGCGCCATGAAGCCGTCCATGACGCGGTGGAACGGCACGTTGTTGTAATAACCCTCGCGTGCAAGCTGCTTGATGCGCTCGGCGTGCTGGGGCGCAAGGTCCGGCCTCAGCTTGATGACGATGCGGCCCTTGGTGGAGTCGATGACGATGGCGTTGGCCTTGTCGAGGCCGGCCGGCAAGGCTTGCGCGAAGGCCGGCACCGCGAACAGAACCGCGGCAAGAACTGCGAGAATTCGGATCATGATAACTCCGGATCAGAGATGAGAAAGGAAACGCGCCGCTATCAGGCGAATTTTGCCTTGAGCTGGGCCGCAACCAGCGGCGGGACGAAGGCCGAGACATCCCCGCCCATGGCTGCGATCTGGCGCACCAAAGTGGCGGTGATCGGGCGGACCATGGGAGAAGCCGGCAGGAACACCGTATGCACCTCGGGCGCCATGGCCTCGTTCATGCCGGCGAGCTGCATCTCGTAGTCGAGGTCGGTGCCGTCGCGCAGGCCCCGAATCATGATCGTCGCACCGTGCTTGCGCGCCGAGGTCACCGATAGATCGTCGAACGTCGCAGCTTCGAGGACGCAGCCGGCCTGGGCCGCCACCGGCCCGCAAACGTCATGGAGCATCTTCAGCCGCTCCTCGGTCGAGAACAGCGGCTTTTTGCCGGGGTGCACCCCGATCGCGACAACGAGCCTGTCGCACAGCGACACGCTATGCCGGACCACGTCCAGATGGCCGTTGGTGATGGGGTCGAAGGAACCTGGATAGAAGGCAATGCGGGGCATGGCCACGTCCTACCGCGCCCTGCCCGGCCCGGCAAGCCGGTCAGGTTCCCTGGCGGTTTTTCCGCAGAACCGTGTCGGAATGCGTCGAATTGTTTCGTCCTGAGGGCGGCCACGAAACAAAACGGAGCGCGAACGAAACCATTTCCCACGTTCGCGAAGACGTCCCGAAACTGGCCATGGTTACTAATCCAGCCAACGAACGACGGGCCGCACACTGGGCGTAGCGGCCGCATCACAGGGGACTGTCATGATCAAGGCTCTTTCGGCGATCGCGATCTCTGCGTGTGTTGCTGCCGCTCTCACCCTCCTGCCCGGCTTCGCCCCGACCGTCGAGGCGAGCGTGCCGCAGCCGCTCGCCAAGAGCGACCGGCTCGACATCCGCACCATCGGCAAGGACTGCTCGCAGCAGGCCTGGCCGAATTTCGAGGCGACCTGCCTTCGCCAGGCCGGCACCAAAGCAAACATCCGCGAGGCTCGCCTCGTGACCGCCAACCGCACTCCGTAGTGGGGTCTGTCAGTTTCGCGTCAGGAATCCTCGGGATAAGTCCCAACTACAAACCCCAAAGATAACCCATAGATATTTGCGACGTCCCGTCGCAGACTGCCTGATGCTCGCGCCCGCCGGAATGACCCGTCGGGCGCGATCCCATCGAGGGGTCACCATTGTCCAGTACGCCCGCAGTCGCCTCCGGCCATCAACCTGATCCGCTGCCGCTTGCCATGACCATGGGCGCCCTCGGGGTGGTCTACGGCGATATCGGCACCAGCCCACTCTATGCCCTGAAGGAAGCCGCCAAGGCCGCCGCCCACGGCGGCACATTGACGAACGATGCCGTTCTGGGCGTTGCCTCGTTGATCCTCTGGGCACTGTTGCTGATCATCTCGCTGAAATATGCGCTGTTGATTCTGCGCGCGGACAACCGCGGCGAAGGCGGCATCGTCGCGCTGCTGGCGCTGCTGCACGCGCGCAACGCCCAACCCGGCACCTGGCGCGCGCATCTGCTGGTCGTCGGCCTCGTCGGCGCCGCGCTGCTGTACGGCGACGGCGCGATCACGCCCGCGATCTCGGTGTTATCAGCCATCGAAGGCCTGAAGGTCGACGCCCCCTCGCTCGCGCCGGCGGTAGTGCCCGTGACCGTGGTCATCCTGATCGGACTGTTCATGATGCAGAAGCAGGGCACCGGCTTCATCGGCCGCATCTTCGGACCGGTGATGCTGGCATGGTTCTTTGTGCTGGCAGCGCTCGGCATTCACGGCATCGTCAAGGCGCCGGCAGTGCTGGTGGCGCTGAGCCCGCTCTATGCGTTCGACTTCCTGATCCACCAGGATTTTCATGTCTCCTTCGCGATCCTGGGGGCCGCCTTCCTCGCGGTGACCGGCGGCGAAGCCATGTATGCTGACATGGGGCATTTTGGCCGGCTGCCGATCCGGCTGGCCTGGTTCGCGATCTGCCTCCCCGCGCTGGTGCTGAACTATTTCGGCCAGGCCGCGCTGCTGATCACCGACCCCACCATGATCGAAAATCCGTTCTTCCAGCTCTGCCCCGACGCCCTGCACTATCCGCTGGTCGCGTTCTCGGCGGTCGCGACCGTGATTGCCTCGCAGGCCATCATCTCCGGCGTGTTCTCGCTGACGCAGCAGTCGATCCAGCTCGGCTTCCTGCCGCGCATGCAGATCCGTCACACCACGAGCGACGCGATCGGACAGATTTACGTGCCGTTGGTGAACTGGCTGCTCGCCGCCGCAACGCTGGGCGCCGTCCTGAGCTTCGGCAGCTCGGAGGCGCTGGCCGGCGCCTATGGCATCGCGGTGTCGCTGTTGATGGCGATCACCACGCTGCTCGCCGCCCTGGTCGCGATCCAGTGGGGCTATTCGCCGTGGCTCGTGGTGGCCGTGAACGGCTTCTTCTTCGCAATCGATGTGATCTTCTTCTCGGCCAATTCCATCAAGCTGTTCGAGGGCGGCTGGTTTCCGCTGATGCTCGCAGCCTTCGTCGCCTTCCTGATGCTGACCTGGCGCAGCGGCGTGAAGCTCGTCGAAGCGGCACGCGCGAAGCTGCGCCAGCCGGAGGAGGATCTGATCGAGACCGCGGTCAACAAGTGCACCGCAAGACTCCCCGGCACCGCAGTGTTCCTGGCGTCGGCGCCACGCGGCGTCCCGCTGGCGCTGACCCAGTTCGTCAAGCACAACCACGTGCTGCACGAGCGCATCATCCTGGTCACCGTGCTGATCGAGGAGCTTCCTCACATCGCCGACGAAGACCGCATCGAGGTGATCGAGATCATTCCCGGCATTACCCGCGTCGTCCTGCATTACGGCTTCATGCAGAACCCGACGATCTACGATGGGCTGACCCTCGCCTGCCGCCACGGCAAACTGCCCGGGATCGACCTCGACGACATCACCTATTACGTCGGCCGCGAAACCATCATTCCGCGCGAGGACGTGCCCGGCATGTGGGTCTGGCGCGAAACCGTGTTCGCCTTTCTGCAACGCAATGCCGAACGCTCCGCCGCGTTCTTCGGCGTGCCGACCAAGCAGGTGGTGGAGTTCGGCACGGAGCTGGAGATTTAGCTGGTCCCCCGCGCGGCTAAAGCAAGCATCGACGTCGAGCCGCAGCTAGACCGCAAATTATGTAGTTTTGTGCTCGCGGCGGCGAGCTGATGCTGGCCCACGATGACAGTGAATTAAACTGAGGTATCAACGTTCCGACAATGCGTTTCCCTCCGCCGGAGGCTCGCGAGTGGGTATGACCACTTCAATATCGATGCACTGTCACCCGGCACGGAGCTGGAGCGAGGAGCTCGGGAGCCACGTCGATCGCGCGGCTCCCTCGCTTGTCCGTTATGGACAGGCGTAACGCTGCCCGTCGTAGGCCAGATACGTTCCCGAGGCCGGATCGTAGGACTTGTAGCGTTGGGCACAAGAGCTCACAGCATCCTGGCGTGCCTGGCTGTTGGCGATCGCGCCGCCGATAATCGCTCCGGCCGCCAGTCCGCCGATCACAGCTGCACCGGTTCCGTAGCCCCGATGTCCGTAGCCATGGTGATATCCGCGATGGCCATGACGCCAACCGGGGCGATACTGGACGGTCTCGACATTCACTCCATTCACACCGAGCGCTTGATCTGCTTGAAGCGGCGCAGCCGAGACAGATTGCATAGTGGCCAGAGCGGTCGCACCAGCGAGAGCGGCAGCAAGCAGAGTTCGGGATTGTCGCATGATAAACTCCGTCATTTCATCAACGCGGAGCCAACAAGCGTATTTTGATGCAGTTCCTGAATGAAACAGGTTTAATCAATCGCGTCACAAGGTCACACGCATGGACGGAGGCGCGCGGCAGGGCGCATCACTCCCCGTTTGCGTCTCCGTTCGCACCATTTCCGCTCTCGGCCTCTTCGGTGATGTGCTCGACCGAGACGACATGTTCGTCCTCGGCGGTGTCGAACACGATCACGCCCTGGGTCGAGCGGCCGGCGACGCGGATGCCTTCGACCGGGCAGCGAATCAGCTGGCCCTTGTCGGTGACCAGCATGATTTGATCAGCGTCCTCCACGGGGAAAGACGCGACCAGATTGCCGTTGCGGTTGTTGACGCTCATGGCGACGATGCCTTTGCCGCCGCGGCCGGTGGTGCGGTACTCGTAGGACGAGGTCCGCTTGCCGTAGCCGTTGACGGAGACGGTCAGCACGACCTGCTCCTGCGCCGACATCTCGATGTAGCGCTCCTGGGCGAGCTGGAAGCTGCCGGAGGTCTCCTCGGCCTCGGCGTCCGCCGCAGGCTCCTCGGCCGCAGCTTCGCCGGCGACCGCACGACGCATCTTCAGATACGCCGAGCGCTCGTCGGACGTCGTCTCGACGTGGCGCAGGATCGCCAGCGAGATCACCTTGTCGCCCTCGGCAAGCGCTATGCCGCGCACGCCCATGGAGGTGCGGCCGGTGAACACGCGCACGTCGGTGACGGGGAAGCGGATGCACTGGCCGCCGGCGCCGGTCAAAAGCACGTCGTCGTGCTCGGTGCAGATCTGCACGTCGACAATCGCTTCGTTGTCGTCGAGCTTCATCGCGATGATGCCGGAGCGGCGGACATCGACGAAGTCGGACAGCTTGTTGCGCCGGACGTTGCCGCCGGTCGTGGCGAACATCACGTCGAGATTGCCCCAGGTGGACTCGTCCTCCGGCAGCGGCATGATGGTGGTGATGCGCTCGCCCTGCTCCAGCGGCAGGATGTTGATCAGCGCCTTGCCGCGCGCATTCGGCGCGGCCATCGGCAGGCGCCAGACCTTGATCTTGTAGACCTGGCCGCGCGAGGAGAAGAACAGCATCGGCGTATGCGTGGACGCCACGAACAGCCGGCTGACAAAATCCTCGTCGCGGGTCTGCATGCCGGCGCGGCCCTTGCCGCCGCGGCGCTGCGCCCGGTAGGCAGACAGCGGCACGCGCTTGACGTAGCCGGCGTGCGAGACGGTGACGACCATGTCCTCACGCTGGATCAGGTCCTCGTCCTCGACCTCGCCTTCCTGCTCGATGATGACGGTGCGGCGCGGGGTTGCAAACTCGGCCTTCACTTCGGCGAGCTCGGACTTGATGATTTCCAGCACGCGGTCGCGCGAGCGCAGGATGTCGAGATAGTCGGCGATCTCGCCGGCGAGCTTGTCGAGCTCTTCGCGGATTTCGTCGCGGCCGAGTGCGGTGAGGCGTTGCAGGCGCAAATCGAGAATGGCCCTCGCCTGCTCCATCGACAGCCGGATCGTGCCGTTCTCGCTGATGCGGTGGCGCGGATCGTCGATCAGCGTCAGCATGTCCTCAACGTCGCGGGCGGGCCAGTCGCGCGACATCAGGGTGTCGCGCGCGGTCGTCGGGTCGGGCGAGGTCCGGATGACGCGGATCATCTCGTCGATATTGGCGACCGCGATCGCGAGACCGACCAGGATGTGGGCGCGATCACGGGCCTTGGCCAGCAGGAACTTGGTGCGCCGCGTGACGACCCGCTCGCGGAAGTCGACGAAGATCGCCAGCAGGTCCTTCAGATGCATGATCCGCGGACGGCCGCTGTCGAGCGCCACCATGTTGACGCCGAAGCTCGTCTGCAGCGGCGTGAACCTGTAGAGCTGATTGAGCACCACATCCGGCACGGCGTCGCGTTTCAATTCGATGACGACGCGGTAGCCGTCGCGATCGGATTCATCGCGCAGGTCGCCGATGCCCTCGATCTTCTTTTCCTTGACCAGCTCGGCGATGCGCTCGACCATCGTCGCCTTGTTCACCTGGTAGGGAATCTCGGTGATGATGATCGCCTCGCGCTCCTTGCGGATGGTCTCGATCGCGACCTTGCCGCGCATCATGACCGAGCCGCGGCCGAGGTGGTAGGCGGCGCGGATGCCCTGCCGTCCGAGGATGACGCCGCCGGTCGGGAAATCCGGTCCCGGCACGATGTTGATGAGCTCGTCGATGGTGAGCGCGGGGTTGTCGATCAGCGCGACGCAGGCGTCGATCACCTCGCCGAGATTGTGCGGCGGGATGTTGGTGGCCATGCCGACCGCGATGCCGCCGGCGCCGTTGACGAGCAGGTTCGGGAACTTGGCCGGCAAGACCGACGGTTCGGTCTCGTTATTGTCGTAGTTCGGCTGAAAGTCGACCGTGTCCTTGTCGATGTCGGCCAGCAGGGCCAGCGCTGCCTTCGTCAATCGGGCTTCGGTATAACGATAGGCAGCCGGAGGATCGCCGTCGACCGAGCCGAAATTGCCCTGACCGTCGATCAGCGGCACGCGCATGGAGAAGTCCTGCGCCATCCGGACCATGGCGTCGTAGATCGACTGGTCGCCATGCGGATGATATTTACCGATGACGTCACCGACCACGCGGGCGGACTTGACGTACTTCTTGTCCGGCGTGTGCCCCTGCTCGTTCATCGAGTACAGGATGCGGCGATGCACCGGCTTCAGACCATCGCGGGCGTCAGGCAGCGCCCGCGCCACGATCACGCTCATGGCGTAGTCGAGATAGGACTTCTTCATCTCCTCGAAGATGGAGACGGGGCGAATATCCGAGGGTTGCGCCGGCTGGTCGCCGGGCTTGTCGTCGTCGTCAGCCAAGGGGAAATCCGGTGAGGTTTTATCTGGGAATCATATAGCGCATCGAGCCTCTGATAACCACCCTCGCGGCGTTCTGGGAAGCGCTTTTTCCGCCTATTTTTCCAACAACTTAAGCCCTTGCGAGCGGTGTCTCGGACAGCCCCCGCATCGACCTTGCAAAATCGCCGCTCACGCGTGGAAAATCGCGCGGCGGTCTGGCCCCGTCAGCGCGCTTGCGAAGCCGCAATCCGAGCTCACCCGAAACATGAAGCGGGCCCGGAAATTCCGAGCCCGTCCTGCCGATTAGGGGGATTTTCTGACACGAGATGAGAAGCACCGCCCATCCGGCCGGCGCGTCGCATTGAGACGCCGCGTTCTCAGAACGGGATCGCTCAGAACGGGATATCGTCGTCCATGTCGCTGTTGCGGCCACCGCCGCCAGCGGCAACAGGGCGCCGCGGGGCGCTGCTAACCGGACCGGAGGAGCCGAAATCGCCGCCCGGCTCGTCGCCGAAGCTGCCGCCTCCCCCACCGCCGCTACGACCGTCCAGCATCGTCAGGGTGGAGTTGAAGCCCTGCAGCACGACTTCGGTCGAGTACTTCTCGACGCCGCTCTGGTCGGTCCATTTGCGGGTCTGGAGCGCACCCTCGACGTAAATCTTGGCGCCTTTCTTCAGGTACTGTTCGGCGACCTTGCAGAGCCCTTCATTGAAGATCACGACGCGGTGCCACTCGGTCTTTTCCTTGCGCTCGCCGGTTGCCTTGTCGCGCCATGTCTCCGAGGTCGCGACGCTCAGATTGGCGATCGGCCGCCCGTCCTGGGTGCGGCGGATTTCAGGATCCTTGCCGAGATTTCCAACCAGAATGACCTTGTTGACACTTCCCGCCATCTCCGCTCTCCGCTCCGAATGCCACTGAATCCAAGAAGGCCGGTCCGCTCCCCGCGTTCCGCCGTGCCTGTTGAGGCGACCCTATACGCTCGCCGAACGCTTGCGGACGACGATCAGTCCGTCACCCCTCCGGTTATCCCCACCTATAGCATCGACCTCAAATTTGTTCCAGATTTGTTCTTGGCGAACGACCGCATCGAATATGTGGCGTCGATCGGCCAACGTAGTGCCGGAAGGCACGCCTGGGATGGAACCTTTGTAGGTTCCCCAAAACGATAGAAAGAACTTAACATTCAGCAAGTTATGGGTACTCACACTGCTCCGTTCTTGTTGCATTTCGGAGACGGACTTTGCCGCCCCGTAGAGCTACGGTTTCCTCGGACTTAGTTCATATGGGCCCTCGCGCCTGATCAGCCGCTTCGGGGAACAAAGAAGCGGACGAACCTGGGGAGACTGGCAATGAATAAGCTTCTTATTGGTGCAATCGGTGCAGTCGCGATGGGCCTGTCCGCTCCCGCAAGCGCGGCGGACATGGCCGCGCGTCCCTACACCAAGGCCCCCGCGCCGGCGATTGCTACCATCTACGATTGGAGCGGCTTCTACATCGGCATCAACGGCGGCGGTGGCTCAAGCCACACGTGCTGGGACTTCGTCACGCCCGCGACCGGCGTTTTGGTGGGCGAAGGCTGTCACAATGCGACGGGGGGCACCGTCGGTGGCCAGATCGGCTATCGCTGGCAGTCCGCCAATTGGGTGTTCGGCCTCGAAGGCCAAGGCAACTGGGCCGACTTCCGGGGCGACAATGTGAGCACCCTCTTTCCGGGTACGGCTTTGGTGACGGGTGATCGCAACCGTACCCGCATCGACGCTTTCGGCCTTATCACCGGTCAGGTCGGTTACGCCTGGAACAACGTCCTGTTCTACGTGAAGGGCGGCGCCGCCGTCGTCGGCGACAAGTACGACATCTACGCTGCTGCGGGTACACCTGGCGCGGGCGCGCTGCTGGCTTCAGCGCGGGAGACTCGCTGGGGTGGCACGGTCGGGGCCGGTCTGGAGTTCGGCTTCGCGCCAAACTGGTCGCTGGGCCTTGAGTACGACCACATCTTCCTTGGCGATCGCACGATCGGCTTCACAACGCCCGCGGGTGCGGTATTCGGCAGCGACCGGATTCGCCAGGATGTCGACATGGGCCTCATCCGCTTGAACTATCGCTGGGGCGGTCCGGTCATCGCAAGGTACTGATCTCGCTCGACATACCGCACTTCGAAGGCCGGCCTCGCGCCGGCCTTTTGCTGTCACAGTCCTCCGATATTAATCGGTCAATAACCGTTCCCTTTTCCGACAGCTGTTGCTCTTGAGTGACACAACTTGCGGCTTCACTGGTGTAAGTACAGCCCAGTTGGGCAGGTGAGTCCGATGCCTTCCCGATTGCGGAAGGTACAATCAGAAACTGGGACTGGGATTACTGAAAATGAAAAAGGTTTGGTTGGCTTCGGCCTGTTTGTTCGCTCTCGCTGCCCCGGCTTCGGCCGCTGATCTCGCGGCGCGCCCCTACACCAAGGCTCCGGTGGCCATGGCTTCGGTCTACAACTGGACCGGCTTCTACCTCGGTATTGTCGGTGGCGGCGCCTGGGAAAATTCCTCGACCGACCCGAAGATGAAGGGCGGCTTCGTCGGCGGTACCGCCGGCTACAACTGGCAGACCGGCAATGTCGTGTTCGGCGTCGAGGCCGATGGCTCCTGGGCTGATGTCAGCGCGTCGGTCACCGGCCCCGTTGCCGTCCCCGGCTTCGGCCTCGTCAGCACCACCCTTAGCTCGAAGACCGATGCGATGGGCACCGTGCGCGGCCGTATCGGCTACGCCGTCAACAACGTCCTGTTCTACGGCACCGGTGGTTACGCCTGGATCGACAACAAGCTCAGCATCAGCGCGCTCGGCGTGACCGTTTCCGACAGCAAGTGGCACTCCGGCTGGACCGTCGGTGCGGGCGTCGAAGCGTTCTTCGCTCCGCAGTGGTCGGTCAAGGGCGAGTACCTCTTTCGCAGCCTCGGCGGCGAGACCTACTTCTCGGGCGCCCTGCCCACCGGCACGCTCGAGTTTCACACCGTGCAGGTCGGCGTGAACTATCACTTCGGGGGCCCGATCGTCGCGAAGTACTGATCTTCGCTTCGACGCCATCCGCGTTACGAAAGGCCGGCCTTGCGCCGGCCTTTTTGTTTGACCGGCCGTTCCTCCGCAGTTCCGCGGGGCCGTGCTCCTGCCAGATGCCGCCAGCGCGCCAACAATCCGTTGACGATTCGCAAACGCCACTGGAAATCCGTTCCCGTTCTTCCTACGTTCGCTCACATACCCATCGGCGCCGATCCCGGTTCCGGGCGAAGCGCGCCTCTTACGTTGGCGCGATCGCGCGCTTTTGGATTCCCTGAGGACCACCAGGATGGATGAAGTGATCAAGGCGAAGCGCCAACAACAGAACGTGGGATCAAACCTGCGCGCAATTACGATCCGTGGCGCGCGCGAGCACAACCTCAAGAACGTCGACGTCGAGATTCCCCGCGACAAGCTGGTGGTGTTCACGGGGCTGTCAGGCTCCGGCAAATCCTCGCTTGCGTTCGACACCATCTACGCCGAGGGCCAGCGCCGCTACGTCGAATCGCTGTCGGCCTATGCGCGCCAGTTCCTGGAGATGATGCAGAAGCCCGACGTCGACCAGATCGACGGCCTGTCACCGGCGATCTCGATCGAGCAGAAGACGACGTCGAAGAACCCGCGCTCCACCGTCGGCACCGTCACCGAAATCTACGACTACATGCGCCTGCTGTGGGCGCGCGTCGGCGTGCCCTATTCGCCCGCCACTGGCCTGCCGATCGAGAGCCAGACCGTCTCGCAAATGGTCGATCGCGTGCTGGCGCTGCCCGAAGGCTCGCGCCTCTATCTGCTCGCGCCGGTCGTGCGCGGCCGCAAGGGCGAGTACCGCAAAGAGCTCGCCGAATGGCTCAAGAAGGGCTTTCAGCGCGTCAAGATCGACGGCGCCTTCCACGAGCTCGCGGAAGCGCCTGTTCTCGACAAGAAATTCCCGCATGATATCGACGTCGTGGTCGATCGCATCGTGGTGCGCGCCGACATCGGCCAGCGCCTCGCCGAAAGCTTCGAGACCGCGCTGAAGCTCGCCGAGGGCCTCGCCGTGATCGAATTCGCGGACGCGCCGGCTGCGGCAGCACCCGCGGAAGAGAAAAAGAAGACCGCAAAGATCCACGACAAGAGCGGACCCGAGCGCATGCTGTTCTCGGAAAAATTCGCCTGCCCGGTCTCCGGCTTCACCATCCCCGAGATCGAGCCCCGCCTGTTCTCGTTCAACAATCCCTATGGCGCCTGCCCCGCCTGCGGCGGCCTCGGCGTCGAGCAGCATGTCGACGAAGACCTCGTCATTCCCGACAAGGAACTCGCCATCGGCAAGGGCGCGATCGCGCCTTGGGCCAAATCCTCGTCACCCTATTACATTCAGACGCTGACTGCGCTCGGCAAGCACTACAAGTTCACGCTGACCACCAAGTGGAAGGATCTGCCCAAGAAGACGCAGAACGCGATCCTCCATGGGTCCGGCGAGGACGAGATCAAGTTCTCCTACGAGGACGGGGTCCGTTCCTATGACACCAAGAAACCGTTCGAGGGCGTCATCACCAATATCAACCGCCGCTATCGCGAGACCGAGAGCGAATGGGCGCGCGAGGAGCTGGCGAAGTATTTCCACGACGTGCCCTGCGAGGGCTGCAAGGGTTTTCGGCTCAAACCCGAGGCGCTCTGCGTCAAGATCGGCGGCAAGCATATCGGCGACATCTCCGAGATGTCGGTGAAGGGCGCCGGCGCGTGGTTCGAGACCGTCCCGGAGGCGCTGAACACCCAGCAGAACGAGATCGCCGGCCGCATCCTCAAGGAGATCCGCGAGCGCCTCACCTTCCTGCTCGACGTCGGCCTCAACTATCTCACGCTCTCCCGCTCCTCCGGCACGCTGTCCGGCGGCGAGAGCCAGCGCATCCGCCTGGCCTCGCAGATCGGCTCGGGCCTGACGGGCGTGCTCTACGTGCTGGACGAGCCCTCGATCGGCTTGCACCAGCGCGACAACGCGCGCCTGCTCGACACGCTCAAGAGACTTCGTGACCTCGGCAACACCGTGATCGTGGTCGAGCATGACGAGGACGCCATCTTGCTCGCCGACCACGTCCTCGACATCGGCCCCGGTGCCGGCATGCATGGCGGCAACATCATCGCCGAAGGCACGCCCGCCGAGATCATGCGCAACCCGAACTCGCTCACCGGCAAATATCTCACCGGCGAGCTCGAGGTCGAGGTGCCGGAGCGGCGCCCGCCGAACCATCGCCGCACCATCAAGGTGGTCAACGCGCGCGGCAACAATCTCAAGAACGTCACCGCCGAAATTCCACTCGGCCTGTTCACTTGCGTCACCGGCGTCTCCGGCGGCGGCAAGTCGACGCTGCTGATCGACACGCTGTACAAGGCGATCGCACGCAAGCTGAACAACGCCAGCGAAGGCGCCGCGCCGCACGATCGCATCGAGGGCCTCGAGCACATCGACAAGATCATCGACATCGACCAGTCGCCGATCGGCCGCACGCCGCGCTCCAACCCCGCGACCTACACCGGCGCCTTTACGCCGATCCGCGAATGGTTCGCCGGCTTGCCCGAGTCCAAGGCGCGCGGCTACGAGCCCGGCCGCTTCTCCTTCAACGTCAAGGGCGGCCGCTGCGAGGCCTGCCAGGGCGACGGCGTCATCAAGATCGAGATGCACTTTCTGCCCGACGTCTACGTCACCTGCGACGTCTGCAAGGGCAAGCGCTACAACCGCGAGACCTTGGAGGTCCTGTTCAAGGGCAAGAGCATCGCCGACGTGCTCGACATGACCGTCGAGGAAGCCGCCGAGTTCTTCAAGGCGGTGCCACGCGTGCGCGAAACGTTCCAGACGCTGCACCGCGTCGGCCTCGATTACATCCATGTCGGCCAACAAGCGACGACGCTGTCCGGCGGCGAAGCGCAACGCGTCAAGCTGGCAAAAGAACTGTCAAAGCGCGCCACCGGCCGCACGCTCTACATCCTGGACGAGCCGACCACCGGGTTGCATTTCCACGACGTCAAGAAGCTCCTGGAGGTGCTGCACGAGCTGGTCGCGCAGGGCAACACGGTCGTCGTCATCGAGCACAATCTCGAAGTCATCAAGACCGCCGACTGGGTCATCGACCTCGGCCCCGAAGGCGGCGACGGCGGCGGCGAGATCGTCGCCTGGGGCCCGCCGGAAGACATCGCGAAAGCGCCGCGGAGCTATACGGGGAAGTTTCTGGCCCCGGTGCTGGCGAAGGCGCGGAAGCCGAAGCGGAGGCGCGCGGCCAGCGAGGCGGCGGAGTAGCGCGGCCTCGCAGTCTTTGTCGCTCTTCGCAGGCCGCAGAACTCTGACTGATGAGAGACAACCTCTGGTTAAGTTGGCTGTCGGGGTATAGATTACTGACCTCTTCCAGGGGGGCAGACTTGAGCAACGCAACTGATCAATCCAATTTTCATTTTGAATTCAACAGTTCCATAGACGAAGATCGATTCTTCAGAACTCTTCTGACCAAAAGGCTGAAGGCGCACGTTGATCGGCGTGGCTTTTGGATCATCACGCTCATCGTCTCCGGGGTGATTATTGCGGTTAGCTGGATCGGCCTGGATCAGGGTTGGCTAACGTCGCCAACTATATTTGCGTTGTTAATCTGCTTTCTATTGGGGCAGATCTACATGGCTTTCTTAACGACGTGGTCCACACGCCGGATATTCGACAAACTGCATGAGCTAGACGGCATGGCGCAGATGACCTGGCGTGTTACTTTTGATGACCTCTCCATCCTCGTGAGAACTCCCAACATTGAAAGCCGGATGTCTTGGGATACGATTGCGGAAGTTGGGGATACCCAGGTCATGGTCGTAATATGGTACAATACAAAGCAAGGTTTTTTCATCCCAGCAAGCGTCTTCGCCGACTCTGCCGCGCGCACGGCCTTTGCGGAATGGGCCAGTAAACGCTTGCGGTCCGCGACTGCCCTGTCGAGCGTGATTAAATCCGTCTGATCCCGAATCTTATCGGCCCGGTCCGCCGGCACTTGCTCCCCATGCCCTACTCCCTCGCCATCTTCGATCTCGACGGCACGCTGGCCGACAGCTTTCCGTGGTTCCTGCGCACCATCAACGACGTCGCCGATCGCTTCGGCTTCTGCCGCGTCGCCGATGAGGATGTCGAGGGGCTGCGGCATGCTTCGTCGCGCGAGATTCTTAGCCGGCTCGAGGTGCCCCTGTGGAAGCTGCCGGCGATCGCGCGGCATGCGCGGCGGCTGAAGGCGGAGGCAGCGGCGGAGATTGCGCTGTTTGCGGGGGTCGATACGATGCTGCGGACGCTGGCGGAGAACGGCGTACAGCTGGCGCTGGTGACCTCGGACAGCGAGGCCAATGCGCGTGAGAAGCTCGGGCCGGCCGCTGCGCTATTCTCACATTTCGATTGCTCGGCATCGCTGTTCGGCAAGGCCGCGAAATTCCGTCGGGTGATGCGGCGCGCGGGTGTGAAGCCGGCCAAGGTCATCGCGATCGGCGACGAGGTGCGCGACATCGAGGCGGCGCGGGCCGTGGGGATTGCCTGCGGCGCGGTGGGCTGGGGTTATGCGGCGCCTGCGGCGCTGCGGGCGCACGGGCCGGATCATATGTTTGATCAGATGGATGAGATTGTATGGACGCTGTGCCCCGGTGCAGTAGCCCGGATGAGCGAAGCGATATCCGGGAACGCCGGTGGATGAGGGGAGCCCTGTCCCGCATGTCGCTCCGCTCATGCGGGCTACGACGGCCCTACTCCGTCCTGCGCAAGAACGCCCCGAACGCGCGCGGACCGTCGCCGGTCTTGACCTCGCCGGTCACCTTCATCTCGACCGCGTCGATGATACTCAATGTATTGCTCTCCCAGCACGCGACGATGACGCGCTTGCCGTCGGCGGTCGCGGCGATGCCTTCGGGATAGTCGCCGACATTGATGCGCTTGAGCGGCTTCAAGGTCGCCAGATCGAACACGCTGACTGTGCCGCCATACTGATCGGTGACGAAGCCGCGGCCCTGCGTCAGTGCCACCGCATAGGGACGCATCCCGACCGGCGCGCGGCCGATCTCGCGCGCCTCTGCGATGTCGATCACCGAGACATCATCGGAGCCGACATTGGCGGTGTAGGCTCGCTTGCCCTCGGCATCGATAGTGACACCGAACGGACGGGTGCCGACCTGGATGGTCGCCCTGCGCTGGCGCGTCGCCGTGTCCACGACCGAGACGCTGTCGTCGTCGCGGTCGGCCGAGAGCAGCAGTTTGCCGTCTGGCGTCACTGCGAGCCCCGACGGCGAGGCACCGACCCCGATGCTGGCCGTGACGCTGCGGCTCGCCGTATCGATCACCCGCACGGCGGCTGCGTACCAGTCCGCGACATAGACGGCGCGGCCATCCGGCGCGACGGCAATGCCAAGCGGCCCGCCGCCGACCTCGATCCGCCCCGCAACCTGCCGCGTTGCCGCGTCCACCACCGTCACCGCTTTGGCATCCGGGCTTGTCACATAGGCAAAGCGCCCGTCCGCGCTGATGGCGACGCCGGCCGGCTTGCCGCCGATCGGGATCGTCGCGACGCTGCGCGCAGTGGCGAGGTCCACGACCATCAGATCGTCGCTGAGCTGGTTGGTGACGAACGCCTCGTCGGCGCACGCGCTGCCGAGAGCGGCACGGCAAATGCTGGCGACGAGCGCCGCCAGGACCGGCGCCCGCACCGTCAGCTTCCGCTCTCGATCTTCTTCTTCAACGACTCGAGGCCGGCCTTGTAGAGCCCGCTCACCGCAGCCTTGGCCGCCTCGTCGCTCAGCTCCGGCGGCGGGTCGTTGTTGGGGAAGCCGCGATAGAACGCGCCGGCCCATTCCAGGGTCGAGCCCTTGCCGTCAGCGCTCGGCGTCACCGTCAACGTCGAGGAGTAGTTGGTCACCGGCAGCACCTTCACGTCCACATTGGTGATCCGGTAGGAATAGCTCATTGCGGCGGCATCGAACTTGTAGAGTTCCTCGTCGACGGTCGCGCCTCCCGTCAGCGTCAGCTTCCGCGTCGCGCCGATCTCGTTGCCCTTCTCGCCCTCGGTCTTGGTAACAGGCGGCAGCCAGCTCATGTCCTGGAAATTGCCCATTGCGGCCCACACCTTGGCCGGGGCAGCGTTGATCTCGATGGATTCGCGCACCTTCTGACGGGTCGGGCCGTGGGCCCAGGCCGATGTCGAAGCCGGGCCAAACGCCGCCGTCAAAGCCGCCGCGCCCGCGGCAGTCAGCACCGCGGCCAGGACCGTGCGCCGTCCAATCGTCACCCTCATCTCGTTTCCTCATGCGTCTCGTTGATCATGCGCGACTTGAAGCGCGCTGGGGTGATGGTAGCGCATTTTGCGGCCGGGGGGAGACCCGTTCGTGGCCGCGTTGCGGCGGGTGTCCGCGTGCCCCACAACCCCTTGCCGCCCGGCGGGCAAAACACCCAAGCAGAGGGTCAATCACGGCGCGCAAAAATATTTCTCTTTATCCGTATTTCGGATTATCATATAGAGAGCCATCCCAACCCGGCCGAGGGGCGGATCGCGATCGTCACGAACGCGGGATGGGACGTGGTGGACGCAGGCGGCGTCGGCGCGAAGGGCTTTGCAGGGCGGGCAACCGTGAGCGAAGGCGTCGCGCACACGACCGGTGCAGCCTGCGTACGGCAAAATCGTGTGGTCCTGGCGCCCGGGGTCTGTGCGCCAAGTGTTGCGGTGATGTGGCGGCCCGACCGGGTCCGCAGCATCAGCCATCCGCAAGGCGACGGGGGCAATAGTGCATCGCTCCCCGGGGAGAGCACGACATAAGCCGTAAAACCACTGCGCAGGGAAGGCCGTGTGTTGGGCTTCACCTGTATGCCGCTGTGCAGCCTCTTGTAGCGCAACCTTCGCACAGTGGACCGTGGGTGCCAGCCGGCACCCGGCCTTCCCTGCGCCCTCGGCATTTTTGAGGGCAAACAATACCGCAAAGCTCGGGCGCGATGTGCCGCGAGGATGCGAAACCGCGCGTATCACCTGAATAGCAGTGCCAGATGAATTCGGGCTCTCGGTCGGAACATATCCGGAACGCAACCCTCGCGAAAGCTGCATCTGAGAAATATGCAGCAACAAACCCCGACATGCGTCGCGAGGGCAAACTGGAATCTGAGATTGCTGTCCGAAATCGCCTTGGAGAACCCAGCTCTGAGACATTTGAGCGGCATGAGGCCCGCCCTCACCTCACGACCCCGCAATGATTGACGGACGTCCGGGACCGTAAAGCCGCGAGGAGTGCGCGATGGTATCAACGTATTTCAGTTACAGCTACATCACGCGCAATCTCAAGCAGTCCCTGACGCGGGTTGAACAGCAACAGGACGTGGCGCGAGAGGCCGCCTATTACAAAGCCCACATCGGCAAGGTGAAGTCCGTCGACGACTTCATGAAAGACTATCGCCTTTATCATTATGCAACGAAGGCGTATGGCCTGGAAGACATGGCCTACGCCAAGGCCTTCATGAAAAAGGTGCTGGAGAGCGACCTCTCCGACGCAAACAGCTTCGTCAACAAGCTGGTCGACAAACGCTACCGCGAGTTCGCCGCGGCATTTTCCTTCAATGGCAGTGCCACGCCGGTTGCGCAATCGGAGAACCAGACCGACGAGATGATCGGTCTGTACACGGCGACCAGGAAGAGCCAGGTCGATGCACTTGCCGGCGACTCGAATTACTACAGCGCCGAAATCGGCAACATCAGCAGTGCAGACCAGCTCCTGAACAACGACCGCCTTCGCAATTATATCTATTCGGCGTACGGGATCGATCAAAGCAAATGGTCGCGTGACACCATCAGCCAGGTCTTGCGCAGCGATCCATCCGATCCAAGCAGCTACGTCAACACCACTTTCGCCTCTCAGCTGAGTGGCCTCAACGCCGATCTTGCTCAGGCCCGATCGGATGTCACCGCGGCCAATTCAAGGATAGCCGACTACACCACCCAACTCTCACAACCGGGCGCGAACGTGACCCAGTTGAACGTCCAGATCCTGGTCGAAAAGCATCATCTGGAGTCATATGCGAGCAGCATTTCCAGCCTCAGCGACCAGATAGGGACGATTGGCCGGTTCGTCGACCTGGCCGGTGCATTCGAGTTTTCCTCCGACGGGTCGCTTCCGTCAGGTGTGTCGGCGCAGACTGCCGCAAATGTCACGATCACGAAACAGAAGTTCGACGACAGCAAGTCCGCCGTCTATTCGGCGGCAAGTCCGTTGAACGAAGCTTTCGCAATCAGGCAATTCAGAACTGCCATCCTCAAGATCAATTCAGTCCAGGCGTTCGTATCGACACCGGGCGTTTATGATTTTGCGCTGGGAGCCGTCGGCCTCGACCCCGCAAACGTCTCGCCGGCGACTGTCAAGGCCGTGCTCGAAAGCGACATCAACGATCCCAAAAGCTACGTCTATACCCTCAAGGACGATCGATATCTGGAGCTGGCACGCGCCTTCAACTTCGACGCAAAAGGCAATCTGACGACCCCCTTGGTGGCTCAGGACTCGGCTGAAGTCCTCCAGATGGCGAAGGACTACGTCATTGGAGCGGTGAAGAGCGCCAGCACGGCAACGCCCCAACAGCAGGCCGCAGTTCGGGCCCAGGCCACGAAGGATGCGTCGGAATATCAGCAGGCGATCGCCGGCATCGACAGCGTTTCCGATCTTCTCGCAAACAGGCCGATGGTCGATTTCATCCTCCTGGCAAAGGGGTTGGACCCCAGGAAGGTCAGCACCGAATTTCTCAAGAAGATCTTCAGCTCCGATCTCAACGATCCAAAGAGCTTCGCGAACACCGAGAACGATCCTCGCTTTGCCGAAATCGTGGCGTCGTTCAATTTCGACAGTAAAGGCAACGTCGCACGTCTTCCGATGATGGGTCCACAGAAGCGGGATCAGTTTCGGGAAGCACAAGCGAACTATGTCGAGCAAAGCCTGGAGCAGCAGCAAGGGGATGCGAATCCCGGCGTGCGCCTGGCGCTCTATTTCCAGCGAAAGGCGGGGGACATCACGTCCGCATATGACATCCTTGCCGACAAGGCTCTTTCGGAGGTGTTCAGGACCACCTTCGATCTGCCTGACTCGATGGCGGCGATGCCGATCGATCAGCAGGCCAAGTTCGTGGACAGATTCATGAAGATCAAGGATCTGTCCGATCCCGCGAAGGTTACAAAGCTGTTGAGCCGTTTCTCCGCCATGTATGACATCAGAAACAGCCAGAGCACCGGCCAGGGCCAATCCCCCCTGCTCAACCTGTTTCAGGGATCGAGTTCGGGGATCAGTGACTCCACGTACTTGGCCATTGCCAAGCTACGCACTCACTGATCGTTCGCCGGAACTAGTCCAACACCTCGAGCACCAGCTCCATGGTCATCAGCACGGGATTGTCGCCACGGATCAGACGGCCCTCCGCCCTGCCGCCGGTATAGTCGATCAGGGCGACGTCGAGTGCGGCTCCGAGCGCGCCGCAGGAGCCGGCCGCAATCGTGCCGGCTGTGACCGCAAGCTCGGTCGCGAAGGGCTCGGTCACGCCGCCATGGGTGAAGCGCGCCCCGATGGTCGAGCCGACACCGCCGTGAATCTTCCCGCGCGCAATGCCCTGCGCGCGGCAGAAGTCTTCGAGGCAGAAGGCGAAATCCTGATTGGGGCGCAGCCGCAGCGCGAAAGCGCGGCTGGTCGTGCGTGCGCCGGTGCGCGCAGTCGCCACCGGCCCGAACAGCTTGAAATTGGTCTCGGGATCGGGCTCGGCGGCAAACATCGCACCATCGACACCGAAGGCCTCGACCTCGAACGGCTCGGCGACAACAGTTTCGTCCGGCAGCATGTGGCCACCACCGGCGCGGCCATCGGCCTCCGTCCACAGCCCATGGCAATGAAAGAACGGCGCGCCATCGCGCATGCCCAGCGTCATGCTGCCGAGCCTGGTGCGCGTCACGCCGCTTGGCCGGAATGTCTCGCTATAGAACGCAGCATTCTCGCTGGTCTTCGACAGCGCCGGCATGACATAGCCGAACGGCCCGAGCGCGCCGCGCCCGAAGCTGAGCACGCCGCCAGCAAATCCCTCCGCGGCAAAACCGCGGCGCGCCGCCTCCAGCAGCGGGAGACCTGCTTGAAGCGTGAAGGAGAAGGGACGCCCCCTCGCCTCTACCCATTGGATGCGTTCGGCGACCGGCGCGCCGGGCTGCTTGATGCTGCGCATGACCTTCGCTCAGCCCGTCCTTGTCTTGTCGAGATCGAGCAGGCCGCGGGCCTCGAGCTCGTCGCGAACCATCCGTTTGGGAATTTTGCCGTAGCCGGATTTCGGCAAGGCCTCCCAAAAAAAGAACCGCTTCGGCATCTTGTAGCGCGGCACCTTGGGCGACAGGAACGCCGCCATCTCCGCTTCACTCACCGGCTTCGCGCCCTCGCGGGCGACGCAGACGGCAACGCCGACCTCGCCCCAGGTTGCATCGGGCACGCCGAGCACCGCGACCTCGCCGACGCAAGGATGGGTCAGGATTTTCTCCTCGATCTCGCGCGGATAGATGTTGGAGCCGCCGGAGATGTACATGTCGGAGGCTCGTCCCGTGATGTAGACGAACCCCTCCTCGTCCATGTGGCCAAGATCGCCGGTGCGGAACCAGCCGTTGCGGAACGCCTTCGCATTGGCTTCGGGATTGTCGTAGTAGCCGGCCAGCACCGCGGGGCCGATCACGCAGATCTCGCCGCTCTGGTTGGCGCCGAGTTCGCGGCCCTCGTCGTCCTGGATCGAGACCTGCATGCCGGTACGCTCGAAGCCACAGGTGCCGATCTTCGCGTGCGGCCCGTCCTCAGGATCATGCAGCGCCGCCGGCAGCACGGTGATGTTGCCGGTCACCTCGCCGAGGCCGAAATACTGCACGATGACCTTGCCGAGCTTCCTCAGCGCAGCCTTCTGGTCCTCGCGATACATCGGCGCACCCGCATAGATCACCTGGCGCAGCGAGGAGTGGTCGTATTTGTCGGCGGCGGGATGCTCGACCATCATCTTCAGAATGGTCGGCACCACGAACAGATTGCTGACCCGATGCGCCTCGATCAGGCGGAACGCCTCGTCGATGTCGAATTTCTCCGTCGGCAGCAGCACCGTGCGCACGCCGCGCGCGGTTTGAACCAGCTGATGCACGCCGGCGCCATGCGACAGCGGCGCCACCACCAGCGAGGCATCCGCTTCGGTGACGCCAGGGGTGAGATCGGCGAGATGGTTGGTGACGACGAAACCCATCTGGCCGTGGGTGAGCACCGCGGCCTTGGAGCGGCCGGTGGTGCCCGACGTGAAGAAGAACCAGCAGGGATCGTCGTGCTCGACCGCGACGTTCTCGACCACCGTGCCGGCGCGCGACGCGACGGCATCCGCAACCGACGTTTCGGCAAATGGCGCCCGACCGTCGATGCTCCAGGTGAATTCCAGCGCGCCACCGCTCACCGCCGCGGCGTGCTCGGGGAAATCGACATGGCACAGAAACGCCTTCGCGCCGGAAGCCTGCGCGAGATAGGCGACCTCGTCCGGCATCAGTCGGAAATTTGTGGGTACCCAGACCGCGCCGAGCCGGAACGCCGCGAACATTGAGAAGAACATCTCGTCGCCGTTCTTGGAATGGACAAGGATGCGGTCGCCCTTAGTGATGCCCCGCGCTGCGAGGGCTGCCGCCAGCGCCGAGACCTGCGCATCGATCTCGCGCCAAGTCCAGGATCTGTCACCCCAGACGAAACCGGAACGCGCCCCATGCCGCCGCGCATTCTGGGTCAGCATGTGAGCGAGATTCATGACGCGGCGAGACATGCGCAGGGGCTGCATCGGGCTTCCTCTTCGGCGGCGGACGGCACGCGAGCCGCCCGCTCATTGCAGCCCATTTATCGTCATCGCCAGTACCCCTGCAAGGCTGCTGGGCGCAGCGCAGCCCATCCCACCGTTCAGGAAATTTTAAACATGATCGGCGCAACCTCGCTCAGTTCTCGCGTACAGAGTGCCGCATCATGGTCAAAGCGCCCGCCTTCCTCCTGTTGTCGCTGGCGCTTGCCGGATGTGCCGTGGGCCCACAAGCGCACCTCGCCTCCGATCCCGCCTTCAAGACTGCGCGCTATGCCTGGGACGGCGCCGGCGAAAATCCAAATCGCCCGCGCGGGGCCTCAGAACCAGCACGGATCGCCCGATCCGAGCTCAACAGGTCGCAAGCCGGGCTTCAGCCCTATTCGAAGGAATGGTGGCAGGCGCAGGACGGCATCGAGGCGGAACAGGATGCCAGGGTCAACCGTTCCCTCGTCATCTGCCAGGGATGCCTGCGCCCGCAGGCGCAGCCGGAGGATTCCAGGCTCGCCAAGGCGACCGATTGAAGCATCCGGACTCTCAGGACCTGATGGAGGTGCAGCCCCGTCGTCGCGAGAAGCGGCCGAGAGCTACAACGCCCCGAGCTTCCGTAACGACTCCTGCGCCGTCGCCAAGCCCGGCTTGAATTCCAGCGCCTTCCTGAAATCGGCGATCGCGCCCTGTTTGTCGCCGAGCCGCAGCTTGGCCTGTCCGCGATTGTTCCACGAGAACACGTCGGAGGGATCGTATTGCAGCGCCTTGTCGTAGTCGGAAAGGCCGCCCTTGCTGTCGCCCTGATAGAGCCGGATCATGCCACGATTGCGCCAGCCGCGCGCGTCGGTCGGCGCAACACGGATCGCCTCGCCATAATCGGCGGCGGCGCGATCGAGCTGCTCGCTGTCGCGATACACGTTGCCGCGGTCGATATAGGCGAGCAGATCTGGTGCAAGCTTGATCCGCGTGGTGTAGTCGGCGATGGCGTGCGCCATGTCGTGCTTGCGGTAATACACCAGTGCGCGATTGGCGTAGGCCATGGCGTATTTGGGATCGCGCTTGATCGCCGCGTCAAAGTCGGCAAAGGCGCCGTCGAGATCGCCCTTGTTGAAACGCGACTCGCCGCGATTGCTGTAGGCGAGCGCCAGCGACGGATCGAGCTTGATGGCCTGGTCGTAATCGGCAATGGCGCGATCATAGTCGCGCTTGAAACTGTAGACACGGCCGCGATTGTTGTAGGCGCAGGCATAGCCGGGGTCGAGCCTGACCGCCTCGTCGAGATCGGACAGCGCCGCGTCGAGCTCGCGCTTCTCCGTCAGACCATGGCCGCGATTGCAATAGGCGCCGGCCAGCCGAGGTCCGCTCTCGCTCTTGGTATCGATTACGATCGAGCAAGCCTTGATCCGCTCGTCCGGCGTGCTGGCCAGTCCGACGCAGGCCTCCCAGGCCGGACCGCCGGCCGCCAACGCCGGCGCCGGCGAGATCAGCGTGGCGAGCAGCGCGATGAGGCTGAGCGGGACACGCATTTTCCGGATATCTCCCCTGCGGCAACCACTCTTGGTCGCATCTTGGCAAGGACCGGTTCAGGCGCCTAGATCAGAGGCAAGCAGCAGGTCGGAAGGATTTTCCATGGCGCCATCGGTACGGGACAACAAGGACAGAAGCCGCTTCGAGCTCGATGTCGGCAGCGAGATCGCCTTCGCCAATTACCGGCTGACGCCGTCGGCGGTGATCATCACCCACACCGAGACGCCGCGCGCGCTGCGCGGCCGTGGCATCGGCTCCGAGCTGGTCAAGGGCGCGCTGGAATTGATCCGCCGCGACGGCAGGAAGGTGATCGCTGGCTGCGGCTTCGTCGTCGACTATCTCGACAGGCATCCGGAAGATGCGGATCTCGTCGCCTGAATGCAAAAGGGCCCGCGCGATCGCGGGCCCTTGGATTGCGACCGGGCGATCGGTCAGTGCTTGATCTCCGGCGGCAGCTTGCCGCCATTCGCCGCGAGCTTGGACATCACCTGCTTGTGCAGCCAGACGTTCATGGTCGCGGAATCGTTGGTGTCGCCGCTGTAACCGAGCTCCTTGGCGAGGTCCTTGCGCGCGGCGAGGCTGGAATCGATGTCGAGCGCCTTCATCAGGTCGACGATCGAGGTGCGCCATTCCAGCTTTTCGCCCTTGTGCGCGGCGGCCGCCGCGTCGACGATCGAGGCAACGTCCACCGTCGCCGCGGGCGCCGATCCGCTCGGCGCGGCCCCTGCGGGCGCGCTGCCCGACGGTGCGCTACCCGCGGGCGCGGCGGAAGCTGGCTGGCTACCGAAGATCGCGCCCATAATTTTCCCGAAAATGCTCATGTCTGCTCCCCGAAAAGGACCCGCTGGAGGGCCTTGAGTGGCACTTATAGACCAAGTTGCGTCGTTGCACCCGCAAAGTTCCGCGGACCAGCAAGCAGCATCAGCTTATCTACGGCGAAATGACGACCGAATGACATCATCGAGGTTGCGCTGCGGCATCGAATCTCACCCAAGCGTGAGGGACAGGACTCGTGAATGGGCGTACGCTTGACGTTCAGTTCGCGATGCCATCCGGAATTCGCGTCTGGTTGGGGATCGCGAAACTCAGAACAGCGGCCGCTCGCGCCGTTTGCTGGCGCCAGATTCGGCTGCATGGCAAGGGAGCTAGCGACCATGGCCACACTCTACCCGGGCAATGTCCCCTCTATGGCCCAGACCGCCGAAGCGGCTGGACCGGTGATCCGAACGATCCAACTCTCCGATCTGAACGATGCGCTCAAGCGCGGCTGGGACGATTTCAAGGCGGTGCCGAGCCACGCCATCATCCTCTGCGTGATCTATCCTGTGCTGGGCCTCGTGCTCGCCCGCGTGGTGATGGGCTATTCAGTGCTGCCGTTGTTGTTTCCGCTGGCCGCGGGCTTCGCGCTAATCGGCCCGTTCGCGGCGCTCGGTCTCTACGAGCTCTCCAGCCGGCGCGAGCGCTATGAGGAGGCCAGCGCCTGGGATGCTATGGAGGTGCTGCGTTCGCCCTCCTTCGGCGCCATGCTCGGTCTCGGCGCGCTGCTGCTGGCCCTGTTCGTGACCTGGGTTGCGACCGCGCAGGCAATTTACGTCGCTGCGTTCGGCTATGAAGGCGCGTCCGGGATCTCGGACTTTCTGACGCGCGTGCTCACGAGCCGGCAAGGCTGGTGGCTGATCGTGGTCGGCTGCGGCACCGGCTTCCTGTTCGCCCTTGCCGCGCTCTGCATCAGCGCCGTGTCGTTCCCGCTGATGCTCGACCGCCATGCCGGCGCGTTCGAGGCCATGGTGACGTCGCTGCGCGTTGTCGCGAAGAACCCGGTGCCGATGGCGGCCTGGGGCCTGATCGTGGCCGTCCTGCTGGCGCTGGGCACGATTCCGGCCTTCCTCGGCCTTGCCGTAGTCGTCCCCGTGCTCGGCCATGCCACTTGGCATCTCTACCGCAAGGCAATCGCGGCCGATCCGGGCGCGCGTCCGGTGCCGCCTCCGCCACATCGTCCACGCAAGCCGGCCGCCGACTTCCCCGCCAACCTCTTCCCCTGGCGCAATCGGACCGACGTCTGACGATTTCGTGACGTGCGATCCTGCCCCGGAGCGGGCAGGATCGCGCACTGTCATACGCCTTGCTTTGGCCGCGGTTTCCATCGAGATTGCGCCCGCCGTTCAGATCACTTCACGGAATTTATTTGCTCGAATGACCCCGACGATTTCTCGTCTCGCCCTCGCAGCCTTAGCCATCACCGCATCCATCCTATCCGCTCAGCCCGCGCTCGCCGCTGTTGCCTGCGGTTCGGGCAATTTCGACGCGTGGCTTGCAGACTTCAAAACCGACGCCGCGGCCAAAGGCGTCTCGCAACAGGCCATTTCCGCCGGGCTCGCCGGTGTAACGCTCGATCAGAGCGTGCTCAACCGCGACCGTTCGCAGAAAGTCTTCAGCCAGACCTTCGAGGAGTTTTCCGGCCGCATGGTGCCGCCGCGCCTGACGCGCGGCTCCAACATGATGAAGCAATACGGCTCGGTGCTGTCGCGCATCGAGCAGACCTACGGCGTGCCTGGCGAGGTGCTGGTCGCGATCTGGGGTCTCGAGACCGATTTCGGCGTCAATACCGGCAAGTTCGCGACCATCCGCTCGGTGGCGACGCTGGCCTATGACTGCCGGCGCGCCGAGCAGTTTCGCGCCGAGCTGCTGGATGCGCTGCGCATCGTCCAGCGCGGCGACCTCGCACCGGCCGACATGAAGGGCGCCTGGGCCGGCGAGCTCGGCCAGACCCAGTTCATGCCGTCGTCATGGATGAAATACGCCGTCGATTTCGACGGCAATGGCAAGCGCGATCTCCTGCACA
The DNA here is from genome assembly GCF_000515415.1 of Bradyrhizobium sp. WSM1417. Lineage (NCBI taxonomy): Bacteria > Pseudomonadati > Pseudomonadota > Alphaproteobacteria > Hyphomicrobiales > Nitrobacteraceae > Bradyrhizobium > Bradyrhizobium sp. WSM1417. The sequence continues at coordinate 5,076,087 of NZ_KI911783.1, forward strand.
ACGCTCCCGACGTGCTCGCCTCCACCGCGAACTATCTTGCCGGTTATGGCTGGCAGAAGGGTAAGGATTGGCAGCCTGGCAGTCCAAATTTCGCGGTCCTGCAGCAGTGGAACAAGAGCGAGGTCTACTCCAAGACCATCGCTTATTTCGCGACCCAGCTCGCGCGCGCCCCTTAGATGCTTGCTGGATAACGCGCGTAGGGCCGATCGCTTGGCGCCCGCCGCTTCTCTGGCGCTTTTATCCCTGCTTGCCCATGATGGCGTGCGTCGCCCTGGTACGCATGACCAATGAATGAACATAAATTCATTTTTCGCGCCATTGCATCATGCGATTCGCGCATGCATGACTTGGGTATAGAAGCTATTCAGTCAACTTGCGGACGACCAGAAAGCAACTTATTTCGCCCTGAATGGAACCGTCTCATCCGCAGTAAATCCGTGAATTGACGGGCTTTTTCAGTGCCCGTCTTCCTGTTTCGCCCGCCCTTTGGGCGGGAGTGCTTCCGGGTTAATCGTCCGTTACCAATGCCATGCGTTGAGCGCTTAGCTGCATCGCAACATCGGAACTTTCGCACTGCACCACTCTCACCTATATTCATTTCAACGATGAGGCTCGGGCAAGAGCTGAATCGAACTACAGGAGACTACCAATGCTGCTCTCGCTCATCCGCATGATCCAAGCTTTCCGGGACTATCAGCGCAATGTTGCCGAGCTGTCCCAGCTCAGCGATCGCGAATTGGCCGACATCGGCCTCGATCGCTCGGACATCCCGCGCGTTGCCGCCGGTCAGTATCAGGGCTGATATCGTTCAGCCCTTAACCGGACGAACCGATAGCGCCCGCCTCGTGCGGGCGTTGTCGCATCCGGAGGCAGAAAACTCGATCTCGGCGATTCCACTGATCGCCGAAAAGCGCTACCTGTCCGCCCCATGACAGGACCCCAATCAAATACCGTGCACGTGATCGGCGCAGGCCTTGCCGGCTCCGAAGCCGCCTGGCAGGTGGCCAAATCCGGCGTGCCCGTGGTGCTACACGAGATGCGGCCGACCCGCACGACCGAGGCACACCGCACCGACGGGCTTGCCGAGCTCGTCTGCTCCAATTCGTTCCGCTCGGACGATGCCGCCAACAACGCCGTCGGCCTGCTGCATGCCGAGATGCGCCGCCTCGATTCGCTGATCATGCGCGCCGCCGACGCCAACCAGGTGCCCGCCGGCGGCGCGCTGGCAGTGGACCGCGACGGCTTCTCAGCGGCCGTCACCAAGGCGCTGAACGATCATCCCCTGATCGAGATCGCGCGCGGCGAGGTCGCAGGCCTGCCGCCGGCCGAGTGGAGCAACGTCATCGTTGCGACCGGCCCCCTCACTTCGGCGCCGCTGGCCGACGCGATCCGCGAGTTGACCGACGAGAACGCCCTCGCCTTCTTCGACGCGATCGCGCCGATTGTGCACCGCGAATCCATCGACATGTCGGTGGCCTGGTTCCAGTCGCGCTACGACAAGGTCGGTCCCGGCGGCACCGGCGCCGACTACATCAACTGCCCGATGACGAAGGAGCAGTATGACGGCTTCGTCGCAGCGCTGGTCGCCGGCGAGAAGACCGAATTCAAGGAATGGGAGACCAACACGCCCTATTTCGACGGCTGCCTGCCGATCGAGGTCATGGCGGAACGCGGCCCCGAGACTCTTCGCCACGGGCCGATGAAGCCGGTCGGCCTCACCAATCCGCACGATCCCACCACAAAGGCGTACGCGATCGTGCAGCTGCGCCAGGACAACAAGCTCGGCACGCTCTACAACATCGTCGGCTTCCAGACGAAGCTGAAATACGGCGAGCAGCAACGCATCTTCCGCACCATTCCCGGGCTGGAGAAGGCGGAATTTGCTCGCCTCGGCGGCCTGCATCGCAACACCTTTCTCAACTCGCCAAAGCTGCTCGACGGCCAGTTGCGCTTGCGCGCGCAGCCGCGGCTGCGTTTTGCGGGCCAGATGACGGGCTGCGAGGGCTATGTGGAATCCGCCAGCGTCGGCCTGATCGCCGGCCTCTATGCGGCAGCGGATGTCCGCGGCGAGACGCTTGCGAGTCCGCCGGTCACGACGGCGCTCGGATCCCTGCTCGGACACATCACCGGCGGCCATATCGAGACCATCGAGCCCGGCACGCGCTCGTTCCAGCCGATGAACATCAATTTCGGCCTGTTCCCGCCGCTCGCCAGCGCACCGACCAAGAAGCCCGACGGAAGCCGACTGCGCGGGAACGAGAAGACGGTGGCCAAAAAGCAGGCGATGAGCGCGCTGGCGCTCGCCGATCTCGATCGCTGGATCGCCGATCACCTGCGCATTGCCGCCGCGGCGTGAGTTTTCGATGAACCTTCCCAAAGACGACGCCGCAACACTCTCGGCTCGATGGACCGAGGGCGTGCTGCTCAAGCGCGATGTGTTCTCGACCGTCGAGCGCGGCCGCTTCCGCGACGATGACGGCGAGGTCGACGCGGTGCTGCGCCGCCTCGACGAGGTGCCGTGGTGGTCATTCCTTTTGGCGCGCCATCTGTTCGCCCGCGAGACGCATGCGCTGGCACTCGCCAAGGGACTCAATGTCGGCCCCGAGCTGCTGTGGGCCGGACGCCGCGCGCTGGTGCGCAGCTTCGTCGATGGTGTCGCGCTGCATCTGGCGAAGCCGCATGGGGACCTCGCCTATTTTCGCTCGGCCAAGGCCGCGCTGCGCCGGCTGCGCCGCGCCGGCATTTGCCACAACGACCTTGCCAAGGAACAGAACTGGCTGGTCGGCCGCGACGGGCTCGCCTACGTGACCGACTTCCAGCTCGCGGCTTGCTTCAACCGGCGCGGCCGGCTCTATCGCACCCTCGCCTATGAAGACTTGCGGCATCTGCTCAAGCACAAGCGCTCCTACGCGCCTGAAGCGCTGACGCCGCGTGAGCGCAAGATCCTGGCGAAGAAGTCGTTCGCCGCCAACCTGTGGCTCGCGACCGGCAAGAAGGTCTATCGGGCAATCACCCGCGGCCTATTCAACTTCACTGACCGTGAAGGCGGCGGCCGAAGGCTCGTCAACGACGCGCCGGTGCTGGCGGAATTGATCCGCAAGAATCCTGCCGTGCGCGATACCGCCATCGTCGCCTTTGCCGACCGCCGCTCCGGTGTCGGGCTCTATGCCTTCGTCGAAGCCGATCAGGCCGCGCTCGAAGGCCAGTTGCGGAACGAGCTCACCGCCACCAAGGGGCCGAAGCCCCCGGAACACATCCAGGTCGTGCACGCACTGCCACGCAATCCGGACGGCAAGCCGCGCACGGAGATCCTGCAACTGGTCGCCATGAACCAGCTCGACCTGATCGAGCCGATGATGAAGAACGACCAGGACCGTGCTTTCCTCAAGGACATCCTGGAGCAGCGCAAGAACCTGCGCGATCGCTTCAATTTCGAGGCCGACCTGCCGGCGGGCTAGCGTGGATCACGCCTTGAAGCGTCCACATTGGCGATAGAGAAGCGATCCGATAATTCGAACTTGGCGGGGGGACTTGGCGGGGTCATGGGCACTCGGGGGACGATGATGCATCGTGTGGTTGGCGGCCTGATCGCCGTCCTTCTGCTGCTCGCCACCACGTCCGCAATGGCCGATTCTCCGGCCGAACTGATCTCCAGCTTCCGCCTCAAGCATGGTGAGGTCCGCGTCATCCGCGATTCGACCCTCGACCGCATCGCCATGGACCAGGCGCGCGCGATGGCGACGAAGGACGACCTCAGTCACGACGCCCTCGGCCCGTTCAACCGCCGCGTCGCACCGGCCGGCGCAGGCCGCGCCGCCGAGAACATCGCCTACGGCTACGACAATTTCGAGAAAACCCTGGGACAGTGGATCGACTCGTCCGGACACCGCAAGAACCTGCTGCTGCACAACGCGTCCCGCGTGGGGATCGCGAGCGCGAAAAACGCCAGCGGCAAACGCACCTATTGGGCGATGGTGATCGCCGGCGACTACGAGCCGAAGGGCAAAGGCAAGAAGGATAGGGAGCCCCTCGTTGCCGTGAAACGCGAAGCCGCTCCTGCGAGCAAGCCCAAATCCGGCGGCTGCCACATCAAACTGCTCGGCCTCTGCATCTGAGGCGAGACGCCACGCCGGAAGCATTGTTGCGCGCGCTTCTCCGACCGGCCAATATGATCGCGCCGCTATCCTCAACCAACCTGAGGCGATCAATGGCCAAAAAATACACCGCTCAATGCGCCTGTGGCGCCATCAAGTTCGAATTCAGCACCGATCCGTCCTTCATCGCCAATTGTCATTGCAACGACTGCAAGCGCGCTTCGGGCGGCGAGATGGCGACCTTCTTCGCGGTACCCGATGACGATTTCACGCTTCTCTGCGGCAAGCCGAAGGCGTTTCACTACATCGCCAATTCCGGCAAAGGCCTGGATCGCAATTTCTGCCCGGAATGCGGTTCGCGGGTCTTTACCACTAACCTCGAGAGCTTCCCCAAGACGGTCTTCGTCCAGTTGGGCAGCCTCGACCGGCCCGACCTCGTCGCACCGAAGCTCGAGATGTTCACCAAGCGTCGCATGTCGTGGAACACGCCGCTCAACCTGCCGCAGTTCGAGGAAATGCCGCACTGACGCGACGATAGTCCGAGCCGGAGATTGACTTGATCAACATCGAGCGAGTACGTGCCGACACGCCAGCCACTTCCAGGCTTGCGTATCTGCACAACGCGGGGGCGGCTCTCATGCCTGTCGCTGTCGCCGAAGCCATGAAGCAGCACATAGATCTGGAGAGCGAGATCGGAGGCTATGCGGCCGCCGACCGCGAGGCCCGCCGGCTTGATTCAGTCTACGGCTCAGTGGCGCGCCTGCTGAATGCCGCGCCCGATGAGATCGCCCTGATGGAGAACGCGACGGTTGCCTGGCAGATGGCGTTCTACGCGCTTCCGTTTCGCGATGGCGATCGGATCCTGACTGCGGAAGCGGAGTACGCGGCCAACTATGTCGCCTTTCTTCAGGTCGCCAAGCGAACAGGCGTCGCGATCGATATCGTGCCGAGCGATGCTAGCGGCGAGCTCGACCTCGACGCGCTCGAACGCATGATCGATGAGCGCGTGAAACTGATTGCGATCACCTGGGTTCCGACCAATGGCGGGCTGGTCAATCCGGCTGCAGCTGTCGGCAAGATCGCGCGGACGCACGGCATCCCCTATCTGCTCGATGGCTGCCAAGCAGTCGGACAGATGGTGGTCGACGTCGATGCCATCGGCTGTGACATGTTGTCGGCCACCGGTCGCAAATTCATCCGCGGCCCGCGCGGCACCGGTTTTCTCTACGTCCGCCGGGCGATGCTGCAGCGGCTCGAACCGCCGATGATCGACCACTTCGCCGCACCCTGGGTCTCGCGGGACGCTTATCGGCTGCGTGACGATGCGCGCCGTTTCGAGACCTGGGAGAACAACTACGCAGCCCGGCTTGGGCTGGGCGCGGCGGTCGATTATGCCCTCGATATCGGGATCGGCTCCATCGAGCAGCGTTGCCGCATGCTGGCCGACCGCCTCCGGGGCGGTCTTGCGTCCATTCGCGGCATCAGAATTCGCGACCTCGGACGCGCTCCGGGGGCCATCGTCAGCTTCACGGTGGAAGGGTGCGAGGCGGACGCGGTCGTCAGCGACTCGGCTGCAGCCGGCATCACGATCGGTGCTTCGGATCCGTCGAGCACGCGCATCGATGCCGAAATTCGCTCGCTGCCGCCGGTGGTGCGCGCCTCCCCGCATTACTACAATACGGAAGCCGAGATCGATCGGCTGATCGCCCATTTGGCAGGTTTGACGCCGCGATAGCGGCGGGCGTGCACAGCTCAGGTACAGCGCGCACTCAATCCGGATGCCCCAAGCTTCGCCATGACCTCGTCGAGATGGGCGCTGTCGCGGGTCTCGATCACCAATTGCAGCAACGTCGCCTTGGCCGGAAGATCCGAGAAGGTGCGCTGGTGCGAGACCTCGATGATGTTGGCGCCGGCCTCGGCCAGCAGTGCGGCGACCGCAGCCAACTGGCCGGGCCTGTCGGGGATGTCGAGCGACAGCTGGGTGAGCCGCCCCTCCCGCGCCAACTCGCGGGTCAGAACCGATGCGATCAGCCGTGTGTCGATATTGCCGCCGCTCAGCACCAGCCCGACCTTCTGGCCGGCGAAACGGGACGGGTCGGACATCAGCGCGGCGAGGCCGGCGGCGCCGGCGCCTTCCACGACCGTCTTCTCGATCGAGATCAGGGTCGCCACCGCGCGCTCGAGCTCGGCTTCGTTGACGAGTGCAATGTCGTCGACGAGGCGGCGGACGATTTCGGCCGTAATCTTGCCGGGCGACTTCACCGCGATGCCTTCCGCGAGCGTGTCGCCACGCGCCGGCAGATTGCCGTCATGGATGGCGTTGTACATCGAGGGGTATAGCCAGGCCTCGACGCCGAGGATCCGCAGTGACGGCTTGATCGATTTCGCAGCAATGGCGATCCCGCTGATCAGGCCGCCGCCGCCGATCGGGACGACCAGCGTATCGAGCTCCGGCACGGCCTCGAGTATTTCCAGCCCGACCGTGCCCTGCCCCGCGATGACAAGCGGATCGTCATAGGGATGAACGAAGATCATGCCGCGGGCTTCGCCGTGGCTGCGCGCATACGCAGCCGCCTCCTCCAGCGTGGCGCCCGTCACGACCACCTCTGCACCGTGATGCCTGGTGTTTTCGACCTTCACCATGGGCGTGCCGACCGGCATGACAATGGTGGCGGGAATGCCGAGCCGCTTGGCGTGATAGGCGACACCCTGCGCGTGGTTACCCGCCGACATAGCGACGACGCCGCGCGCGCGCTCCTCCGGCGTCAACGCGGCGAGGCGGTTGAGCGCGCCGCGCTCCTTGAACGAGGACGTGAACTGGAGGTTCTCGAATTTCAGCCAGATGTCGCAGCCGCAGATATTGCTCAGCGTGCGACTGTAGCTACAGGGCGTCTGGACGACCGCGCCGCGGATGGTCGCGGCGGCGGCATAGATGTCATCAGGTGCGACCGGAAGGCCGCTGAGATCAGAGGAGATGCTTTGCGACAACTCAGCCATAGGACAGCATAGGGCATTTGACAGTTTGAGGCGATAAGCCAACCGCTATTTGGTAAATTCCCGCGAACGTGAAGCCCGCCAAAGCGTCCAGAGCGTACGCAGCCGCGATGACGGTTGCGGCGCAAATGGATCACGCCCGGGCTGCGAGAGGCGCTTGAGGTCGGCCCGCGCTTGTCCGAGCGGAAGGAACGCTGGACGAACTGATAGCGGCACCTCCACCAGCAGCGACAAGGCCGTCGTCAAATGTTGCTGCGCCTCGCCCGAGAGTTGCTCCAGCGTGGCGCGCAAGTTTGGCGTCTCCTTGCCGGCGAAGACGTCTTCCACGTCGCAATCGTGGCTCGCCAGCACCTGCTGCGGCAGGAACAATTGCCGGCGCGCCGCATCGCGCGGCAGATTGGCGATGACCTCTACGATGCCCTGCGCCAGCCCGGCATGGCGGGCGAGATGCTCGGCCGCCTCCGATGGTGGTCCCATGATCCGGGCGGCGAGATCGAACAGCGCCGATGAGGTCGCCGCGAGGTAGCCCTCCAGCGCCGTCATGGTCGGCATCGGATCGTTGTAGAGATCGAATTGATGCTCGTCGGCGAGCAGCGACAGCGGGGCGACCGGCAGGTCGAAATCACGGATTGCGCGGAGCAGCTCCGCCGCCACCGGATTGCCCTCGGCGCTGCCATGGAACTGGCCCGACAGCATGTCGGTCCACCATTGCAGGCGGATTTCACCAGGCAAGGGCTGGCTTACCTGGTCGCGGACGCGGACGATCTCGACATTGAAGGCATAGAGCGCCAGCAGCCCGCGGCGCTCGGCAGCAGGCGCGAACAGGGTCGCGGCATAGCGCGAGAAGTCGTGACTGCGCACGAGGTCAGCGCAGAACGCGGCAGAATCCGCCGGCGGCGCGGAGCCGCTCATGGCACAGCGATCAGCGCGGCGGCGACGCGCCGCCGTTCGCCGATCATGATGTTGTAGGTCCGCACGGCGGGACCGGTCTGCATCGTATCCAGAACCACCCTCGCCGCTTTAAGCGCCTGGCGCAGGTCCGGCGGCGGCAGCCAGACCCCGGTTCCAGTGCCAATCAGGAGCGTGTCGATGCTGTTGGCGGACTTGAAGACCCGATCCAGCGAATAGCGGTCGATCTTCGTGGGGTCCGTTATGTCCCAGGCCCAGATCGCGTCGGGCAGGCAAAGCAGCGATCCCCGATGCGACATGCCGGCAAAGGCAAAGCCGCCTTTGCCATAAGCTTCGATCGGCGCCGAGCGTGGGAAATGCGGTGCGTTGGGATCGCCGGCCATGAGCTTCGTCCGAATGAGCTTACTGCCCTCGCAAACTCCTGCGAGGGCATGCGGTTCGGATCATGCCTTGCTTTTCTTCGCCGGCGTAGCCTTATCGACCGCATCTTCGCGATGCTCGCCGACGCCGAGATAGATCAGGATCGGGGCCGCAATGAAGATCGAGGTATAGGTGCCGACCAGCACCACGCCGAACATCATCACCGCGGTGAAGCTGTGGATGGCATGGCCACCGAACAGCAGCAGAGCCAGCAGCGCCAGCGTCACCGTGAAGTGGGTGATGATCGAGCGCGACAGCGTCGAGTTGATCGATTCGTTGAGGAGCTGCGGCATCGGCATCTTCTTGTAGCGCCGCAGCATTTCACGGATGCGGTCGTAGATGACGACGGTGTCGTTGAGCGAATAGCCCAAAATGGTCAGAAGCGCCGCGATGCTGGTCAGGTCGAAATCGACCTGGCTGATCGACATGAAGCCGATCGTCAGCACGATGTCGTGCACGTTGGCGATCATGGCGCCGAGCGCGAACTGCCACTCGAAGCGGAACCAGAGATAGACCAGGATCGAGACGATCGCCAACATCAGGCCGAGCATGCCGTAGCTCAGCAGTTCGCCGGAGACACGCGGCCCCACCACCTCGACGCGGCGATAGTCCACGGAGTCGCCGAGGGCAGCGCGAACCTTGTCGACGGCTGCCTGCTGCGCCTTGTCGCCGCCCGGCTGCTCGGCAACGCGAAGCAGCACGTCGGCGGGGCCGCCGAATTGCTGCAGCTGGACTTCGCCGAGGCCCAGACTGCCGAGGGTGGACCGCATCTGCGCAATGTCCGCCGTGCCCGACTTGGCACGCACCTCCATCAGGGTGCCGCCCTTGAAGTCGATACCGAAATTCAGGCCGTGCGTGAAGAACAGCACGATGGCGAGGATCGAGAGCGTCGCCGAGATCGGGAACGAGATGCGGCGGAACTGGGTGAAGTCGAAATGCGTGTCATCCGGCACGATGCGCAGCGACGGCAGCAGCCCGAGCACGCTGACCACGGTCAGCACAGCAATGACGACGCCGAGGGAGATGAGAACGATTTGAGTAGTGGTCACAGCCGGCCTCGAATGGTCAAATCGGCACGGTCTTCGGCCGCTTCCACTGCACCCACCATGCGACGATCAGGCGGGTCATTGTGAAGGCGGTGAAGACGGTGGTGATGATGCCGATGCCGAGCGTCACTGCGAAGCCGCGCACCGGACCGGTGCCGATCATGAACAGCACTGCAGCGGCGATGAAGGTGGTGATATTGGAGTCGAGGATGGTGGCAAGCGCCCGCTTGAAGCCTGCGTCGATCGCCGATATCGGGCTTCTCCCGCCGCGTAATTCCTCGCGGATGCGCTCATAGATCAGCACGTTGGAGTCGACCGCGATACCGACCGTTAGCACGATGCCGGCGATGCCCGGCAGGGTCAGCGTGGCGCTGAGCAGCGACAGCAGGCCGAAGATCATGGCGACGTTAATACAGACCGCGATGTTGGCGAAGACGCCGAACAGCCGGTACGTCAACAGCATGAATACGACGACCATGATCGAACCGACATAGGCGGCAAGTTCGCCCTTCTCGATCGAGTCCTGGCCGAGGCCCGGGCCAACGGTGCGCTCCTCCACGACAGTCAGTGGCGCCGGCAGCGCGCCGGCGCGCAGCAGGATCGCGAGATCGTTGGCCGACTGCACGGTGAAACTGCCGGAGATCTGGCCCTGGCCGCCGGTGATCGGCTCGCGAATGACCGGCGCGGAGATCACCTTGTTGTCGAGAATGATCGCGAAGCGCAGCCCGACATTCTCCTGCGTGGCCTGCGCAAACTTGCGCGCGCCCGAGCTATTGAACTTGAAACTGACGACCGGCTCATTGCTACGCTGGTCGAAGGTCGCCTGGGCGTCGGTTAGGTCGCCGCCCGCAACCAGCACCTGCTTCTTGACCACCTCGCCGGGCGGCGGCGGCGAGGCGTTCGGCAGATACTCGGTGTCCGGCGGCAACGTGCCCTGCTGCGCCTGGTCCGGCGGCACCGAGGGATCGACCATGCGGAATTCCAGCTTCGCAGTCTTGCCCAGCAGCTCCTTCAGGCGGGTCGGATCCTGAAGGCCGGGGACCTGCACCAGGATGCGGTCGTTCCCCTGACGCTGGATGATTGGCTCGACGGTGCCGAGCTCGTTGACGCGCTTCTCGACGATCTGGATCGACTGCTCGATGGTCTTGCGCAAACGGTCGAGCATCGCGCCCTGCGGGATGCTCAGGCGGATCAATCCGCCCCCGGCGTCAGTCACTTCGAGGTCGCGCTGACCGCTGGATCCCATCAGGCCGCCGAGCGGCTGGGCCAAATCGCGCAGCTTGGCCAGCGCCGGCTGCTGGTCGGTTTCCTTGGTGATGCGAACCTCGACCGCGTCGTTGCGCACGGTGACGCCGCCGGTAAAGCCGATCTTGGCCTCGCGCAGCACGCGACGGACGTCGTCGCGGATCTGATCGAGCTTTTCCTTCTTCACATAGTTGGAATCGACCTCGAGCAGCAAAGAGGAGCCGCCCTGGAGATCGAGGCCGAGCACGAGCTTCCGCTGCGCCCAGGCGGGCCAGGTCTTGACCTGCGCTTCGGAGAAGAAGTTCGGGACCGCGCAGAGGCACACGATCAGCGCCGTCAGGATAATCCCGAGCGCCTTCCACCGCGTGAAATACAACATCGACTGGACCTGTCAGATCAGGGGATTTCAGAGACTCGCGGAAGCGCTCACTTCGCCGCCGCGTCGTCCTTGGCGCTATCCTTGGCGCTTTCCTTGGATTCCTTCGCCGGCTCGCCCTTGGCGCGCACGCCGGAGACCATCGAGCGCATCTGCCGCACGCGCACGCCATCGGCGATCTCGAACTCAATCTGGTCGTCGTCGACGACCTTGGTGACCTTCCCGACGAGACCGCCCGAGGTCACGACGGTGTCGCCGCGGCGAATGTTCTTCACGAGGTCGGCGTGGTCACGGACCTTCTTCTGCTGCGGACGCAGAATCAGGAAGTACATGATCACGAAGATCAGGGCGAACGGCAGCAGCGACATCAACATGCCGCTGGTGTCGCCGGCGCCCGCAGCCTGGGCATACGCAGGGGTAATCAGCATTCGGACGATCCTCGTGAGAACGGGGGAAAACCGGTCAGGCCCAAATGGCGACCGGTTCGGTCAAATTCGCGCGGACTATAGCGGCCATTGCCCCAATTGCAACGCTGCCAGACCGCCCTTTTAGCCACCTTGCGGCGCGCGCTCAGGCCCGATAAGGCTGCATTCTCAGGAACTTCGGACATGCCCCAAAAACCAAGCAAAAGCCCGGCCGGCAAAGGCCCCCGCACCCCTGCCACGAAGCCAGCCCGCGTCGCGGCAAAACGTCCCAAGGCAGCCCTCAGGGCAGCTTCCAAGACCATTTCCAAGGCGAACCAAAACGTCTCCCAGGAGCGCATCGTTCGCGCGCTGGAGACGATTGCGGCGCACCTCTCCGCTCAAGGCAAGCCCGCCGCCGAACGCGAATCGTTCAAGCAGGCTGACGCTTTCGTCTGGCATCCGGACGGCCGCCTTGCGGCGGTGCCGCGCGTCAGCCGCGTCGAACTGTTCCTGCTCAAGGGCGTCGACCGGATGCGCGACATCCTGATGGAGAACACCGAGCGCTTCGCCAACGGACTGCCCGCCAACAACGCGCTGCTCTGGGGTGCGCGCGGCATGGGCAAGTCGTCGCTGGTGAAAGCGGCGCATGCCAGCACCAACGCGGAGCGCAAACCGGCCGACAGACTGAAGCTGATCGAGATTCATCGCGAGGACATCGAGAGCCTGCCGGCCCTCATGGAGCAGCTTCGCGCCTCGTCCTTCCGCTTCATCGTGTTCTGCGACGATCTCTCGTTCGACGGCAATGATGCGTCCTACAAATCGCTCAAGGCGGTGCTCGAAGGTGGCATCGAGGGTCGGCCGGAGAACGTCATCCTCTACGCCACCTCCAACCGTCGCCATCTGCTCGCGCGCGAGATGATCGAGAACGAGCGCTCGACCGCGATCAATCCCGGCGAAGCCGTCGAGGAGAAGGTCTCGCTGTCGGATCGCTTCGGTCTCTGGCTCGGCTTCCACCGCTGCAGCCAGGACGAATATCTCGCCATGGTGCGGGGCTATTGCAGCCATTTCGGCGTCAACGTCGACGATGACGCGCTGGAGCGCGAGGCCCTTGAATGGTCGACGACGCGCGGCTCGCGCTCGGGCCGCGTCGCCTGGCAGTTCGTGCAGGAGCTTGCGGGACGGCTCGGCGTGAAGCTGACGGCGACGTAGCGAGCTGCCGCCACTCCCTCACCTGTCATTCCCCGCGCAGGCGGGGAATCCAGTATTCCAGAGACGGGTTTGATCGATCGAGACGCTGCGGCGTACTGGATCGCCTGGTCGAGCCGGGCGACGACACCGCGTTTGTGGCGATGGCGTGCCCTACTCCGAGCTCACGCGCCGTTCAGGAATTGAAGCGGGTCAACCGGGCTCGATCCCTTACGGATCTCGAAGTGGAGCTGCGGCGACGCCACCTCCCCGGATTGACCCGACTTGGCAATGACCTGGCCGCGCTTGATGGTATCGCCGCGCTTCACCATCAGCTCACTCGCATGGGCATATGCGGTGACGTAGCCGTTGGAGTGCCGAACCAGGACGAGATTGCCATAACCTTTCAGCTCGTTGCCGGAATAGGCAACGACACCGTCTTCAGCCGCCTTGACCGGCGTACCCTCGGGCACCGCGAGATTGATGCCGTCGTTGGACTTGCCGTTGGTCTTGGCGCCGTAGCTCGTGACCACCTTGCCGCGCACCGGCCAGCGGAAGGTCGGCAGCGCGCTGGTGGTCTCCGCAGCTTTCGCCGGAGCTTCAGCGGCCTTGTCTTCGACATTCGCCGTGGCTTGGGCCAGGCGCGCACTCTGCACCGGCGCGGCGACGGCCGCCATCTTGGTGGCGGGCGCAGGTGCGGCCGCAACCGGCTGTAGCGTCCCGGCGACGGGAGCGGCTCCGACCGGAGCCGCGGCAAGCGGTGCTGCGACAGCGGCGGTCTTGGCGCCGGGCACGGCCAGCCGGGCGCCGAGCTTGAGTTTTGCAGAGGGATCGAGACCGTTGGCGCGGGCCAGTTCGGCCGCCGAGATATGGTTCTTGCGGGCAATGCTGGCGAGCGTGTCGCCGTGGTTCACGAAGTGCGTGCTCGACGGCGCTGCAACGGCCGCAACCGGCCTCGCAGCAGGCGCCAGCGCGGGGGCAGCGGCAACGGGAGCAATGAGCGGCGCGGGCGCAGCGGCCGTAGCCTGGTGCGGAATGATCAGTTGCTGGCCGGGCGAGAGCGCGCGCGGCCCCTTGTAGCCGTTGGCGGCGAGGATCGCCTGCGGCGTGACGCGATAGCGTTTGGCAAGCAGGTCGAGCGTATCGCTGGTGCCGACGATGATCTTGGTTCCACCGACCGGCTGGGCGGCTGCAACCGAGCGCGGCGGCACGGTGGCCGTGGTCTCGAGATGCGGCTGCGCCGGGGGCGCGTAGGAGCCGACACCGCGGCCGCCTCCGGACACACCGCCTGCCGCAACGGGGTAGGATTGCGGCGCGGACACCGCCGGCGGCAAAGGCTGCGACTGATAAGAACCGGGCTGCGTCTGCGGCCGCGAATATTGCGGCAACTCACGCTGCGGCGGCGGTGCCTGCTGCACCGAACCGGTCGATTCCTGCGCGAAGGGATTGGAGAAATTCGACTGGGACATGCGCGACGACATGTCGGCGCTGCACCCTGCGAAGCTGAAGGAGATCAGCGCCAGCACCGCGACCTGCGGCACACGGCGCGAGTAAAGCAACTCGGCGGCAACGGACATGGTTACTCACTCGTACGCAACAGAACTGGTGTTTTAAGTAAACACGCGCCGAGTAAATAACGGCTTAACCCTCCCAATAAGATGTTGGCAGCACAGCCAATCCGGAATTCTACAGCTCCCGCGCCACCCCGGGCAGCGCCGGCACGAACCGAACCTCGACGAGTTCCTTGCGCTCGATCCCGGCTTCGGTCCGGTTCAGGCGGATCAGCGTCTGCACCCCCTGATGCGGGCCGACGGGCGCGATCAGGATGCCGCCCACCTCCAGCCGCTCGACCAGGTTCTCCGGGAGCTGCTCCATCGCGGCCGTGACGATGATGCGGTCGAACGGGCCGATATTGGGAGGCAGATTGAGTCCGTCGCCCAGCATCACCTCGACGTTGTGATAGTTGAGCTTTTCAAGCCTGATACGTGCGGCATCCGCAAGCTTGCGGTAGCGCTCGACCGTCAACACCTGACCGGCGAGCCGCGACAGCACCGCCGCCTGGTAGCCCGAGCCGGCGCCGATCTCGAGCACGCGGTGCTTCTTCTGAAGCTGGAGCTGCTCGGTCATGTAGGCGACGACGAAGGGCTGGCTGATGGTCTGCCCGCAGGCGATCGGGAGCGCGCTGTCGCGATATGCGCCGTCGCGATCGGCGTCGTCGACGAATTGATCGCGCGGCACCTCCTCCATGGCCCGCAGGACCGCTTGGTCGCTGATGCCCCGACGCCTCAGCGTGAGCTGAAACATCATCTTTTCCGGCGGGTGCTGATGGGAGGTCATTGCCTGCTTGTGCTGTTTTTTGGGGTCCGGGATGTCAACCTGGGGCGCGAGATTCCTGTTCCGGCTCAGGGAACCCATGATAGGCTTCGGATGGCGTAGTTGACCACAAATTGGCTTGCAACGGGCGAGCCGTGATGGCCATTTTCAGGCATCCGTCGAAACGCGCATTGCGTCGATTCATGTTATCTGCGAACGTTTTTGGCGATGGGCAAGGACTCGACCATGACCGCGACGGGGCTTACCGGCCGCTCTGTATTCCTCGTCGAAGACGAGGTGATGATCAGGATGATGGTCGCGGACATGCTCGAAGAGCTTGGCTACAAGATCGCGGCCGAGGCTGGCGACATCACCGAAGCCATGCGGCTCGCCCAGGCAACCGAGTTCGACATCGCCATTCTCGACGTCAACGTCAACGGCAAGGTCATCTCGCCCGTCGCCGATGTCATCAAGGCGAAGGGCTGCCCGTTCATCTTCGCCACCGGATACGGCTCCTCCGGCCTGCCCGAGCAGTACCGCGATCGGCCGGCGCTTCAGAAGCCATTTCAGCTCGACGCCCTCGGCAAGACCATCGAAGCCGCGCTTCGCGGCGGCTAGACCAGGCCCCGTTCCAGGTCGGACTTACCTCAGCATCGCACTCAGCGCCTCGGAAAACGCCTCGTTGGTGCGGTCGAGCCGGAGCGGCGTGACGGAGACGTAGCGTTCGCGGAGCGCCGCGAGATCGGTGCCGTCGGCCGGCGTATCCATCATCGCGGTGCGCTCGAAGCCGATCCAGAAATACGGATTGCCACGGCCGTCCCTGCGCTCGTCGATCTTGAGGAAGCCGAGATTGCGCTTGCCCTGCCGCGTCACCCGAATGCCCAGCACATCCTCCGGCGCGCAAGCCGGGAAGTTGACGTTGATGACGGTGTCCTTCGGGATGCCGGCGGCGATCACCTTGCGCAGGATATCGGGCCCGAAGTTGCGCGCAGTGTCCCACAGCGGCCGGTCGCGGGTCTCGACGCTGAATTCCTGCGAAAGCGCGAACGACGGCAGCCCCAGGATGGTGCCCTCCAGCGCGCCGGCGATGGTGCCGGAATAGACCACGTCTTCGGCGACGTTGCGGCCCTTGTTGACGCCGGACAGCACGACATCGGGCAGCTTGGCGCCGAGGATGTGGCGGGCGCCCATGATGACGCAGTCGGTCGGCGTGCCGCGCACCGCGAAATGCCGCGGACCCACCTCGCGCAGGCGCAGCGGATCGTTCAGCGACAGCGAATGCGACACGCCGGACTGGTCGAGCTCAGGCGCGACCACCCAGACGTCATCGGACAATGCGCGCGCGATCTCCTCGAGGACCTTGAGGCCGGGGGCATGGATGCCGTCGTCATTGGTGCAAAGAATGCGCATGGGAAAGGTCGATTCCTGAAGCGGGTCTGAGCCGTCTTATCCGGCCGGGGCCGATCAGGCAAACCGGCCGGCTTGGGGCCGGCACCCGGTTGCCGGCTTGGTCGGTTATCGGCGAACGCGCCATTGCGGCAGGAAGCGCGCCAGCCGGCCCTCCGCATGCAGCTTCATCGCCGGCACGACCGGGCTCACGATCGGCGCCTCGATGACGCCGAGCGCCTCCAGCTGTGCGACGAACGGGTCCGCCACCGGCGCCTGCGGAAAGCGTTCGCGCGCCAGCGACAGTGCTTGGTCGAAATCAGCTGCATTCACACCAGGCTTGGCCCGCCGGCTCTGGACGAGATGATCGTCCCAGAGCCGCGTGATATCGATGTCGAGCACGCCACGCAGCCGCTGATCGACAGCCTGGATGCCGGCACCCGTCACCGCCCATTGTCTGCCGACCCAGAAGATGTCGCGGTGCAAGGCCATGAACGATCGGTTCGCGTTGTCGGGTGGCCGGCAGGATAACCGGCCGCCCGATCTTCGCAACCAAACGTTTCTCCGTTTCAGATTGGCAGCACGCCTAGTCGCGTGCGACCACCTTCAGCCCGCCCATATAGGGCTGGAGCACGCTGGGGACTGCAATCGAGCCGTCCTCCTGCTGATAGGTCTCCATCACGGCGATCAGCGCGCGGCCGAGCGCGGTGCCGGAGCCGTTGAGCGTGTGCACGAACCGCGGCTTGCCATCGGGGCCGCGCGAGCGCGCGTCCATCCGGCGGGCCTGGAAATCGCCGCACACCGAGCAGCTCGAGATCTCGCGGAATGCCCCGCCGTCGCCCTGGCCGGGCATCCAGACCTCGATGTCATAGGTTTTTTGCGACGAGAAACCCATATCCCCGGTGCACAGCGTCATCACGCGGTAATGCAGCTCGAGCCGCCGCAGCACTTCCTCGGCACAGGCGAGCATGCGCTCGTGCTCGTCCTTGCTCGTCTCCGGCGTCGTGATCGAGACCAACTCGACCTTGGTGAACTGGTGCTGCCGGATCATGCCTCGGGTATCGCGCCCAGCGGCGCCCGCCTCCGCGCGGAAGCACGGCGTCAATGCGGTGAGCCGCATCGGCAACTGCTTCTCGTCGAGGATGGATTCGCGGACGAGGTTGGTGAGGGCAACCTCGGCGGTCGGGATGAGGCCGAGACGCTCGGTGCGGAGCCGCTCATGGTCGGGCTCGGCGAGCAATTCGCCCTTAATCGCCCAGAACTGGTCGTCCTCGAATTTCGGCAATTGTCCGGTGCCGAACATGATCTCGTTGCGCACGAGCAGCGGCGGATTGATCTCGGTATAGCCGTGCTCGTCGACGTGTAGATTCAGCATGAACTGACCGAGCGCGCGCTCCAGTCTCGCCAACCCCTTCTTGAGCACGACGAATCGCGCACCGGAGAGCTTTGCCGCCGTCTCGAAATCCATGTCACCGAGCGCGGCGCCGAGATCGTCATGGGGTTTTGGCGCGAACGCGTAGTTGCGCCTGTTGCCGAAGACATGGCGCTGCACATTGCCGTGCTCGTCGACACCATCGGGCACCTCGCCGAGCGGCAGATTCGGGATCGCCGCCAGCTCCTTGGCGAGCTCCTCGTCGGCAGCCTTCGCAGTCGCCTCGAGCTCCGGCATCGTGGTCTTGAGCTCGGTAACTTCCGCCATCAGCTTCGCTGCGCGAGCCTCGTCCTTCGCCTTCTTGGCGTCGCCGATTTCCTTGGAGGCCGCATTGCGCCGCGCCTGCGCCTGCTCGGAAGCCAGGATCGCCGCACGCCGGGTCTCGTCGAGCGCAAGCAGCGACGCCGACGTCGGCTTCAGGCCCCGTCGTGCGAGGCCGGCGTCGAAGGCTTGCGGGTTGTCGCGGATCGATTTGATGTCGTGCATGGCCGAGGTCCTGGGGCAGCGCGTAAACAAAAAACGGCAAACGTTGTCAGTTTACATCAGCGCGTCTCCTAGCACGGCTGTCATCATCCGCGAAGGCGGATGATCCAGTATTCCAGAGACGTCCGTGATTTCTCGATGGGCCGCGGCGTACTGGATTCCCCGCCTGCGCGGGGAATGACAGCGGAGGGTCGAAGCGCCCTACTCCGCCGGGTTGGCCGGCGTCGATACGTCAGTGCCGGTCGTGGCCTTTGAAGCTGCCACCTTCTTCTCCACAATTCCCACCGCGATGATCGAGCCCTCGTAGAGCGCGAGCAAGGGGATCGCGAGCGAGCACTGGCTGAGCACGTCGGGCGGGGTCAGAACGGCCGCGATGACGAAGGCAACGACGATGAAATAGCGGCGCTTCTCGCGCAGCATTTTTGACGTGACGATGCCGATGCGCCCGAGCAGCGTCAGTATCACCGGAAGCTGGAAGGCGATGCCGAAGGCAAAGATCAGCGACATCATCAGCGACAGATATTCGCCGACCTTAGGCAGCAGCTGGATCTGCGCGGTCTCGTCGCTGCCGGCCTGCTGCATGCCGAGCGAGAAGCGGACCAGCATCGGCAGCACGACGAAATAGACCAGTGCGGCACCCAACACGAAGAAGAACGGGGTCGCGACCAGATACGGCAGAAAGGCCTGCTTCTCGTGCTTGTAGAGGCCCGGAGCGACGAACTTGTAGATCTGCGTCGCGACGATCGGGAACGAGATGAAGCCGGCGCCGAACAGCGCGAGCTTGAGCTGGGTGATGAAATATTCCAGCAGCGCGGTGTAGATGAATTTCGAGTTCTCGGGACCCGCGACCCACACGAACGGCCAGACCAGCACGTTGTAGATCTGCTTGGCGAAGAAGAAGCAGAAGATGAAGGCAATGCCGAAGCCAAGGAGGGCCTTGATCAGTCGCGAACGCAGCTCGATCAAATGGTCCATCAGAGGAGCTTTGCTGGCCTCGATATCCGCGGCGCTCATGACGCTTTGGCGTCCTTGATCGCCTCGGCCGGCGCAGTGTCCTGGATGACCGAATCTTGCGTAACCGAACCTTGAGCGACCTGCGCCAGCTCGACCTCACGGGTGATGGCGAGCGGCTCGTTCACGGCGGCATGCGCCTCGGCTTCCACGAAGGTCTCGGACGTCGGCGCTTCCGGCGTGGTGGGCGTCGCCGGCGCTTCGCTTGAAGTCGCAAGCGCTTCGCTTGAAGTCGCCGGCGGTTCGACAGCGGCGGAGGTCTCGGCCGGCTTGTCCAGCGCATCGACGCGGAGCGCGTCGCTGACGTCCTTCTGGAGTGAGGTCATCAGATTGTTGCCGGCGAAGCCGGAAGCCGCTTCCTTGACCTCGTCAAAGCTCTTCTTGAGGTCGGCCATTTCGGCCTCGCGCATCGCTTCCTGAAACTGGCCCTGGAATTCGGCGGCCATCTTGCGCGCCTTGCCCATCCACTGTCCGACCATGCGCAGCACGCCCGGCAGCTCTTTCGGGCCGATGGCGATCAGGGCCACGACCCCGATCAGGACCAGTTCACTCCACCCGATGTCGAACATGAGGTCTTCCGTTCACGCCAGCAGCAAGCCGGCCCAATCCCTCGCGCGCAGGATCGGGGCCGCTACCCGCGTCTCGCGTGCTCTCTGGCTTAGACGGCCTTGCTGCCGACGTCGGACCGTGCCGCGGTCGGCGCGGCATTGTTGTGCTCGATGGACTTGGCCGGCTCGGGCTTGTCGGCGACCTTGTCGTCGTCCTGCATGCCCTTCTTGAACGCCTTGATGCCCTGCGCCACGTCGCCCATCAGATCCGAGATCTTGCCGCGACCGAACAGCAGCAGGACCACTGCGATCACCAGGACCCAGTGCCAAATGCTGAGTGAACCCATCCTGCAACCCTCCAAACGCGCATGGCCGGGGACCGGCCGACTTCACCGAAACCTAGGCTTGGCAGGTGTCAAAAACAAGGACCAAGGCAGCGCCAATTCGCTGTTGGCGCTACGTAATTTTGCTAGTGTTAACTGGTCGCAGGGGGCCAGTAGAAGGTTGGGGCGTCAGTCCTCGCTGCCGCCCTCGCCGCCCTCATTGCCGCCTTCCGGGGGCGTCTCGGGCTCGACCGCGGGCGCCAGCGCGAGATCAAGGTCCTCGCCCGGTTCCAGCGGATCCTCGTCCTCACGCAAAGTCGGGTCATCCGACGGCGTCGGCACGCTGAATCCGGTCGGCAGACGCGAATCCAGCAGGCCCGTGCCCTTCAGCTCCTCCAGACCCGGCAGATCGCCGAGCTGTTCCAGAGTGAATTGCGACAGGAAGTCCTCAGTGGTTCCGAAGGTCAAGGGACGGCCCGGCGTCTTGCGACGGCCGCGCGGCTTGATCCAGCCGGTTTCCAGCAGCACGTCCAGCGTGCCCTTCGAAGTGACGACGCCACGGATCTCCTCGATCTCGGCGCGCGTCACCGGCTGGTGATAGGCGATGATCGCCAGCACCTCGATCGCGGCGCGCGACAGGCGGCGGGTCTCGGTGCTCTCGCGGGTCATCAACCAGGCGAGATCGCCCGCCGTGCGGAAGGTCCATTTGTTGGCGACCCGCACGAGATTCACGCCGCGCAGCGAATAGTCGGCCTGCAACTGCTCGAGCGCAGCCTTCACGTCCACGCCCTCGGGCATGCGCTTGGCCAGCGTCGCGGTGTCCAGCGGTTCATTCGAAGCGAACAGCAGCGCTTCCAGCAGCCGCAATTCTTCGGGACGTGCCTGGGACTCGTTCTCCATCGGCTCGGCCTCTTCTACCCGCACTTCAGCCAGGCTTGCCATGGCAGATTCTCCTTGTTGCACTTAAGCGACCGGCGCATCGGGCGCAGGAGCTGCGTCCATGACCGGCTTGGGGCGCCCCTTCCGGAAATAGATGGGCGCAAACGCCTCTTTCTGATTCAGCTCGAGCTGACCTTCGCGCACCAGCTCGAGCGCGGCCGCGAAACTCGAGGCGAGCACCGTCGCGCGCTGCGTCGGATCGGCGACGTGCTGCAGCAGAAAATCGTCGAGAACGCCCCAATCGTCCTGCTCGCTGATGCTGCCGACAAGTCGCTCCAGCGTGGCGCGCGCCTCGGCGAGCGACCACACCGTGCGCTTGGCCAGATGCACGCTCGCCAGCACGCGCGACTGGCGCTGCGCGGCGTAAGCGGTGAGCAGGTCATAGAGCGTTGCGGTGTATTTCGGATGCCTGATCTCGGCGATCTGCTCGGGCTCGCCGCGCGGGAAGATGTCGCGCAGCAATTGCTGCCGGTTCATCAGCCGGTTGGCGGCTTCACGAATGGCCTCCAGCCGGCGCAGGCGGTTGGCGAGCGCCGTCGCCATCTGCTCGGCGCTCGGGCCTTCCGCACTCGGCGGCTCCGGCAGCAGCAGGCGCGATTTCAGGAAGGCGAGCCAGGCCGCCATCACGAGATAGTCGGCGGCAAGCTCGAGGCGGATCTTTCGCGCGGCTTCGATGAAGTGAAGATACTGGTCGGCGAGCGCCAGGATCGATATCTTGGCGAGATCGACCTTCTGCTGCCGCGCCAGTGCGAGCAGCAGGTCGAGCGGACCTTCATAACCCTCGACGTCCACCACCAACGCCGGCTCACCCTCGGCGAGCTCTGCGGGGCGCCCGGTTTCAAACGATAGGATTTCTGCGGTCATGCCGATGCCGTGTTTGCCCGTGCGATCAATGCGTCCAGTTCGGCGCGTGCGGCCGCGCGATCGAACGGCTGCGGTCCCTTGCGCGCCGCGAGCGCGGCCTTCGCCCGCTCCAGCGCCCTGCCCGCCAGTTCGGGTGTCTGGCCGGCGACCTCACGCATCTCCTCGATGTTGCCGTTGCAATGCAGGGCCATGTCGCAACCGGCCGCAAAAATCGCGCGGGTCCGCTCGGCGATATTGCCCGACAGCGCATTCATCGACACGTCATCACTCATTAACAAACCCTGGAACCCGATTGTGCCGCGAATCACCTCAGCGATCATTGTCGCAGATGTCGTCGCCGGATGGGCGGGGTCGACCGCGCTAAACACAACATGTGCAGTCATGGCCATCGGCAAATCCGCCAAAGGCTTGAACGCCGCGAAGTCGGTGCGATCCAGTTCGTCTCGCGACGTGTCGACCGTCGGCAGATTGAAATGGGTATCGGCCGTAGCTCGGCCATGGCCGGGGATGTGCTTGAGCACCGGCAGCACGCCGCCCTCTTCGAGGCCCTCGGTGACGGCGCGGGCGATCGCGGCGACCTTGCCCGGTTCGGTGCCGTAGGCCCTGTTCCCGATGACGGCGTCGGCGCCAGCCACCGGCACATCGGCCAGCGGCAAGCAATCCACGGTAATGCCGAGATCTGCGAGATCGGCCGCAATCAGCCGGGCGCTGAGGCGCGCGGCCGTCAGCCCGAGCGCCGAATCAGTATCGTAGAGGCCGGCGAAAATAGCGCCCGGCGGATAGACCGGCCAATGCGGCGGGCCCAGCCGCTGCACCCGGCCACCCTCCTGGTCGATCAGGACAGGGGCATCAGGAGAGCCCGCAACCGCCCGCAATTCCGCAACGAGTGCAGCAACTTGAGCCGGCGTCTCGACGTTGCGCTTGAAGAGGATGAAACCCCATGGGCGTTCGCTGCGGATAAACTCCCGCTCAGCGGCGGTTAGTTCCGTTCCGGAAACGCCGGTAATGAAGGCCCGCGTGCTCATACGGCCGATTAACCCCGACCCGCGAGAGGGTCAAGGAAACGGCCGTTAATTCCTCTGGACGAAGCAGGCAGACAGGCCAGCGGATTTCAAACTGTTGCAGGCCTGGTTCGCCTCTTCGAGCGAGCCGTAGGGCCCAGCGAAGGCGCGGTAGACGATTCCCTTGCCCTTATCGGTCAGGTCGACCCGCTTGACCACCGGTGCGCGGGAGCCAAGTACGCTGCCGTATTTGCCCTGAAGCACGCGGTAGGAGGCGTGAGCGCTATCCTCGGTCTGCTGCGAGGAGACCTGCACGACGTAACCGCCGCCACCGCTGCTCGCGGGCGCAATTTGCGTCGGATTGGTCGCAGCCATCCGCTGCTGCGGCTCCGCAGCCGGCGCCGATTGCGGCGCCAGCGAGAGCGGCTGATTGGCACTGGCATTGGCGGAGGTCGGCGGCGTGCGTGGTGGAGCCGGTGCCGCAACGGGCTTCGGGAGAGCTGCCGGCTTCGCGGCCGTGGCCGCTTGCGACGCGGTGGCGTCGGTCTGATCGCCCTTCACGGCCACGGTCCTAATCGCGCGCGGCGAATTGTTCGGCAGCGTGCCGTTGCTCGGATTCGGTCCCGCACTCGACAACGGAATGCTGGACGGCGAGACGCTTGCGACCGGCGGCGGGTTCGCGTTCTGGTTCAGCGGCGGGAACACCACGCGGGGACCTCCCGCCTTGGCGTTGACGTCGACAGGCGCCTCCTCGCGCGGCACGATCTTCTCGGCGCCATCTCCGGTGACCATGCGGTCCGGCACCTTGGCCGAGGAGTCCGACGGCGCCGGCACGATTTTGGTCGGCGTGTTGTCGGCCTTGATGATCGGCGGCTCGCCGCTGCGGGGTGAGCCCACATAGGTCTTGTAGGCGAACGCAGCGCCGGTGCCGACGACGGCAAGCGCCACGATCGCCGCGACCGTCATCATGCCGCCGCGCTGCTTCTTCGGCTCGTCGAGATCGGCCTCGGGATAATCGCTCTGGAACGCGTATGGATCGTCGGGATAGGCGGGATCGCGCTGATAGTCCTGCTCGCCCGCCTCCAGCCGTCCGTAGAGCGCATCGTCGTACCGCGCCGGATCGGGCTGCTGATAGGCTTGCTGCTGATAGGCTTGCTCTTGGTAAGCCTGATCGTGCTGCTGGTAGGCCTGATCCTGATAGGCAGGAGCTTGATAAGCAGGAGCTTGAAAGGCCTGATCCGGATAGGCCGGCGGCTGACGAAAATCAGGTTCAGGCTCGGGCGCAGTCGGCTGGGCTGAATAACGATGCAGTGGATGAACCGGGTTTACGGAAGCGGGATAGGCAAGCTCAGCTGGCGCCGTCTGCGGCTGCACATTGGCGCGCCGCATCCATGAGGGCGGTCCGGGCGGCGGCGGGGCCTGCTCGGCATAGTCCTGCTGGTCATCGTCCTGGCGATAGTCGTCCTGGCGATAGTCGTCGTGCTGATAGCTCTGGGCAGGCGCAGGTGCTGCAGGCGGGTGTGCGCCCGGCCGCCCTTGCGCTGCGAACGGATCGGTTTGCCCGATCAGGCGGGCAAGTTCGGCCAAGGGATCGCCGCTCCCATGCTGATCGCCACCGCGACCATAGTCATCGGAAGGAAACGGTCTGTCCTGATATCGTTCGGCCATCGTGATGATGCGTCCCTTCGGGAAAGCCGCGCGCCCCTCGACCAAGGCACGGCTTTCGACCCACAAGGCTTTCAACCAAGTCTAAGCGATCCGGCTTCTGCCGGTTACCCCCGAAATCCCTTAAGTAGTTCGCCCCAAACTACCGCATCTCGTCCGGAGCATGGACGCCGAGGATGGCGAGGCCCGATGCCAGGACAGAGACGACGCCCTGGACCATGGCCAGTCGCGCCTTCGTTAGATCTGCATCATTATTGATAATGAAGCGTAAATAGGGCAAATCGCGCCCCTTCGTCCAAAGTGCATGAAATTCGCTGGCTAAATCATAGAGATAGAAGGCAATTCGGTGCGGCTCGTGGGCGCTTGCGGCCGCTTCCAGCATGCGCGGAAAAATTGCGAGCCGCTTAAGAAGCTCGAGTTCAGCCGGGTCCGACAGCCGTTCCACCGCCGACTCACCAAGCCAGGCGATGCGCTTTGCCGCATCCTGAGGCAGTTCCGGAAACACCTCGGCCCGGGCGTTGCGGAAGATCGAATGGCCGCGGGCGTGGCCATACTGCACGTAGAACACCGGGTTGTCGCGCGACTGTTCCATGACCTTGGCGAGGTCGAAGTCGAGCACCGCGTCGTTCTTGCGGTAGAGCATCATGAAGCGGACGGCGTCCTGGCCGACTTCATCCACCACCTCACGCAAGGTGACGAAGTCCCCGCTCCGCTTGGACATTTTCACCGGCTCGCCGTTGCGCAGCAACTTCACGAGCTGGACGATCTTGACGTCGAGCGCCCCCTTGCCGGAGGTCGTCGCCTTCACCGCCGCCTGCATGCGCTTGATATAACCGCCATGATCGGCGCCCCAGACGTCGATCATCTCCGCAAAGCCGCGGTCGAACTTGTTCTTGTGGTAGGCGATGTCGGCGGCGAAGTAGGTGTAGGAATTGTCGGACTTGATCAGCGGGCGATCGACGTCGTCGCCATAGGCGGTCGCCTTGAACAGCAACTGCTCGCGATCTTCCCAATCCTCGGCCGGGGCCCCCTTTGGCGGCGGCAGACGGCCTAGGTAGATGTCGCCCTTGGCGCGCAGGAAATCGATGGTCTCGGCGACCTTGTTGTTGCCGGCGTCCTGCAGCGAGCGCTCCGAGAAGAACACGTCGTGGCGGATGTTGAGCGCAGCGAGATCGTCCTTGATCTCGTCCATCATCATCGCGATCGCCTTGGCGCGTACCGCCGGCAGCCACGCGCCCTCGCTCATGGCGAGGAGCTTGTCGCCGTGCTCTTTGGCCAGCGCCTGCCCAACGGGCTTCAGATAGTCGCCGGGATAAAGACCTTCCGGGATCGCGCCGATGTCCTCACCGAGCGCCTCGCGATACCTGAGGAACGCGGAGCGTGCGAGCACGTCGACCTGGGCGCCGGCATCGTTAATGTAATATTCGCGCGTGACGTCGCGGCCTGCGAACTCGAGCAGGCTCGCCAGCGCGTCGCCGAACACGGCGCCGCGGCAATGGCCGACGTGCATCGGTCCGGTCGGGTTGGCGGAGACATATTCGACGTTGACCTTGGAGCCGCCGCGGACGCGGCCGTAATCGGCGCCCTCGCGCAGCACGGTCCGCAGTGCCTCGGCCCATGCGGCCGGCTTCAGCGTCAGGTTGATGAAGCCCGGACCGGCGACGTCGACCTTCGTGATCAGCGGGTCCGCGCGCAGCCGTTCGGCGATCTGCTCGGCGAGATCGCGCGGCTTTGTCTTTGCCTCTTTCGCAAGCACCATGGCCGCGTTGGTCGCCATGTCGCCATGGGAGGCATCGCGCGGCGGCTCGACCACCACGCGCGAGAAATCGATGCCCTCGGGCCAGTTGGCTTCCGCCGCAAGCGCGCGGCAGACCGCGTGCACGCGTGCGAGCACGTCGGCGAACAGGTGCAGTGCTGAGGATGTGTCGGGCATGGGCGCCGCCTAACGCAAATCCGGGGTCGAGTCAAAGAGCCGCTGGTGCTCGGTCAGGGCGAAACGGTCGGTCATTCCTGCAATGAAATTCCCGATCCGCCGGGCCCGGTCGCCCTCGTTGTCCGCCTCCGCCCCGACCAGCCATTCCGGCGGCAGCTCGCCGGGCGATGTCAGGTATTTTGCGAACAGGTCGAACAGGATCTGTTCCGCCTCGCTCATCACCCGCATGACCCGCTTGTGGCGGTACATGTGCTGATAGAGAAAGCGCTTGATGGCAGCCTCCTCCTCGGCGACCGCGGCGGGGAACGCGATCAATGCCCGGCTCTGCTGGCGCACGTCCTGGGCGGATTGCGGTTTCACGGCGGCAAGGTTTGTCTGCGCCTCGGCGAACACGGCACCGATCAGGTGTGAGATCAGCTCACGCACCAGCTCGGCACCGCGCCTGACGTCTTCGAGATCGGGATAGTGCGCTGAAGTCTCGGCGATGATCTCCGCGGTCAGCGGCATCACCTTGAGGTCGTCGAGGTGAAACAGGCCGGCGCGCAGGCCGTCGTCGATATCGTGGGCATCATAGGCGATGTCGTCGGCGATCGCGGCGACCTGTGCCTCCAGCGAGGCGAAACTCCATAATTCGAGATCGTAGGCGTCGATGTAGTCGGCGATGCCGATCGGAATGCCGTGCTCGCGATAGCGCCCGACCGGCGCACCGCTGCGATCGGTCAGCGGGCCATTGTGCTTGACGATGCCCTCCAGCGACTCCCAGGTCAGGTTGAGCCCGTCGAATTCGGGATAGCGATGTTCCAGCGCTGCAACGACGCGGAGCGTCTGGGCGTTGTGGTCGAAGCCGCCGAAATCCTTCAGGCAGGCGTCCAGCGCCCGCTCGCCGGCATGCCCGAACGGCGGATGGCCAAGATCGTGGGCGAGCGCCAGGGTTTCCGTGAGGTCCTCGTCGAGCCCGAGCTGCCGCGCCAGCGCCCGGGCGATCTGCGCCACCTCCAGCGAATGGGTCAGTCGGGTGCGGTAGTGATCGCCCTCGTGGAACACGAACACCTGGGTCTTGTACTTCAGCCGGCGGAACGCGGTGGAATGGATGACCCGGTCGCAATCCCGCCGGAACGGGCTGCGGGTCCGGCTCGGCGGTTCCGCGACCAGCCGGCCGCGGCTGCGATCGGGATCGCAGGCATAGGGCGCGTGGGGGGCAGCCATTCCGACGGACACGGCGAATTTAGTCCCTATCCATTTGATTCTGCGTATGGTGGCACATAACTATGCCGGACGCGGGATACCAACTGAATTGGGCAGGCTACCTTCAGGTGACCGCGGGGCTATCGGAGACGAACGATGACGACTGACGTGACCATCAGTGACAAGGCCGCGCGCCGGATTGGGGAGATCCTCAAGGGCGAAGGGTCTGGCGCGATGCTGCGGATCTCGGTCGAGGGCGGCGGCTGTTCCGGTTTCCAGTACAAGTTCGACATCGACCGTGCCCGCACCGACGACGATCTCGTGATCGAGCAGGACAATGCGGTGGTGCTGGTCGATTCCGCCTCGCAGCCGTTCCTGGCGGGGTCGCAGGTCGATTTCGTCGACGACCTGATCGGCGCCTCGTTCCGCGTCAACAATCCGAACGCCACAGCGTCCTGCGGCTGCGGGACCAGCTTCTCGATCTGACGTCGCCGGCTAAGCGCCGGTGATCTGCCTTTCCTCGTCCGTCCAGTCCGACTCGACCGGCATCTGCTCTGGCTGAAGCGGAGCGTCCTCCGACACCCATTGGCCGTCCAGCGCACGCAGCAGCGCCGTGACCAGCGCGGGCTTGCGCAGCGGTTTGGCCAGGAAGTCCGACATGCCGGCCTCGCGGCAGATCCTGACGTCCTCGGGGAAGGCATTGGCGGTCAGCGCGACGATCGGCAAGGCCGCGAAGCGTCCGCCTTCGGCGCGGATCGCGCGGGTCGCGGCAAGGCCGTCCATCTCGGGCATGCGCACGTCCATCAGCACAATATCGTAATCGCCTTCGGACACGGCCGCGACGGCTTCGACACCGTCGGTCACCACGCGCAACTCGACGTCGAAGGCACCGAGCATCTTGCTCACGACCATGCGGTTGACGGCGTCGTCCTCGGCGACCAGCACCTTCAGCGGTCGGTCGAGGCCCGCGATGCGCGCCTTGAGATCGTCGGCTTCCTCGCGGCCTGCGTCGTGATCGGACGTTTGCACCTGGCTCCACGGCAGCACCAACGTGAAGCGGAAGGTCGAGCCTTCGCCCGGCGTCGAGGTGACGCCGATGGTGCCGCCCATCTGCTCGATGATGCGCCGGGAGATCGCAAGCCCAAGCCCGGTGCCGCCGAAGCGGCGGCTGATCGAGGCGTCGGCCTGGGCGAAGTCGGAGAAGAGCTGGGCGAGCTTCTCGGGGGCGATGCCGATGCCGCTGTCGGTCACGCTCCATTCGACGGTGGCGAGCAGATCGCGGCGGGCCTGACAGACAGCTGCGATCGTGACTTCGCCTGCGTCGGTGAACTTCACCGCGTTCGAGGCGAGATTGAGCAGGACCTGGCGGATACGCGCGACATCGCCGCGCAGCGTCGGCGGCAGGTTGGGATCGAGTTCGACCTTGACCACGAGCCCCTTGCTCTTGGCGCTCGCGCGCACCACGGTCGCCACTGCCTCGACCAGCGCCTGCGGCGCGAAGTCGATCACCTCGAACGCGAAGCGCCCGGCCTCGAGCTTGGAGAGGTCGAGGATGTCATTGAGGATGCGCTGGAGATTGTCACCAGACTCGCGGATCGTGGTGACGGCCTCGCGCTGTTCCGGATCAAGTTTTGTCTCCAGCAGCATGCTGGCAAGCCCGAGCACGCCGTTCATCGGCGTGCGGATCTCGTGGCTCATGACCGCGAGGAAATCCGATTTGGCGCGGCTCTCGGCCTCAGCCTTTTCCGCGCGCCAGCGCTCGGTCACGTCGCGGCCGAAGCCGCGATAGCCGAGGAATTGACCGTCGCGGTCGTAGGCCGGCTTCGCAGTGAGCGACCACAGCCGCGCCTCGCCGCCGGCGACGACCTTGAGGTTCATCTCGTGAAGCGGTTCGGCGTGCTCCATCAGGCCGACGACGTTGTAGGCCGCGCTCTTGTCTTCGGGGCACAGCATGTCGAGCACGTCGGCGAAATGCGCGCCCTTCAGCAGCGGCAGCGGCAGCTGTGCGACCGCGGCGAAGCGCTCGGGCACATCGACCAAATGCCCCTCGGCGTCGGTCTGCCACAGCCAGTCGCTGGCGTTCTCCTGAAAATCCTTCAGCAACAGCGAAATGATCTCGGTCTGCCGCTCGAGCTCGAGCTGGGCCTTGAGATTGCCGAGAAACAGATTGCCTTGGGAGACGATGTTGCGCGCCATGAAGAATGCGAACAGCAGCAGGAACACCGCGGTCACGAGATACGGCCCGGCGCCGCACGACAGCAACGCCGCGACGCAGGCGATCGTCGTCGTCGCGAGATAGACGAGGCCCGCGCGCGGGAAGGTCGAGAGCGTGAAGGCACCGCCGGACATCATACCGACCATCAGGCAGGCCAGGACGAGCTGGCCGGTCGGCTCGATGCGGCTGAACAGCGCGACCGGCAGCGTGCCCCAGATCGCGGCGAGGAAAAACGCCTGCCGCAACATCTGCCGCGCGGCGCGGGGCGAGGCTTCCTGCGGCGGGCTCTGGTGGGAGCGCCGCCACGCGCGCACCGCGAGCGAGGCGGCAGTCGCGAGGGTCATGCCCCAGATCGCGAGAAAGTCGTTCCAGCCCCTGCCCCAGAACAGAATCAGCACAACGGCGACGTTGAGCATGGTGACGGCCATCGTCACCGGGATCAAGCGTATTACCGCATCGATCTGCTTGGCGCGGATGCGGCTCAGCTCGCGCTCGCTGAGACCGGCGGTCAGGCCGTCCTCGATCTCGTAGCCTCCGAGCCAGTACAGGAACGCGCCGATCAACCCGTCGCGGGGCTCGGTTCGCTTCATGGATTTGTCGGGCCGTCCCATTCGAAAACCTTTTCACGATCAATGGCCCAGGCCCGACTTAAGCCGGGTTAATTTTGTGGGAGATTTCGCAGCGTCCTTGACGGGCGCGTTTGCATTTTGTTCTAACCATGGCCCCTGCCCGGAGCCGCCAAGATGCCCATCAGAATAGCCACGTGGAACGTGAACTCGGTCCGGCAGCGGATCGATCTCCTCCTGACCTGGCTGAAGGAGTGCCAGCCGGACATCGTCTGCCTGCAGGAGATCAAATGCGTCGACGAGGCGTTCCCGCGGCTGGAGATCGAGGCGCTCGGCTACAACGTGGTCACCCACGGGCAGAAGACGTTTAACGGTGTCGCCCTGCTCTCGAAACTCCGGTTCGACGAGACCAAGTCGGGGCTGGCCGGCGACGACGAGGATGCGCATGCCCGCTTTCTCGAAGGCGTGGTGACGCTCAAGCGCGGAGTGCTGCGCGTCGCCTGCCTCTACCTGCCCAACGGCAACCCGGTCGGGACCGAGAAATATCCCTACAAGCTCAAATGGATGTCGCGGCTTCTTGAGTATTCGAAGGAGCGCCTCAAGACCGAGGAGCCGCTGATCCTCGCAGGCGACTTCAACGTCATCCCGCATGCCCGGGACGTCCATAATCCCGCCGCCTGGACCGAGGACGCCCTGTTCAAGGCCGAGACGCGGGAGAGTTTTCAGTCCCTGCTCGGCCTCGGCCTGACCGATGCGCTTCGGGCCGTCACCGACGAGCCCGGGCTCTACACGTTCTGGGATTACCAGGCCGGCGCCTGGCAGAAGAACCATGGCCTCCGGATCGACCACCTTCTGCTGTCGCCACAGGCCAGCGACCGGCTCGCCAATGTCGGCATCGACAGCTATGTGCGCAGCTGGGAGAAGCCGTCGGACCACGTGCCGGTGTGGGCGGATCTCGACCTTGAGGCGGCGTGAGGCCGCCTCAACCCATCACTCCCGGCGACCCTGCACCCATTGCTCTAGCATCTGCAGGCACATGGCGCGATCGTCGTCGGAGGCCTTTGCGAAGGCGCGGTTGTAGTTTTCCTTGATCCAGGTCTCGTCGCTGCCTGCGCTGTCGCGCGCCAGCGTCAGCCACATCAGGCCGCGCGCGGCCTGCCGCGGCAGGCGGTCGCCGTTGAACAGCATCTGGCCGAGCAGCGCCTGGGCTTCGTGCTGGCCCTTCTGCGCGGCGAGCCCAAGCCAGCGCGCGCCATAGCGGAAATCCTCGCGCGAAGCGTCTGGCGTCTTCAGGTACAGGCGGGCGAGATCGTATTGCGCATCCGCGTTGCCGAAATAGGACGCGGCATAGGAGAACATCTCCCGCGCCCGCTCCTGGTCCGGCTTGACCTTCGAATTCGGGATACCGCTAAGATAATAGCGGCCGAGCGCCACAAAGGCGTTGGCGACGATCTGCGCCTGCGGCGCCGACGGGCTGTCCTCGGCGTGCGCGTTGGCGATGCGGGTGAAATACTCGAACGCACGCACATCGTCCTGGGCGACGCCGTCGCCATTGGCGTACATGCGGCCGAGCTTCCACTGCGCGATGGGGTGGCCCCCCTCCGCGGCATATTGCAGGGCGCTGAGCGAGGTTTCCTGGGGCACGACCGCTGGCGGCACATTGCGGACCTTGCCCGCTGCACCCGGCAAGCTCGTGACCACCGGGATGGTCGCATCCTTGGGGCTGACGGGTGCGCCGTCAAAGGCGAGCGCCGGCGCGGCCAGCGCGGTAGCCCCCAACACAAACGCAACGATGGTACGCCTAGATGTCCGCATAGCACTGTTTCTCGTGCGCGCCGCCCGGATGGGTCACTGCCCCACCGACCGCTGGTCCAACCTGCTGAGCATATTTCCAGAGCGCGCCCGTCGTGTGGTTAGTCGCGCGAGCGGTCCATTTGGTCTTGCGCTGGGCAAGCTCCTGGTCGCTCAATTTTACGTTAAGGGTACCGGCGACCGCGTCGATCTCGATTATATCGCCGTCCTCGAGCAGCCCGATGGGGCCGCCGATGGCGGCTTCCGGCCCGACATGGCCGATGCAGAAGCCACGGGTGGCGCCGGAGAAGCGGCCGTCGGTGATGAGCGCGATCTTGCCGCCCATGCCCTGGCCGGTCAGCGCCGCGGTGGTCTGGAGCATTTCCCGCATGCCGGGGCCGCCCTTCGGCCCCTCGTAGCGGATCACGATGACTTCGCCTTCGCGGTAGGTGCGCTTCTGGACGGCCTCGAAAGCATCCTCCTCACGGTCGAAGCACCTGGCCGGACCGGTGAACCTGAGGTTGGACATTCCCGCGACTTTCACGATCGCACCTTCTGGCGCCAGATTGCCCTTCAGACCAACCACACCGCCCGTGACGGTGATGGGCTTGTCTGCCGGGTGCACCACGTCCTGGTGCGGATTCCACTTCACGCTTTTGAGGTTTTCGGCGATCGTTCGACCGGTGACGGTCATGCAGTCACCGTGGAGAAATCCGTTGTCGAGCAGCGTCTTCATCAGAAGCGGTATGCCACCTACTTCAAACATGTCTTTGGCGACATAACGGCCGCCCGGCTTCAAATCCGCGACGTACGGTGTCTTTTTGAAGATTTCGGCGACGTCGAACAGGTCGAACTTGATGCCGCACTCGTGCGCGATTGCTGGCAGGTGCAGTGCAGCATTGGTCGAGCCACCGGACGCGGCGACCACGGCAGCGGCATTCTCCAGCGCCTTGAGGGTGACGATGTCGCGCGGCCGGATGTTTTGGGCGATCAGCTCCATGACCTGCTCGCCCGCGGTCATGCAGAAGGCGTCGCGAATTTCATAGGGTGCCGGAGCACCGGCCGAGTACGGCAGCGCCAGCCCGATCGCCTCGGAGACGGTCGCCATCGTGTTGGCTGTGAACTGGGCGCCGCAGGCGCCCGCCGAAGGGCACGCCACGCGCTCAATCTCGTCGAGGTCCTCGTCCGACATCGCGCCGACCGAGTGCTTGCCGACGGCTTCGAACATGTCCTGCACGGTGACCTGCTGGCCCCGGAAATTGCCGGGCAGGATCGAGCCGCCATAGATGAAGATCGAGGGCACGTTGAGGCGGACCATCGCCATCATCATGCCCGGGAGCGACTTGTCGCAGCCGGCGAGGCCAACGAGGGCGTCATAGGCGTGGCCGCGGATCGTCAATTCGACGGAATCGGCGATGCATTCCCGCGACGGCAGCGAGGAGCGCATGCCGTCATGGCCCATGGCGATGCCGTCGGTCACGGTGATGGTGCAGAACTCGCGCGGCGTGCCGCCGGCGGCTGCGACGCCCTTCTTCACCGCCTGCGCCTGGCGCATCAGGGAGATGTTGCAGGGCGCGGCCTCGTTCCAGCACGAGGCGACGCCGACGAAGGGCTGGTGGATCTGGTCGGTGGTCAGACCCATGGCGTAGAGGTAGGACCGATGGGGCGCGCGCGCAGGGCCTTCCGTCACGTGACGGCTCGGCAGCCTCTGCTTGATGTTGCTCTTCGCGTCCATCGCCAACCAGTTTCCCCGGCCAACCCTTTCAGACCCGAAAAATCAGAGCCAAGATTTAATCGACCTTTTGAATCGACCTTGGGGATTTCCCGTCGCCTTCCAGGACCACCGCTGCCGCTAAAACATTTGAGTGATTTTATTCATGTTCGGGTGTGGCCAAAAAGCGGCGTCGATGCGAACGGACAGAGATGATGGTTAAATCTGTGAGCAGTGTTGCGCGGACGGCACAATCGTGGCCGGGAGGACACGACTGAGCTTACTGCGATACCCCCGGCGGGAGGACAATCCACAACTTCAGGTTTCCAGTACGTGCCTGCGCCACAACTTCGGCGCGCCGACGAGGCGCAGCCAGGGTGAGTCGGCGCCTTCCCCGCTTGTCCGGACGCGCTAAATCCTCCCCGTACAGGATGAATTCGATCAGCGAATTAGTGAACATGCACAGCAATGACGGAGCAAGGGGCGGCATCGCCTTCCTCCAATGCAGACTCAACTTGAAGACATGCCTTCGCGTTCTCGCGGCTGATTTCGCCCGAGTTTTGCTTCGTCACTCCGCCCTCAAATCCAAGAGGGCGCAGGGAAGGCCGGGTGCTGACCTCGCACCCGCGGTCCGCTGCGCGAAAAGCACACGCAGGAAAACCGCACAGCAGCATACAGGTGTAGCCAATCACTCGGCCTTCCCTGCGCGATGGTCGGACGGCTTATGCCGTGCTCTCCCGGGAGCCGAACTCTCCTTCTGGCCTCCCTCGCCTCGCGAATTTGATGATGCTGTCTGCCCGGTTGGGCTCGCACACACCTCCGCGAAAACTTGACCGTAGCAACGACGGCCAGGACCACACGGTTTTGCCGTACGCGCATTCGCCATTTCGCCGCAGGGTTCGATGGCATCGTGCACGTAGCCATCGAAATACCGACGAGACGAACTCACAGCGCCGCTCGTCCGCACGTGGCCACGGGCTCACAGGGACTACCCGCCCTGCCCGCACTCTCATGCCGACGCTGCCGCGTCCACCGCAAGCCCGGCTCGCAATCAAGACGACAACGAGATCGCCCCTCAAGGATGAGCCGGGATGGGCGACACATACGCCAAAACCGAATTTCGGTAAAACGGAATCTTTTTGTATGTATGCATTGACACAGGGGTCTCGAGAAATGGTCAGGTGTTTTGCCCGACGGGCAACCGCGACGACTTCGTGAAAGTCACATCAGGCCGCCCGGCCGTTCGGGTATGTCGTGACGGTCCGGACGGCGGTCGCCTTGCGGCGCTGGGTCCGTCATCGCCATGACTAGACCTCAGCGCCTCGCCCTTCTTCTCCTTAAACGGGCGGGCTACGCTCGTCCTCTTGCGCGCTGGGCTTGAGCCCAAGCCGCGGTGACGTCGCGCGGCGGGACGTCGACGCGCCGGATCGGCGTCAACTCGCCGGAGGCGGAGATGATCGCGGTCTCCTCGCGGCGGCAGCGCGGGCATACGAAGCGGACCTCATTTGGCGAAGCCGACCAGCTCGAACGTTTCACATTGGCCGCCATCGGCCAGGCCGCGCAATGCGAGCATGACACCAGGAACCGACCGGGATCGAGCATACCCATTCCAAAGGACTCCGCGTCCTGCCTTCCCTTCAATGATTAATCCATGTGAATCGTTCCGGTGCCAAAACACCGTTGAGGCACCGTCAAGGCGCCCTAGGTCGTCACCATGAGGCGGAGCGGCTCAGTGGGCGCCCTTGAGCGTGCACGACGTGGTGCAGGTGACCGTGTTGCCGTGGTCGCACGCCTTGCAGGCGGCAACGCACTGGTTCATGTCGCGGGGATTGAAGGAGGTGTAGTTCCGCATCGCGCAGACCGGGGTCGTGCCGGTGATGTCCTGCTCCTGGTTGCAGGCTGCCGTCATGAGTCCAAACATGATCACCACAAGGAGGCGCATGGGATCGCCCTGTAACGCACGACAAAACAATCTCGCGAGGCGCGCTGCACCGCAACGAGCCCGGCATTTCTACAGCGGAAAATCGCCGTAGGCGTCCCCGCATCTGCATTGAGGATGCGCGCCAAGTATTAAGAACGGATTGTCGGCGTCAGGCCGCAGCTTTGCTCGCGATGGCCTGCCGCATGTCCACCGCCAATTGGCGGTACTGCTCCGAAAGTTTCAGATAAAACTCGCGCTTGGTGCTGTCGGTGGCCAGCCTGGCGATCAGCTCGCATTCGGCGGTGAGCGTCTCGAACCGTTCGAGCCTGTTCTCAAGTTCTGTCATCGGCGTGTCCCCATCAAACGCCTCAAGGACACCAAACCTAAGCCCGGGAAATAGGTCACGGCGAACATCGTTATCGAGTAGAATCAATTTTTCCCGCGAGGCCGGCTATTTCTGCTCAAGCCGCCACGCGCCGTCCCAGCCCTCGCCCGGCGGATTGGCTTCGAACTGCGTGATGCGGGTAAGCATTGCCCGCGAGGGGCCGTCGCCGGGGACGGCTTCAAGTGCCACGTTGAAGGCGGCACGGGCCTCGTCGAAGCGGCGGGCTCGATAGGCGGCGAGGCCTCCGGCGTAGTGCGAACGCAGGCTCTCATGCGCGGCAGTGAGCTCGCCTGACCGGCCCATCACCTCGAAAATCGTTTGCGGCACGCTCTGGCCGGCGACCGCAAGACGATCGACCTCGCGCAATTCGAGGTGCGAGCCGATCGCGTCCGCCGTCGCCTGCGAGATCAGAATACGGGTGCCGTAGGTCTTGTTGACGGCCTCCAGTCGCGAGGCGAGATTCACCGCATCGCCCATCACGGTGAAGCTCATCATCAGCTCGGAGCCAATGCTCCCGGTCAGGACCTCTCCGGTCGCGATGCCGATGCGCAGATCGCAAAGCCCCGGCATGGCGCGGATGCCGAGGAGATCCGGCAATTGCTTCTGCAGCGCGGGCACCTGATCGGCCATGTCGATGGCGGCAAGGCCTGCGAGCAGCGCCGGCTCGTCCTCCTCGATGAAGGGCGGGCCCCAATAGGCCATGATGGCGTCGCCGATATATTTGTCGATGATGCCGCGATTGCTCCTGATCGGACCGGACATCATCGTGAAATAATGGTTCATCACCCTGACCAGGCCGCGCGGGGTCATGCCCTCGCTCATCGCGGTGAAGCCGCTCATGTCGCAGAACATGATGGTCATCACCCGGCGCTGGCCATCGATGGCGACCTCTGGCCGATCGATCAGGCCCTGCACCACCTTGGGATCGATGTAGCGACCGAACGTCTCGCGGACGCGCTCATTGTGCCTGAGCTGCTCGGTCATGCGGTTGAAGGCTGCGGCCAGCTCGCCGATCTCGTCCTGGGTGGAGACGGTGATGGTCTTGTCGAAGCGGCCGGCCTCGACCTCGCGGGTGCCGGCGAGCAGCAGCCGCACCGGGCGCGTAATGCCGCTGGACACCAGAAGCGCAAAGGCAAATCCGAGCACCGCTGCCAGCAGGGTCACGACTCCCGACACGATAATCGCTTGGTATTGCCGACTGATCACCTGCGACGTCGAAAAGAAGACCTGCGTCAGCATGTCGCCGCGGATCGCGTCGACCTTCCGGTTGAACGCATCGCGCAGCAAGTCGAGTTGTTCCAGGGTGCCGCGGGCCTCGGCCATGTCCTTGGCCTCGATCTGCTTGAGCAGTTTCGTATTGCCCTCGTCCAGATTGCGCCGCAGCTCGGTGACAGCGCTCTCGATACGAACGTCGAGCCGTGCCAGTGCGGCGTTGTCGGAAGAGGTCCTGGGGTCGTCGATGATGGCGTTGATGAGCTTGCGCGCGGTCTCGGCCTCCTCCTCAAACTTGCGGTCCAACGCCTCGAACTCGCGAAGCCGCGCCGCGTAGGCCTCCTCGTCCGACGCCGATCCCATCCTCGTCATGACCATTCGCCGCAGCGCCAGCGCCCGCTCCAGCGAGCGGATATTGGCGCGGGCAAGATGGCTATAGGCCGGAATGTAGCGGTTGGTCAGTTCGTCGAGTAGGACGCCGACCTGGCCCGACATCACCATCGACAGGATCGAGGTGACGAGCATCAGGACGATCAATCCGAGGGCGATGCCGACGATTTTGCGCCGGATCGACTGGTTGAAAAGCGGCATGGGTGTGAGGCAAAGGCTGAAAGAATGGTTTGAGGGAACTCAATACACCGGATTTGTCCGAGGGAACACGCGCAATCTGGCCCTCCGAGGCGTCCTGAACCGTCGCAACCGTCGCGCGAGCCGTGTTCGTTAATGAAGGTTAAGAGACCCGCTCGCCCCGCCGTTGCACAGGTTCCCTGGCTCCATCCGTATTTCGCCGCATTGTTGGAACAGCCTGAGGATGCGAAACGACGTCGTGTCACCATTTTTGACGCCGTTTTGATTCTCGAGCCGCATCTCGTCGCGGACTTTGGTTTGTACTGGTTTCGCAGGGGGACCACGGAATGAACCAGTGCCTACGCTCGCTCGCGTGTGTCGTTGCCGTGGCCGCTTTGGCCTTCATCCCTACCGAGCTGGCAGCGAAGAGCAGTCACAAATCGTCCGCGCCCAAATCGTCCGCGCCGAAGAAGACGCATGAGGCGAAAGCCGGCAAGCAGCGCCATGCCTCCGCCGGCAAGGCGCGGCACGGCAAGCATGCCGAGGCCAAGCGCAAGTCGAAGAAGCAGGACGACACCCCTTCAGACAAGCCGGCAGCCCCGCCGCTGACCGGCGATCTCGCCGCGTTGAAGGATGCCATCGATCTCGCGCGGAAGGGCAAGACTGAGGACGCGAGCGCGGCGCGCGACCGCATTGCCGACCCGGCGGGGCAGAAGCTCGCCGACTGGTTCATGCTGCGCCATTCCGAAAGCACGGCGAATTTCAAGCGCTACGCCGCCTTCCTCGCCGCCAATCCGGACTGGCCGAGCAGCGCACTGCTCCGCCGCCGCGCCGAGGCCCGGCTGTGGCAGGAGAAGGCCGACGCGGCGACCGTGCACACATTCACGATGGACCGGCCGACCAGCGCCAAGGGCAAGTTCGCGCTCGCCCGCGTGCTGATGACCGAGGGCGACAGCGACAGGGCCGCGCGTCTGGTGCGCAATGCCTGGCGCTCGGACGAATTGTCCGAACGCAGCGAGGAAGATTC
Source organism: Bradyrhizobium sp. WSM1417 (assembly GCF_000515415.1). NCBI lineage: Bacteria > Pseudomonadati > Pseudomonadota > Alphaproteobacteria > Hyphomicrobiales > Nitrobacteraceae > Bradyrhizobium > Bradyrhizobium sp. WSM1417. The sequence continues at coordinate 5,115,238 of NZ_KI911783.1, forward strand.
CTACGAAGCGTTTCGCGATCTCCTGACCAGTGAGGATCATCGTGCCCGCATGGACAAGCGCCTCGGCGCCAAGGACTATGCGGGGGCGCGGCGCGCAGCCAAGCGCCTCGGCGAGGATGCGCTCGCGATCGTCAAGGCCTGCGCCGCGGTCACCGGCAAGGCCAGCAAGGCCAAGGATTACCTCGATGACGTCTCAGCCGAGGCGCGCCGTGACCTCGGCTATGTGCTGTGCCGCGCGCAATGGCATCTCCAGAATGACCGCATCGACGACGCGGCCGAGGTGATCCTGGCCGCCGCGCCCGATACGATGGCGGCGCAAGACACCGACGCCTGGTGGCGCGAGCGCCGCCTGCTCGCGCGAAAGCTGCTCGACCAGGGCAAGTTCAAAACCGCCTACGACGTCGTGCGCTCGGCGGCCGTGCCTGCGATGGAAGTCTATCGTGTCGACTATCACTTCATGTGCGGCTGGATCGCGCTGCGCTATCTCGACGATCCCAAGGCAGCGATGACGCACTTCGCCGCGATCGACGAAGGCTCCGCCAATCCGATCGCGCTGTCGCGCGCGCATTATTGGCGCGGCCGCGCGGCCGAGGCGATGAACGCACCGGCCGATGCGCGCCTGAGCTATCAGGCGGCGGCGCGCTATCCGACCGCCTATTACGGCCAGCTCGCCCGCGCCAGGCTCGGTCTCGACCGCATCGAGCTGCGCGCGCCCTCGCCCGTCCTGGCAGCAGTCGACGCGCCGCCCGCGGACGAGCGCGTGCGCGCCGCCGACATGCTCTACGGCGTCGGTGAGCGCGACATGGTGTTTTACTACGCCGAGGATTTCGCCAAGGAGAGCACCGACGTCGCGGCACTCGAAGCGCTCGGCGAGCTCGCCGGCCGGCGCAACGATGCGCGCGTGATGCTGGAGGTCGGCAAGTCGGCGCTGGCGCGCGGGCTCGCGCTCGATCACTACGCCTTCCCGACCATCGGTATCCCTGAACATAAGCAGGTCGCGCCCGCGATCGAGCCCAGCGTGATCTATTCGGTGGCACGCACCGAAAGCTCGTTCGACCAGCGCGACAAATCGGCCGCCAACGCAGTCGGCCTGATGCAGGTGACGCCGGAAGCGGGCCGCGACACCGCAAAGCGCTTCGGCCTGACCTATGATTGGGACAAGATGGTCTCCGATCCCGTCTACAACACGCAGATGGGCGCGGCCGAGCTCAGCGCGCTGATGTCGGAATACCGCGGCAACCAGATCATGACCTTCGCCGGTTACAATGCCGGCCGCGGCCGCGTGCGCGAATGGGTGCAAGCGCGCGGCGATCCCAGGGATCCCAAGGTCGATCCGGTCGACTGGGTGGAGCGCATCCCGCTGTCGGAGACGCGCAATTACGTCCAGCGCGTGATCGAGAACGTGCTGGTCTACCGCGCCCGGTTCGAGGGCAGCGGCATGATCGCCGGCAAGAGCGATCAGCGTGTGGTGACGAAGGACGCGACGGCCGTGGCGACGCCGGTGGGATTTACGGGGACGGAGTGAACGCTTCCAATCCTCATGGTGAGGAGGCCGCGTAGCGGCCGTCTCGAACCATGAAGGCCCAGCTGCCCGCGGCCATCCTTCGAGACGGCCGCTTTGCGGCCTCCTCAGGATGAGGTCGAAGGGTGTGGCGCGCAAGCGCCGCGCCGCCTCAATCCACCTTGATATTCGCCGCCTTGATCATCGGCCACCACTTCGCGATCTCCGCCTTCTGGCGCGCGCCAAGCGCTTCGGGCGTGAGCTGATCCTGGGGTGTCATCTCCAGCCCCTGGCTTTCGAGCTGCTTCTTCACGCCGGGATCGTTCAGCGCTTCCACGGCTGCGGCATTGAGTTTGGCGACGATCGTCTTCGGCGTGCTCTTCGGCACCCACATGCCGGACCACAGCGTCATGTTGAACCCCTTCAGGCCCGCCTCCTCCGCCGTCGGGATGTCGGGGGCCGAGGACAGGCGCTTGTCGTCGGTGATGGCGTAGGCGCGAATGGTGCCGGCGCGAACCTGGTTAATGGAGTTCGAGGTCTGGTCGACGATGACGTCGATCTGGCCGGCGATCAGATCGTTCAGGGCGGGCGCAGTGCCGCGATACGGTACGTATTGCAGCTTGATGCCGCTGACGCTCTCGAAATAGACCCCGGCGATGTGGCTGCCGGAACCCGCGCCGGCAGTGCCGGCGGTCGGCGGCGACGGCCGCGATTTCAGCCAGTCCAGCAGCTCCTTCAGCGAGGTTGCGGGCACCGCGTTCTTGCTGACGACGATCATCGGATTGCTCGGCAGCAGCACCACCGGCTCCAGGTCCGCGACCAGGTCGTAATTGAGCTTGTAGACGGCGCCGTTGGCAACGTGGGTGCCGAGATGGCCGAACGAGATCGTGTAGCCGTCGGGAGCCGAATGCACGGCGCGGCCGACGCCGATCGAGCCGCCCGCGCCAGTGACGTTCTCGATCACCAGCGGCTGCCCAAGCGATGTCCGCATCCGCTCGGCGAGCACGCGCGCCATCGCATCCGAGGGCCCGCCCGCCGCGAAGGGGACGATGATGGTGATGGGACGTGAAGGGTAATCGTCGGCGCGCGCGGCGCCTGCAACAGCGAGAATAGCAATCAGCGCAGCCCAGGCGGCCTTCATTGTGTTCTCCCCAGCAATGTCATTGTTGTTTTTGTCTCTTCCCGCGTACGGGAAGAGGGATCGTTCGTGAAGAGGCGAAATGACGCGCTAGAACTGCGAATAGTCGATCGGCTTGTGGCGATCGAGCGTCCGGGTGACCGGCGGCAGCGGATATTTCAGGCCGGTGGCGCAATTGAACAGCATCACGCGGTCGGTTTTGCTGACGCGGCCGTCGGCGAGGCTGTCCTTGTAGGCGGCGTAGGTCGCAGCGCCTTCGGGGCACAGCAGCAGCCCCTCCTCGCGCGCGACCTCGTTCAGCGCCGACGAAATCTTGTCGTCGTCGACCGCGATGGCAAAACCCTTGCTCTCGCGGACCGCGCGCAGAATCAGAAAGTCGCCGATCGCCTGCGGCACGCGGATGCCTGACGCGATGGTGTGAGCGTCCTCCCAACGCGTGGCATGCTCGGTGCCGGCTTCGTACGCGCGCACCATCGGCGCGCAGCCGGAGGCCTGCACCGCGACCATGCGCGGGCGCTTCGAGCCGATGAAGCCGATCTTCTCGAGCTCGTCGAACGCCTTCCACATCCCGATCAGGCCGGTGCCGCCGCCGGTCGGATAGAAGATCACGTCGGGCACGTCCCAGCCGAGCTGCTCGGCGAGTTCGAGCCCCATCGTCTTCTTGCCTTCGATCCGGTACGGCTCCTTCAAGGTCGAGGTGTCGAACCAGCCGACTTTCGCCTTGCCCTCGCCGACGATCTTGCCGCAATCGTCGATATAGCCGTTGACGCGGTACACGGTCGCGCCCTGAAGCTCGATCTCGCTGACGTTCACCTCGGGCGTATCGGCCGGGCAGAAGATCGTGGTCTTGATGCCGCAGGAGGTCGCATAGGCTGCGAGCGCCGCGCCGGCGTTGCCGTTGGTCGGCATCGCCATGTGCTTGATGCCGAGCGCCTTGCCCATCGACACCGCCATGACGAGGCCGCGCGCCTTGAACGAGCCGGTCGGCAGCCGCCCCTCGTCCTTGACGATAATCTCGCCGCCGCCGAGCTTTGCGCCGAGCTTGGGCAGCCGGATCAGCGGCGTGGTGACCTCGCCGAGCGAGACAATGTCCTTGCATTTGCGCACCGGCAACAGCTCGCGGTAGCGCCACATGTCGGCAGGGCGCTGCGCCAGCGCGTCCTTGGTCAGCGCCTTTTTCACGCCCGCGAGGTCATAGCGCACGAGGAGCGGCTTGCCGGCCTTGGAGAGGTTGTGGACCTGGTCGGCGGGATAATGGTCGCCCTCCATCGCGCATTCGAGATGGGTAACGAAGCTCGGGCGTTCGATGGTGAGGTTATCGTTGTCGTGCATGGGGTGGTTTCCTTCTTGTTTTGCAAAGAGATCCCTCCGCTCGTCATTGCGAGCGCAGCGAAGCAATCCAGAATCTTTCCGCGGAGGCAGTCTGGATTGCTTCGCTTCGCTCGCAATGACGGCGGCAGTGGCCGTCAAATATTCAGCACCCGTCCATACGCATCCAGCACGGCTTCCTTCATCATCTCCGACAGCGTCGGATGCGGGAATACGGTGTGCATCAGCTCCTCTTCCGTCGTCTCCAGGTTCATGGCGACGACGTAGCCCTGGATCAACTCGGTGACCTCCGCGCCGACCATGTGGGCGCCGAGCAGCTGACCGGTCTTCTTGTCGAAGATGACCTTGACCAGGCCCTGGTCCTCGCCGAGCGCGATCGCCTTGCCGTTGCCGACGAAGGGGAAGCGGCCGACGCGGATCTCGCGGCCATTCTCCTTGGCCTTGGCTTCGGTCAGGCCGACCGAGGCGACCTGCGGGTTGCAATAGGTGCAGCCGGGGATCATCAGCTTGTCCATGGGGTGCGGATGCAGGCCCTTGATGGCCTCGACGCAGATTACGCCCTCATGCTCGGCCTTGTGGGCCAGCATCGGGGGACCCGCGACGTCACCGATGGCATAGATGCCGGGAACGTTGGTCTTGCCGTAGCCGTCGATCACGATGCAGCCGCGCTCGGTTTTGACGCCGAGCTTTTCGAGACCGAGATTCTCGATGTTGCCGACGACGCCGACGGCAGAGATCACGCGCTCGAACTCGGCGGTCTGCTTCGCCTTGCCATCATCGAGCGTCGCGACCACGCTGTCGCTCTTCTTCTCCAGCTTCGTCACGCCCGTGTTGGTGAGGATCTTGATGCCCTGCTTCTCGAGGCGCTTGCGGGCAAGCCCGGCAATCTCGGCGTCCTCGACGGGCAGGATCTGCGGCAGCACCTCGACGACAGTGACATCGGAGCCCATCGTCTTGAAGAAAGATGCGAACTCGATCCCGATCGCGCCCGAGCCCATCACCAGTAGCGATTTCGGCATCCGCTCCGGCACCATCGCTTCAAAGTAGGTCCAGATCAGCTTCTTGTCCGGCTCGAGTCCCGGCAGCACCCGCGGCCGTGCTCCGGTCGCGACGATGATGTGCTTGGCCTGATACGTCCCCTCGCCCAGCGTGCCCTTTGGGCCCTCGACGTCGGACTTCTTCACGGTGACTTTGCCGGGCGCGTCGATCGAGGCCGCGCCCCAGATCACGCTGACCTTGTTCTTCTTCATCAGGAAGCCGACGCCGTCGTTCAGCCGCTTCGAGACGCCGCGCGAGCGCTGCACCACGGCCTTCGGATCGAACGAGACGTTATCGGCCGACAGGCCGTAATCCTTGGCGTGCTGCATGTAGTGGTAGATCTCGGCGGAGCGCAGCAGCGCTTTGGTCGGGATGCAGCCCCAGTTCAGGCAGATGCCGCCGAGATAGGATTTCTCGACGATCGCGACCTTGAAGCCGAGCTGGGCGGCGCGGATCGCGGTGACATAGCCGCCCGGACCGGAGCCGATGATGATGATGTCGAAGGATGTATCGGCCATGGCGGCTCCCGTTCAACTCAAGAGGTGCCGCGGGCGCGGCGCCTGGAAATCAAAACCCTGACCAGCCATTCGAGCAGGATCGCGCCGGCCATGATAGCCAGCGCGATCAGAATGACCGCCTGGCCGATGCTCCGTGCCAGCTGCTCGCCGGCAAAGAACGCGGAATGCAGAATATCGAGCCCGACCGGATTGAGTGCAACCACGGCCGAGAGCAACACGGAGATCCAGGGCCAGCGCGTTCGCATTCACCCCGCGCCTCCCCGGGCTACACCATCATCATCACGGGGTTTTCGATCAGCTGCTTGAAGGCGCCGATCAGCTCGGCGCCGAGCGCGCCGTCGATGGCACGGTGATCGCAGGACAGGGTCACGCTCATCATGTTCGCGATCTCGATCTTGCCGCCGCGGACCACAGGCCGCTCCTCGCTGGTGCCGACCGCGAGGATGGTCGCATGCGGCGGGTTGATCACGGCGGTGAAGTGGCTGATGCCGAACATGCCGAGGTTGGAGACGGCCGTCGTGCCGCCCTGGTATTCTTCCGGCTTCAGCTTGCGCGAGCGGGCGCGTGTCGCAAAGTCCTTCATCTCGTTGGAGATGGTCGAGAGCGTCTTGGTCTCGGCCTTGCGGATGATCGGCGTGATCAGGCCGCCGGGCATCGCCACGGCGACGCCGACGTCGGAATGGTGGTGCTTGACCATACCGGATTCGGTCCAGCTCACATTGCAATTCGGGATCTTCTGCAGCGCGACCGCCATCGCCTTGATGACGAAGTCGTTGACCGAGATCTTGTAGAGCGGCTTCTTCTCCTTGTCCTTGGGAGCAGCCGCATTGATCTCCTCGCGCGCAGTAAGCAGCTTGCCGATGTCGCAGTCGATGGTGAGGTAGAAGTGCGGGACGTTCTGGATCGACGCGGTCAAACGTTGGGCAATGGTGCGGCGCATCCCGTCATGCGGGACGACCTCGTAAGAGCCCGGCTCGAACAGCGACAGAATCTGCTTGTCCGACATGGTCGGCGCGGTCGAGGGCGCGCCTGACGGCGTCGCCGCGGGAGCCTTGAGGCCCTTGCCGGACTTGGCCTGCTCGACGTCGCGGGCCACCACGCGGCCATGCGGGCCGGTGCCAGTCACCATCGACACGTCGAGGCCGGCTTCCTTGGCGAGCCGGCGCGCCAGCGGCGAGGAGAACACGCGGCCAGCATGGCCGTTGCTCTGCGTAGCCGGTACTGCGGCCTGCGGTGCAGGTGCGGCGGCGGCCGCGGCCTTGGGCGCAGCAGGCGCAGGAGCCGACGCAGCAGCGGGAGCTTCAGCAGCTTTCGGAGGTGCGGCGGAAGCACTGGGCTTGGCGGCACCTGCCGCCTTCACGTCCTCGCCCTCGCCGGCCAGCACCGCGATCACGTCATTGACCGGGACGTCCTGCGTACCCTCGGGCACGAGGATCCTGGCGATCGTGCCCTCGTCGATGGCCTCGACCTCCATGGTCGCCTTGTCGGTCTCGATCTCGGCGATGACGTCGCCGGATTTGACCTTGTCGCCTTCCTTCTTCAGCCACTTGGCGAGGTTGCCCTTCTCCATCGTCGGCGAAAGAGCGGGCATCAGGATGTTGATGGGCATGCTGACCTCAAGAAGAACTTTGCAAAAATCCGTCTCCGGACCGAAGACGGACAGACCAGGTTAGTTGCCGATATCGCCCTGCCACAGGCGCTCATTGGCAGGGATGGAACGCCAGTTCTTCATCATGGTGATGGAGCGGTCGTCCGCAAGATCGATCCAGGGGATGCCGAACTTGTCGAGAATGTCCTTGGAGCCCTCGAAGGTGACGGACTCTCCGATCACCACGAGCTTGACCTTGAACAGCGCGAGCGCACCGGCACACATCGCGCATGGCGACAGCGTGGTGTACATGACGGTATCATGGAACGAAATCGCACCCGCCTCGCGCAGGCAGCTCATCTCGCCGTGCAGGATCGGGTTGTTCTCCTGCACGCGATTGTTGTGGCCGCGGGCGATCACCTTGTTGTCGCGGGTCAGCACGGCGCCGATCGGCAGGCCGCCTTGCGCGATTGAGGCTTCCGCCTCGCGGATCGCCTCCAGCATAAAATCGAAATGATAGGATTCGATCGCCACGGTCAGTGCCCCTTCCCGCGCGGCGTCGTGGTGCCGGTGTCGGTGGGACGCTCGATCTCGGCCTGGAACATCTCGATGATCCGGTTCAGCGCGTCCTCCTCGGTGTATTCGCTCTCGCGCGCATAGGCGCGCGCTGCGTGACGCGCGAGATCGACGAGCAGCAGGCCCCACATGTCCGGCTCGTCGAAGGCCCGCTGGAATGCCATCGACAGCCCGCCGTCCAGCACGAACACGCGCAGGATCTCGACCGCATCATCGCGGACGAGGACGTCGGGTGGTAATGGCTGCTCCTTCGGACCCGCCATGGTCTACCTGTAGCAGACGGCTTTGGCCGCCTCGACAACTTCGGCAGCCGAAGGCAGCGCGAGCTTTTCCAGGTTCGCGGCATAGGGCATCGGCACGTCCTTGCCGGAGACGCGGGTTACAGGCGCATCCAGATAGTCGAAGGCATGCTCCATGATCCGCGCGGTGATCTCGGCGCCGACGCCGCTCTGGGCCCAGCCCTCTTCCACCGTGACGGCGCGGCCGGTCTTCTTGACCGAGTTGACGATGGTCTCGGTGTCCATCGGACGCAGCGTGCGCAGGTCGATCACCTCGGCCTCGATGCCGTCCTTGGCGAGTTCGTCGGCGGCCTTCAGCGCGTAGCTCATGCCGTTCGACCATGAGATGATCGTGACATGGCTGCCCGAGCGCACGATGCGCGCCTTGCCGATCGGAATCACGAAGTCATCGAGCTTCGGCACCTCACCGGTGTGGCCGTAGAGCATCTCGTTCTCGAGGAAGATCACCGGATTGGGATCGCGGATCGCAGCCTTGAGCAGGCCCTTGTAATCAGCGGCCGAGAACGGTGCGACGACCTTGAGGCCCGGGACGTTCGAATACCAGGACGAATAGTCCTGACTGTGCTGGGCGGCCACGCGGGAAGCGGCGCCGTTGGGCCCGCGGAACACGATCGAGCAGCCCATCTGGCCGCCGGACATGTAGAGTGTCTTGGCCGCGGAGTTGATGATCTGGTCGATCGCCTGCATGGCGAAGTTGAAGGTCATGAATTCGACGATCGGCTTCAACCCGCTCATCGCAGCGCCGACGCCGATACCAGCAAAGCCGTGCTCGGTGATCGGCGTGTCGATGACGCGCTTGGCGCCGAATTCCTGAAGCAGCCCTTGCGTCACCTTGTAGGCGCCTTGGTATTCGGCGACCTCTTCGCCCATCACAAAGACGTCGGCGTCGCGGCGCATCTCTTCGGCCATGGCATCGCGCAGGGCTTCACGGATGGTCTGCGTCACCATCTCGGTGCCGGCGGGTACTTCCGGGTCGGGCTCTGCGACGGCCTGCGGTGCCGGCGCAGCTTTGGGCGCTGGCGCTTCGGCTTTTGCAGCGGCAGGAGCTGCGGACTCGGCGGCCTTCTGCTGCTGGGCAGGCGCCGGCGCCTTGGCGAGATCGGCGGCACTCTCGCCATCGGCCAGAATCGTCGCGATCGGCGTGTTCACGGCCACGTCGGCGGTGCCCTCGGGGATCAGGATCTTGCCGAGCGTACCTTCATCGGTCGCCTCGACCTCCATGGTCGCCTTGTCGGTCTCGATCTCGGCGATGACGTCGCCGGACTTGATCGTCTCACCCTCTTTTTTCAGCCATTTGGAGAGGTTGCCCTTCTCCATCGTGGGCGACAACGCGGGCATCAGCACTTGAATTGGCATATCGACTCCAAAAGAAAGCTTGCGCGCGTTCAGCGATAAATATCGGTCCAGAGCTCGGCGGCATCCGGCTCGGGATCATGCTGGGCGAAATCGGCGGACGCGTTGACGATGTCGCGCACCTCGGCGTCGATCGCCTTCAAATCCTGCTCGCTGACCTTGGCGGCCAACAGGCGATTGCGCACCTGCTCGATCGGATCCTGGTCGTGGCGGACTTTTTCGACCTCCTCGCGAGTTCTGTACTTTGCGGGATCGGACATCGAGTGGCCGCGATAACGGTAGGTCTGCATCTCCAGGATGAAGGGTCCCTTGCCGGCGCGGCACCAGGCCGCCGCCTCGTCGCCGGCAGCCTTGACGGCGCGGACGTCCATGCCGTCGACCTGCTGGCCGGGAATGTTGAAGGAGGCGCCGCGCTTCGAGAAATCCTGCTGCGCCGAGGCGCGCGAGACCGAAGTGCCCATGGCGTAGCGGTTGTTCTCGATGACGTAGATCACCGGCAGCTTCCAGAGCTCCGCCATGTTGAAGCTCTCATAGACCTGGCCCTGGTTGGCCGCACCGTCGCCGAAATAGGTGACGCTGACATTGTCGTTGTCGCGATAGTGATTGGCGAAAGCGAGCCCGGTGCCGAGCGAGACCTGGGCGCCGACGATGCCGTGGCCGCCGTAAAAGTGCTTCTCCTTGCTGAACATATGCATGGAGCCGCCCTTGCCCTTGGAATAGCCGCCACGACGGCCGGTGAGCTCGGCCATGACGCCGTTGGCCTCCATGCCGGTGGCGAGCATATGGCCGTGATCGCGATAGCCGGTGATGACCTGGTCGCCCGGCTTCAGGGCCATCTGCATCCCGACCACCACGGCCTCCTGGCCGATATAAAGGTGGCAGAAGCCGCCGATCGCGCCCATGCCGTAGAGCTGGCCGGCCTTTTCCTCGAACCGCCGGATCAGGAGCATATCGCGGAGCGCCTTGAGCTCCTGCTCTCTGGTGAATTCCGGGGGCGAACCGCCGTCGGTCTTGTCCTGTGCAGTGCTTGCGGCGGCTTTCTTGGGTGCGGCCATGGGAATTCCGGGTCAGAGAAAACTTCAGCCCTCTCTAACCCAAGTCAAACGCCCTTGGAAAGCACCGCGGCGGCATGGCACGCCTTTCATTATGCCGCACTGCAACGTGATCGTAATATTGCAAAATCTTTGACGCGGATCGGGCAACAAATCGACACGGTCGCCGCACGCGCAGATTCGTGACCTCATCAAAAAGCGTCGAGCCGATAAAGTCCCGCCATTTGGAACGGGCGACGCCGAAGCGGCGCCGCCCACTTCCGTCCGATCAGAAGAAGCCGAGCCTCTTGGGGCTGTAGCTGACCAGCAGGTTCTTGGTCTGCTGGTAGTGATCGAGCATCATTTTGTGGGTCTCGCGCCCGACGCCCGACTGCTTGTAGCCGCCGAAGGCCGCATGCGCGGGATAGGCATGGTAGCAGTTGGTCCAGACCCGGCCGGCCTGGATCGCCCGGCCGAAGCGATAGCAGCGGTTGGCGTCGCGGCTCCAGACGCCGGCCCCCAGCCCGTAGGGCGTGTCGTTGGCGATCTCGAGCGCCTCCTCGTCGTTCTTGAAGGTCGCGACCGAAACGACGGGGCCGAAGATCTCCTCCTGGAAGACGCGCATCTTGTTGTGGCCCTCGAGCACGGTCGGCTGGACGTAGAAGCCACCGGAGAGATCGCCACCGAGCTCGGCGCGTCCGCCGCCGGCCAGCACCTTTGCTCCCTCCTGTTTACCGATGTCGATGTAGGAGAGGATTTTTGCGAGCTGCTCGCCGGAAGCCTGCGCACCGATCATGGTGTCGGCCGCGCGCGGATCACCCTGCTTGATTGCGGCGACGCGCTTCAGCGCCCGCTCCATGAAGCGGTCGTAGATGTCGGCATGGACCAGCGCCCGGCTCGGACAGGTACAGACCTCGCCCTGGTTCAGCGCGAACATGACGAAACCTTCGATCGCCTTGTCGAAGAAATCATCGTCTTCGGCGGTGACGTCGCTGAAGAAGATGTTGGGCGACTTGCCGCCAAGCTCGAGCGTGACGGGAATGAGGTTCTGGCTGGCATATTGCATGATCAGCCGGCCCGTCGTGGTCTCGCCGGTGAAGGCGATCTTGGCGATGCGCGGGCTGGACGCGAGCGGCTTGCCGGCTTCCAGGCCAAAGCCGTTGACGATGTTGAGGACACCGGGCGGCAGAATGTCGCCGATGATCTCGGCCCAGACCATGATCGAGGCCGGGGTCTGCTCGGCCGGCTTGAGCACGACGCAATTGCCGGCGGCGAGTGCGGGCGCGAGCTTCCAGCAGGCCATCAGCAGCGGGAAGTTCCAGGGGATGATCTGGCCGACCACGCCGAGCGGTTCGTGGAAATGGTAGGCGACGGTGTCGTGATCGATCTCGCCGATCGAGCCTTCCTGGGCGCGGATGGCGCCGGCGAAATAGCGGAAATGATCGATGGCGAGCGGGAGGTCCGCTGCGCGGGTCTCGCGGATCGGCTTGCCGTTGTCCCAGGTCTCGGCGATGGCGAGACGCTCGAGATTATCTTCCATGCGGTCGGCGATCCGGTTCAGCATCGCAGCGCGCTCGGCAACGCTGGTGCGGCCCCAGGCGGCCTTCGCGGCATGCGCTGCGTCGAGCGCTGCCTCGACGTCCTGCGCGTCGGAGCGCGCGATCTTGCAGACGATCTGGCCCGTCACCGGCGAGGCGTTGTCGAAATACTTGCCGGAGATCGGCGCGACGAATTTGCCGCCGATGAAATTGTCGTAGCGTTCGGCGAAGGGAATTTTGGTGACGCTGAGGAATTCTACCTTGTTCATTGATCACTCCCGATGTTTGCTGTTTGCGCAATTCGTCGCGTGGTCGCGACTTGCGCCGACGATGTCGCGGGAGGCGTCTTCTGTCAGCCCTGATAGAAGCGATGACGGAGCCGACCTGTCGCAGTTCTGCGACAGGTGACGAGGCTGCACGTCGTGCTATCGGACATACTGACCTCAACCTGAGAGCGCGCTCTTGCGCGCGTCTCGAAGGATGGCTTGGGTGACAGCTGGGCCTCTTGTGGTCGAGACGACCGCTTCGCGGTCTCCTCACCATGAGGATCTACCAGCAGCTCAATGCGCGTTCAGCCCGAACCGCTTCAGCTTCCGGTGCAACGTGGCACGGCTGACGCCGAGGGCCTTGGCGGCCGCCGAGACATTGCCGCCTGCGCGCAAGAGCGCCCGCTGCAACACTGCGCGCTGTCCGCCGGCAAGATGGTCGCGCGCGGTGTCGCCGCCGAGGAGATCGGCGGCAGGCATCGGCTGCAACGCCCGGCCGGGCGCAATCCCGAGTCCCGCTCGGGCGGACCGGGTCGCGCCGATCACGAGATCGTCCGCGTCGACCGCAACGAGGCCGCCGCACTGGCCGTCCGCAGCCTGCGTCAGCACGATGCGGGCATGGGCGAAAGCCCTGCGAAACAGATCGGCTTCGATACGTTTGGCCGCCTCACCGGCCGCGAGTGCGATCAGACTGGAAAACACGTCGGTGCGGTCCGCGCGGCAGGAGGAGACGTCGAGCACGCCCGCGAACGCAGCTTCATGGTCGTAGATCGGAACGGCGGTGCAGCTCAGAAGCGTGTTGCGGGTGAAGAAATGCTGGTCGCGGTCGATCGTCAGCGGACGCTGCTCGACGAGGCAGGTACCGATGCCGTTGGTGCCCTCATGCTCCTCGCTCCAGAGCGCGCCGGTCCAGAGGCCCCAGGACTGAAATGTCGCGTCGTCCGCCGGGGTGCCGCGGCGATCGACCGGCACGCCCTCGCCGTCGGCGAGCAGTACGCAGCAGCCGCTGGCGCCGATCGCCTGGTAGAGGCGGTCCATCGCACCTCGAGCAGCGGCGAGCAGCGGCGCGATGCGCTCGCGCGCGCGGTGCAGCTCGGCTTCGCTCAGCCGGTTCGGCGAGCTACGGCCGGCGGGATCGAGACGATGCAATCTGGATGAACGGCGCCACGAGGCCACGACCGACGAGCGTGCCGCCTGGCCTGAAGTAATGGCGGCCTCGACACGGGCCGCGTGATGCCGGGGGGATTGCCCATTCATCACTGTTTCCTCCGGGTGGCAATCTAGAGCGTGCCGGCACGGCCCAGTTGATCTGCGTCAACCCTGGCCATGGCGCTGGAAGCCATGAGCCGGTTGCGGCGCTGCCATCAAGGCGGCAGTTCGGTTCCAGGCCTTCAACTTGGAGGTCTTCAACTTGGAGGTCTTCGAGTTTCGGAAGAGTTGTCAGTTCGCCGGGATCGTCCGGACGAGATCGCGCGGATTGACGTAGTCGAGCTGGAAACGCGCCCGCTCGTCCAGCATGTCGGGGTCGATCTTCGCGGAGCGCAGCAGCGAAACGCGCTGCTCGCTCCTGGCGCGCTCGCGCTTGAGCTGGGCCAGCTCGCTGGTCAGCGCCACGATCTCCTGGTCGAGCTCCTGGCGGGCGTTGAGGCCGTATTTGCCGGTATAGGCGTTGACGCCGAAATAGCCGACGATGGCGGCCGCCATCGCATAGAGGGCAAGACCGGTCAGGATCGATTTCAGGCGCGCGCGGGAGACCATCTTGGGAAGATGGGACAGGTTGGTTAAGGGCGTGCTAATTGCCCGCCCCCACCACCAACTGTCATGCCCGGGTTTGTCCCGAGCATGACCAGGATGGCGGCCTCAGCCGTGGTGCTTCGCCACGTGCGCCGCAAACGCGTCGATATAGGCCTGGAGCACGGGCTTCAGGGACTCCTTGGTCAGGTTGCCATCGGCATCGAACGCGTCGCCCACCCCGTTCAGATAGGCCTCCGGCTGCTGCATAATCGGACCGGAAATGCCCGGCAGGATGGTCTGGAGCGTCTTGGCGGCGCTGACGCCGCCGAGCGGGCCCGGCGAGTTCGCGATGATGCCGATCGGCTTGCCGTTGAACGAGCTCTTGCCATAGGGCCGCGAGGCAACGTCGATGGCGTTCTTCAGCACGCCCGGGATCGCGCGATTGTATTCCGGCGTGACGAAGATGACGCCGTCCGACTTCTGGAGTTTTTCGCGGAAAGACAACCAGTCGGCCGGCGGCGCACCCTCGAGGTCCTGGTTGAAGAACGAGATGCCGGCCGGCGTGATGACCTCGAGCTTGAGCGAGGCCGGCGCGAGCTTGGCGAGCGCATTGGCGATCTTCAGCGAAAAGCTGTCCTTACGCAGGCTGCCGGCGATCGTGACGATATTGTAGGCCATGGGATGTCCTCAGGACTTGAGCGGGAGTGCCGGGGCGGGACTTAAGCGATCCTCGGCGATGGATGCAAGTGCATGGACCGACGCCATTTGGAAACGCTGAGTTTCTGAACGGTCGCCCAAAACAATCAGGCCGCCAAGCGGCGGCCCGATTTTTCGTACAAATCTGCAGATCGGCTCAGATCGTCGGATTCCACGCCGACGGGATCAGGCGATATTTGGCGCCGTCCTTCTCGACATGGCCGACCGAGGGGAAAGTGAAGTGGAAGCCGATCACGGTCGCCTTCTCGGCCGCCGCCATGTCGTAGAACTTGTGACGCGTCTCCTGCGCCAGCGCAGCATCGGTGTCGAACACCACGTGCCAATCCGGATTGCGCAGGAAGAACTCCGGGATGTTGGTGACGTCGGACTGGATCAGCACCTTGGCATCGCCGGAGGCGACCGCGAACGACGTGTGCCCGGGGGTGTGGCCGGGCGTCGCGATCGACGTGATGCCCGGCGCGACCTCCTTGCCCCACTCGTACTTCGTCACCTTTGACTCGAGGCCGGCAAAGGTCTTCTTCACGTTGGCGAAGTAGTTCTTCATCATCGGGCTGGACTCGGCCTTGGCGGCGTTGTCCTCGCTGGTCCAGAACTCCCAGTCCTTGCCCGGCACCATGATCTCCGCATTGGGGAAGGCAAGCGCGCCGTCGGCGAGACGAATGCCGTTGGTGTGGTCGGGATGCAGATGCGAGAGCAGCACGACGTCGATGCTCTTGGGGTCGACGCCGGCGGCCTGGAGATTCTGCAGCGTGCGACCGACCGCGCCCTTGCTGGGCTCGAGATTGGCGACACCGTTGCCTGTATCGATCAGCACGAGCTTGGAGCCGGTGTTGATGAGCTGGGGGTTGAACGGCACCGTGACCATGCCCTTCGGCATGTAGGCCGCCTCGCCCGCGGCCAACGCTTCCTCCTTGGGAGCGTTGACGACGAACTTGTCCGGCATCGGGAACGTGCGCGCACCGTCATTAATCGAGGTGCACTCGTAGCTGCCGACCTTGTATCGGTAGAAGCCCGGCGCCTGCGTGCCGGCTTGCGGCACCGCGGCATTGGCAGTGGTCGATCCAAGCTTGGTCACGGCCGCCGCACCGAGGGCGGCGGCACCTGCGAGCAAATGGCGGCGGTTGAGATCGGTCATGGAGAAGTCCCCTTCTGAGCGCGCCTTGCGGTTTTTCCGCTTTCAATGGCGGCGGAATAATCTCCCGCTTCGCTCAGAAGGCAAGACCTTCTTTTGGTGACGTGCCGTCGCACATCACGATTATTTATTTGGGTTGATGAGGAATTTTTCGCCGGTAGCGCGTTTGGCATAAACCGCGATGTTGGCGGGATCGAGCGCCTCCGAAAGCGACACCACCTTGGTGTAGTGGCTGGCAAACGTGGTCTTCAGTTCGTCGACCACGCGCTGGCGCAACCTGGCCCCGTCCGCCTGCCCAATCTTCATCAGAAACGGAAACAGCAGCCAGCCGCCGACGCCCCAGGCCATGCCGAAGCCGCGCGGCAGCTCAATCGGGCGGACATCGAGCGCGCCATAGACGTAGACCTGCTTGTGCACGTTGGAGCCGTAGCGGCTGTATTCCTTCGCGGTCTTGTTGATCGCAACTTCCATGCAGTTGAGGATGTCACCGGCGAGCTTGCCGCCGCCGATAGCGTCGAAGGCGATGGTGGCGCCGGTCTCGACCAGCGCGTTGGTGAGATCGCCGAGGAAGCTCGGCGCGGTGGAATCGACGACGTATTTGGCGCCGATCTTGTGCAGGATGTCGGCCTGCTCCTTGCTGCGGACGATGTTGACCAGCGGGATGCCGTCCTTGATGCAGATCTTGTTCAGCATCTGGCCGAGATTGGATGCGGCCGCGGTGTGCACCAGTGCCTTGTGACCCTCGCGTCGCATGGTCTCGGTCATGCCGAGCGCGGTCAGCGGATTGACGAAACAGGAGGCACCTTCGGCCGGCGTGGTGCCTTCCGGCAGCGGCAGGCACTCGCGCACTTTCAACGTGCGATACTGGGTGTACATCGCCCCGCCGATCATCGCGACGGTCTTGCCCATCAGCGCCTTCGCGGCATCCGACGAGCCGGTCCTGATCACAACGCCTGCGCCTTCGTTACCGACCGGCATGGACTCGTCGAGCCGGCCTGCCATCGCCCGCATCGCGCCTTCCGGCACCTTCGCGGTGATGACGGGAGCGCCCTTGTCGCCGGAAGCCTTTGCCGTGCTCATATCAGCTGCGCCGATCAGGAGCCCGAGGTCGGACGGATTGATCGGCGCTGCCTCGACGCGGACGACGACCTCGTCCGCGGCGGGTTCGGGGGTCGGCACGTCGAGCAGCGAGATCTCGAGCTCACCGCTCTTTTTGATCAGCGAACGCAGTTGCAGGCCGTTTTTGCCGTCGCTCATGTCGATCCTCCCCTGTCCTTGTCCAAGCGCTGGCTTATGCCAGCGCCTTCAGTGCCGCCTTGCCGCCGTAGAGCGCCTGCTTGCCGAGCTGCTGCTCGATGCGCAGGAGCTGGTTGTATTTGGCGGTGCGATCGGAGCGTGCAAGGGAGCCGGTCTTGATCTGTCCGCAATTGGTGGCGACCGCGAGGTCGGCGATGGTGGAATCCTCGGTCTCGCCGGAGCGGTGCGACATCACCGAGGTGTAGCCGGCCTTGTGCGCCATCTCGACGGCGGCGAGCGTCTCGGTCAGCGTGCCGATCTGGTTGACCTTGATCAGGATCGAGTTGGCCCGTCCGGCCTTGATGCCTTCGGCGAGGCGCTTGACGTTAGTGACGAAGAGATCGTCGCCGACGAGCTGGCACTTCTTGCCGACAAGGTCGGTCAGCTCCTTCCAGCCGTCCATGTCGTCTTCCGACATGCCGTCCTCGATGGTCACGATCGGATAGCGCGAGACGAGATCAGCAAGATACTTGGCCTGCTCGGAGATCGAGCGGGTCTTGCCCTCGCCTTCGTAGACGTACTTGCCGTCCTTGAAGAACTCGGTCGAGGCGCAGTCGAGGCCGATGACAATGTCGGAGCCCGCCTTGTAGCCGGCCTTGCCGATCGCGTTCATGACGAATTCGAGCGCGGCGTCCGCCGACGGCAGGTTCGGGGCAAAGCCGCCCTCGTCGCCGACATTGGTGTTGTGGCCGGCCTTCTTCAATTCGGACTTCAGGGTGTGGAACACCTCCGCGCCATAGCGCAGGCCCTCGGCGAAGGAGGATGCGCCCACGGGAAGGATCATGAACTCCTGGAAGTCGATCGGATTGTCGGCGTGCATGCCGCCATTGATGATGTTCATCATCGGCACCGGCAGCAGCCGCGCCGAGGTGCCGCCGACGTAACGGTAGAGCGGCATGTCGAGCGAGTTCGCGGCCGCCTTGGCGCAGGCGAGCGACACGCCGAGGATGGCATTTGCGCCCAGCCGGCTCTTGTTCGGCGTGCCGTCGAGGTCGATCATGATCTGGTCGAGCTGGGCCTGCTGCTCGACATCGAGGCCGCTCAGCGCCTCGAAGATCTCGCCGTTGACGGCGCCGACCGCCTTGGTGACGCCCTTGCCGAGATAACGGGCCTTGTCGCCGTCGCGCAGTTCCACCGCCTCATGGGCGCCGGTGGAGGCGCCAGACGGCACGGCAGCACGGCCAAGCGCGCCATCTTCCAGCACGACGTCGACCTCGACGGTGGGATTGCCACGGCTATCGAGAATTTCGCGGCCGATGATGTCGATGATGGCGGTCATGAGAGCCTCTTTTCGGGGACCAAAGGGGGCAGTTGGCGGTGCTTCTACCGCAATGCGTCGAAGTGGAAAAGGCCGGGTGACGGCCGCGTCGCGATTGGCTAAGAGGGCCGCTACGGAGGCGGCCTGATGTCGAAAAAACCCAGCAAATCGAACAACTCCCCTGCTTTGCAGCTTGGCCGCGCCGTCGAATGGCCGGATACGCCCGAGAAGGCGAAACTCGACCGCGTGCCCAATCCGCAAGGAGGCACCGATTATCTGGTCCGTTTCACCGTGCCGGAATTCACCTCGCTCTGCCCGGTCACGGGACAGCCGGATTTCGCACATCTGATGATCGACTACGCGCCCGGCCAATGGCTGCTGGAGTCGAAGTCGCTGAAACTCTACATCGCGAGCTTCCGCAATCACGGCGCCTTCCACGAGGACTGCACCGTAATGATCGGCAAGCGCATCGCGAGCGAGATCAAGCCGAAGTTCTTGCGCATCGGCGGCTACTGGTATCCGCGCGGCGGCATCCCGATCGACGTGTTCTGGCAGACCGGCCGCGCGCCGAAGGGATTGTGGGTGCCGGAACAGGGCGTCGCGCCCTATCGCGGGCGGGGCTGAGCTCTCTCTCTCGTGTCCAGGCCTCAGCGCGCGTCCGATGGCGCCCGCTGCTTCAACAGCCGGGCACACACGAAACCGAGCGCGACCATGATCGCGGCGCTCGCGAACAGGGTCGGCATCTTGCCGCCATGCTGGAGGCCAAGGCCATAGGCGAGTGGCCCGACCGTCTGCCCCATGAAGAAGAAGAACGAATGCAGCGACAGCGCGGTCGCGCGTGCTTCGACCGAGAGCTCGCTGGCAAACATCTGAAGGCAGCCATGGGCGATGTAGAAGCCCCACCCCATCACAATGAGATTGAGTGCCTGCACTTCCCAGCGCAGGCCGAAGGCGACGACAACCAGTTGCGAGGCCACCAGCGTCATCCCCGCGATCATCATTCGCTTCATTCCCAGCCATGGCAGCAGGCGCGACACGGTCAGCGTGTAGAACAAGCCGCCGACCGCAAAGCCCGCGATGACGACGCCCGCGATCGAGAGCGAGGTCTGACCGAGCTCGAACAGGAACGAAGCGATGTAGGGAAACAGGCCGAGCACGCAGCAGCCTTCGATGAACACCGCCGCATAACAGACATAGGCGTTCGGGTTTGTGAAGATGGTGCGATAGCCCGCCTTCAGCGCCGACAGGCTCGTCTTCGGCGGATGCTTGACCTTGGCGCCACGAAAACCGGCGGCGACCGCGATCGACGCAACGATCACGAGCACGCCGAGCACCGCCAGCACGCCGCGCCAGCCGAGGAAATCGCCGATCAGGCCGGAGGCCGAGGCGCCGAGCAGATTGCCCGTCATCGCGCCGGCGAGCGTGCGGCTGATCGCAACTTGGCGCTTCTCCGGACCGACGAGATCACTGGTCAGGCTGAGCGCCACCGGAAACACGCCGCCGGAGCCGATGCCGGCGAGGATACGGGTCGCGAACAGAACCGAGAACGAGGTCGAGAGCGAGCCGAGGATGTTGGCAAGGCCGAGCAGCGCGAGGCAGCCGATCATCAGCCGCGTCTTGCCGAACAGATCGGCGGCGGCGCCGACGATCGGCTGGATGATCGAGAAGGTGAAGGCGAACACCGCGGCAAAGCCTGCAGCGGTCGCGATGCTGACGCCAAAGTCCTCGGCGACGTGCGGCAGCACAGGATCGAGCGCGCGCGCCGAGAGCGCCGCGGCAAAGCTTGCACCGGAGATGACGTAAAGCGCGGCCGGCAGGCCGTGATCGTGCGGCCGCGCTGCGCCTTGCTGCATCAGCGCGGATCGGCTTTGGCCGAATCTTTGGCGAGCGCGTCGAACGCCATCAGCTTTCGGATCAGAGCCTCGAACTCACGCAGCGGCACCATGTTGGGTCCGTCGGACGGCGCCCTGTCAGGGTCGGGATGCGTCTCGATGAAGACACCGGCAACACCGACAGCGACGGCTGCGCGTGCGAGCACAGGCACGAATTCGCGCTCGCCTCCGGACGACGTCCCCTTCCCGCCCGGCTGTTGCACCGAATGAGTAGCGTCGAAGATCACGGGTGCGCCGGTGGTCCGCGCCAGGATCGGCAAGGCGCGCATGTCGGAGACCAGCGTGTTGTAGCCGAAGGACGCTCCGCGTTCAGTGACGAGCACGTTGGGATTGTTCGCGCTCGTGATCTTGGACACGACATTGGCCATGTCCCAGGGCGCGAGAAACTGGCCCTTCTTGACATTGACGACCTTGCCGGTCGCGGCGGCCGCCAGCAGCAGATCGGTCTGGCGACACAGGAAGGCCGGGATCTGCAGGACGTCCACCGCCTGCGCCACCTCGGCGCACTGCGCGGCGTCATGCACGTCGGTCAGGACCGGCAGGCCGAGCGACCATCGGATTTCGGCGAAGATCGGCAGCGATTGCGCAAGTCCCAGTCCACGCGCAGCCGACGCGCTGGTGCGATTGGCCTTGTCGAACGAGGTCTTGTAGACGAGGCCGATCTGCAGCCGCGCGGCTATCTCCTTCAGCGCGGAGGCCACCTCGAGCGCATGCTGGCGGCTTTCGAGCTGACACGGCCCGGCAATGATCGAGATCGGCAGATCATTGCCGAATTTGACCTCGCCAATGGTGACGACCGGCGCCGCTGACGTCGAAGAGCTCAAGGCAAATCCCTCGTTTCGGCGCGACCATAGCCGCGATGAAGGGCGGATCAACCCCATTCGGCCTGGGCTCCCAGAATATCAGGGTTGCGCCCAGGCTCTCGGCGACGCCCTCGCGCCGGCCGCCGCTACTTCACCGCCGAGAAGGCGGTCGGCGCCAGAATCTGGCTGACGATGTTGCCGACGATCTGGCCGTCCGCCTCGCTCTCGGCGCGCCCTTTCATCCAGTCCGGATCGGTCATGAAGGCGGCCCACTTCTTCTCGCGCTCGGCGAGCGACTCCCAGGCCAGGAAATAGGTCAGCTCCTGGTTGGATTCACCGATCAGGGTCGTGAAAAACCCGGCCTGCCTGATGCCGTGCTTTTCCCAAACCTTCAGCGTGACGGTCTCGAATCGCTTGAGCAGTGCCGGCAGGCGGCCGGGCACGCAACGATAGATGCGCATTTCGTAGATCATTCTTGTTCCTCCCTGATCAGGTCCGGCGGTTATATCGGCTGGCCCTGACGGTGTCTTGAGGCCCGCTCTGCCGGCCCCGGTGGCGTTCCGCGCATGGCTGGGGTCCGGTCAAGCCGCTTCATCGAGAGCCGGTTCCCGCAATGCTTCCGCAATGATACGGCCGCTAGATTGGCGCGATTGAGGTTGAGGTGCGGATCATGCGGATTTTGCTCGTCGAGGACGAGGCCGAAATGGCCGACGCGCTGGCGTCGGCGCTGAAGCGCTACGACATGGTCGTGGACCACGCCCCCACGCTCGCCGAGGCGGAAGAGGCCATTTCTGCCGACGTCCACGCCGCCGTCCTGCTCGATCGCCAGCTTCCCGATGGCGACGGTCTCACCCTGATCCCGAAACTGCGGGCGCGCGCCGACGGCGTGCCGATCATCGTGTTGACGGCGCGCGGCGAACTCGCCGACCGCGTCGCCGGACTGGACTGCGGGGCGGATGATTATCTGGCGAAACCGTTCGCGGTGGAGGAATTGCTGGCGCGGTTGCGCGCCGTGCTGCGCCGGCCCGCCGGGCTGCAGCCCGACATCATGCACGCCGGCCGCCTCGCCTTCGATTTCGGCCATCGCGAGGCAAGCATCGACGGGGCTCCGCTCGAGCTGCCACGGCGCGAACTCCTCGTGCTGGAAGCCCTGGTCCGTCGCATGGGCCGAACCGTGCTGCGCTCGGCATTGGAAGAAGCCGTCTACAGTTTCGACGACGAGATCCAGTCGAATGCGCTCGATACGCATGTGTCGCGCCTGCGCCGCAAACTCTCGGAAGCCGATGCGCGCGTGGAGATCCATGGCATCCGTGGCGTCGGCTATCTCCTGAAGAAGCTGCCATGAGCAAGCACCACGATCCCTATTGCCTGCGCTCGCGGCTGAGCTGGCGCCTGCTGTCGCTCCAGGCAGTGCTGCTCACGGCGCTCGTTGCCGTCATCGTCGGGGCGTTGAGCGTGTCGGGGTTCGTGCTCGCCGGGCGCGACGAAGATCGCGTGATCGAAATCGTCCAGCGCGCGCTCGCACGCGACGCGCAAGGCGACCTGGTCCTGCGGTCGACGACCGAGCTGAAACAATTGCGCAGCGAGACCCCCGATCTCTGGTTCCTGGTCCGCGATAGGCAGGGACATTCGCTCAGCGAAGGCGCCGTGCCGGCCGAATTCGCCGCCATCGGCAGCGGCCTCGACCAGATCAGCCAGGCCCGGCTCGGTTGGCAGCTGTTCGAGGACGATCCGCGCAAGCCTCCGGCGCGGCTGAAGCGGGTCGACACCGATGCCGGCAATGTGCAAATCATCACGGCGACGCAAGGCAAGCTCACCGGCGCCAAAGCGTTGTTCATGACATCGCTTGCATTGCTCGGCATCGCGCTGCCCGGCCTGCTTCTCATGGGGACGGCGACGTTCATCGCGACGCCAATGATCGTGCGGCGCGCCTTCGAGGCGCTCGATGCGACGGCGGACCAGGCGCGGCGCATCGACATCCATCAACGTGGAGCGCGGCTGTCGCTGGACCGGATTCCGTTGGAGGTCGTGCCGCTCGTGACCGCGGTCAACGACGCGCTGGCGCGGCTAGACCAGGGCTATGCCCGCCACAAGCGTTTCGTCGCCGATGCCGCACACGAGTTGCGCACGCCGATCGCAATCCTGAACACGCGGCTGGAGTCGCTTCCGGCGGGGCCGGACAAGACCCGGTTACTGGAGGATTCCGCGCGGCTGGCAACGCTTGCCGAGCAATTGCTGGACATTCAGCGGCTCGACCGCTGCGGCCATCCCTTCACGCGCGTCGACCTCGTCGCAATCGCGCAAAGCGCGGCCGCAGATCTTGCGCCGCTGGCCATTGCCGCCGGCTACGAGCTGGCGCTCGACGCCCCCGGCACGCCGGTCGAAACGATCGGCGATGCGGCGGCGCTGGAGCGCGCGCTCACCAACCTCGTGCAGAATGCGATCCAGCACGGCCCTCGCCGCGGCACCATCGGCATTCGTGTCAGCAGGCCCGCGAGCATCGAGGTCACGGACGAAGGCGCCGGCATTCCGGCCGATCAGCGCGAACAGATATTCGAGCCGTTCTACCGGCTGACACCGCTCGATCGCGGTGCCGGCCTCGGCCTCAACATGGTGCGCGAGATCGTGCTCCTGCATGGCGGCCACATCTCCGTCGCGGACGGAGCGATCGGCGGCGCGTGCTTCAGGATGTCACTGCCACCCGTCCGGGAGAATTGACGCAATCGGCATGCGGCCCGCAATGCTGTCGCAATGCACTCGAGCGATTGTTCGGCCGCCTCACCTCTGACCTGCGAGGCGCAACCAAGATGCCGGAGTGCGCATGCCCAACGATTTCCTCTCATTCTTCCTGTCATGGATGTCAGCCCCGCGCCGTGTCGGCGCGATCGCGCCGTCAGGCGCAGCGCTCGCCGATCTGATTACGCGCGAGATCGATGCGGCGACGGGGCCGATCCTCGAGCTTGGACCGGGCACTGGCGCGTTCACCTACAAGCTGCTCAAACGCGGCGTGCGTCAGCAGGACCTCACGCTTGTCGAATACGGCTCCGACTTCATGAAACTGCTCCAGATGCGTTTCCCCAACGCGCGCGTCTTGTGGATGGATGCGGGGCGGCTGGCAACTGAGCGCCTCTATGACGGCGCGCCCGTCGGCGCGGTCGTGAGCGGCCTGCCGCTGCTCAACATGTCGACGCGCAAGGTGGTTTCGATCGTCGGTGGCGCGTTCAGTCATGTCCGCCCCGGCGGCGCCTTCTACCAGTTCACCTACGGTATGAGTTGCCCGATCCCGCGGCCCGTGCTCGATCGGCTGGGCTTGCGCGCAAAGCTGGTGGATCGTGCCCTGCTGAACGTGCCGCCGGCCGCCGTCTACAAGCTGACGCGCCGGCCGCAGATGAAGCTTGTCACGGGGTCGCTTGCGCCTAATACGTCCACGCCGGTCTCGGCGGAGCCAATGCATCTCGCGCGTGACTGCACCGCCACGCCCTGAGCCGATTACACCAACCGGCTCTGCACCATCGCCGCGCGAATGAACGACGCGAACAGCGGATGCGGCTCGAAGGGGCGCGACTTCAGTTCGGGATGGAACTGGACGCCGATGAACCAGGGGTGATCCTCGTACTCGACGATCTCCGGCAGCACGCCGTCGGGCGACAGGCCCGAGAATTTCAGCCCGTGCTGCTCGAGGCGGTCCTTGTAGGCGGTGTTGACCTCGTAGCGATGGCGGTGGCGCTCGGAAATCTCGGTCGCGCCGCCATAGACCTCGGAGACGCGGCTGCCGCGATTGAGCGCCGCGGGATAGGCACCCAAGCGCATCGTGCCGCCGAGGTCGCCGGCGTTGGTGCGCTTCTCGAGCTCGTTGCCGCGCAGCCATTCCGTCATCAGGCCGACCAGGGGCTCCTTGGTCGGGCCGAACTCGGTGGAGTTGGCCTCCTCGATCCCGACGAGATTCCGCGCGGCCTCGATTACCGCCATCTGCATGCCGAAGCAGATGCCGAAATACGGCACGTCGCGCTCGCGCGCGAACTGCGCCGCGCGGATCTTGCCTTCGGCGCCGCGCTGGCCGAAGCCGCCGGGCACCAGAATGCCGTTGACGTGTTCGAGGAACGGCGCGGGATCTTCCTTCTCGAAGATCTCACTTTCGATCCAGTCGAGATTGACCTTCACCTTGTTGGCGATGCCGCCATGCGAGAGCGCCTCGATCAGCGACTTATACGCATCCTTCATGCCGGTGTATTTGCCGACGATGGCGATGGTGACGTCGCCCTCGGGATTGCGGATGCGCTCGTTGATCTGCTGCCAGCTGCGCAGCTCCGGTGGAATCCGCGAGCCGATGCCGAAGGCGGCAAGCACTTCGTCGTCGAGGCCTGCGGCGTGGTAAGCCTGAGGGACAGCGTAGATGCTGTCGGCGTCGCGCGCCTCGATGACGGCGCTCTCGCGCACGTTACAGAACAGCCCGAGCTTGCGCCGTTCCTCCTTCGGGATCTCGCGATCGGTACGGCAGAGCAGGATGTCCGGCTGGATGCCGATCGAGCGCAGCTCCTTGACGGAGTGCTGCGTCGGCTTTGTCTTCAGCTCACCGGCGCTCGGGATATACGGCAGCAGCGTCAGATGAATGTAGATGGCGTGATCGCGCGGCAGCTCGTTCTTGAGCTGGCGGATCGCCTCGAAGAACGGCAGGCCCTCGATGTCGCCGACGGTGCCGCCGATCTCGACCAGCACGAAGTCGTAATCGTCGTTGCCGTCGAGGACGAAATCCTTAATGGCGTTGGTGACATGCGGAACCACCTGGATGGTGGCGCCGAGATAATCGCCGCGCCGCTCCTTGGAGATGATGTCCTGGTAGATGCGCCCGGTCGTGATGTTGTCGGCCTTGGTCGCCGGCCGCCCGGTGAAGCGCTCATAGTGACCGAGATCGAGGTCGGTCTCCGCGCCGTCATCGGTCACGAACACTTCGCCGTGCTGATACGGCGACATCGTTCCGGGATCGAGATTGAGATAGGGATCGAGCTTGCGGAGGCGGACCTTGTAGCCCCGGGCTTGCAACAGGGCACCGAGTGCCGCTGAAGCCAGACCCTTGCCGAGCGAAGAAACCACGCCGCCGGTGATGAATATGTACCGCGCCATGGGGCTTAACCTCTAATCCCTCGAACTCGATTCGCCAAAGCGATTCGTATTCCGCCCCAAACATTCTGCGGGGCTGTGGGTGAGCCAGAACTGAGAGTGGTGACAGAGCCTTGATGGGGATTGTTGATGCAGGACGGTAGAAGCCACCCTGCATGGCCCCCCTGCTTTATTGCGAACGTGGGACCTGCGGGCCGCTCGGTGCCGGAGCCTGCTGCTGCTCGTCGGCCTTCTTCAGCGAATCCAGGATACCGCCCGAGGTCGGTGGCGCGATCGGTCCACCACCGGCCGGCTGGGTCTGCGACGCCGGCGCGCCGATGATTGACGACGGCTTGCGGTCGTAGCCGGCATACCAAGACAGGAACAGGCTGGTGAGAAAGAAGCCGACGGCCAGGATCGCGGTGGTCCGCGTCAGAAGGTTCGCGGTGCCGCGGCTCGACATGAAACCTGCGCCACCTCCCATGCCCAGGCCGCCGCCTTCCGACTTCTGGAGCAGGACGGCGCCGATCATGACGGTGACAATCATGAGGTGAATGACGATGACAACGGTCTGCATAGTGTCCTTCCGTCACAAGCCGACAGCGCCGAGACGGCGGCCAATCGTGCTTCGCGGGGTTTTCCTGAAGTTGCGCGGTGTTACACGATCGGACGGGTCATTGCCACCCCCGATCGGCCGGGTTCTAAGGTTTGAAGTTAGCTAGGGACAGCCCTGCGCAATCGCAAGGAAATCGACCGCCTTCAGGCTGGCCCCGCCGACCAGCGCGCCATTGACGTTCTTCACGGCCATCAGCTCGGCGGCGTTCGAGGGCTTGACCGAGCCGCCATAGAGGATGCGCATCCGGGCGCCGTCGGCCTTGAACCTGGAGGTCAGAAACTCCCGGATAAAGCCATGAATCTGCTCGACATCTCCGGACGTCGGGGTCAGGCCGGTGCCGATTGCCCATACCGGCTCATAGGCCACGACCAGATTTGCCGCAGTGGAGCCGTCCGGCAGCGAGCCGTTGAGCTGGCCGCGCAGGATATCCAGGGTCTGGCCCGCATCGCGCTGCGCTTGCGTCTCGCCGATGCAGACGATCGCCGTCACCCCGGCGCGCCAGGCGGCCTCGGCCTTCTGCCGGATCAGAGCATCGCCCTCACCATGGTCGGCGCGGCGCTCGGAATGGCCGACGATGATCGCGGTCGCACCCGAATCCGCCAGCATTTCGGCGGCGATATCGCCGGTATGGGCGCCGGAGGCCTTGGGGTGGCAATCCTGGGCCCCCACCGCGATCTTCTTGCCGCGTGCTTTCTCGGCAAAGGCAGCGATCAGCGTCGCCGGCGGGCAAACCAGCAGGTCGGCTTTGCCGGCCACCTCTGCCGCGCCATTGAGCATGGCGTCGAATTCGGCAGTCGAGGCCTTCAGGCCGTTCATTTTCCAGTTGCCGGCGATCAGGGGGCGGATGGCATCGGTCATGTCAAATTCCAGCAAAATTTGGTTTGCGCATGCGCTAGCAGAGGTCCCGTGGCAGTTCCAGAGACCAGGGGCTTTTAACCGCAGGGATCGAAAGCCTGCTAGACCCGAGGTTGCGGGGGGAAAGCCACCACTTTATGATGATTGATCAATTTGGTGACGCGCTTTTGCGGAATCTGCATTAAGACGCGCTCCCGTTCCCCTCCTGCCAAACAAGTTGGACCAAATGCTTCGAGGAATGCGCAAGGCCTCATCAAACTGGCTCGGCAAGACCATTATGGCCGTTGTGATGGGCGTGCTGATCATCAGCTTCGGCGTTTGGGGCATTGCCGACATCTTCAAGGGCTTCGGGCAATCCACCGTGGCCAAGGTCGGCGGCACCGAGATTTCGTTGAACGAGTTCCGTCAGATTTACACCGATCGCCTCCAGCAGATCAGCCGCCAGTTCGGCCGGCCACTGTCGCCTGAACAGGCGCGCGCCTTCGGCCTCGACCGTCAGGTGCTGCAGCAGACGATCGCGGAAGCCGCCCTCGACGAAGAGGCGCGCCGGCTCGGGCTCGGCCAGTCCGACGACCAGATCCGCCAGCTCATCATGAACGACCCGAACTTCAAGGGCGTCGGCGGCAACTTCGATCCGAACCGCTTCCAGTCCGTGATCCGCAACTTCGGCTATACCGAGCAGCGCTACGTCTCGGAACAGCGAAAGGTCTCGCTGCGTCGGCAGATCACCGGCACGATCGGTGCTGGCCTCGAGCCGCCGAAGGCGATGCTCGACGTGCTGACGCGCTTCCAGAACGAGCAGCGCGCCATTGAATTCGTCAGGCTCGACGCGGCCCAGGCAGGCACCATCGACGCGCCATCGCCCGAGGCGCTCGCCGCCTATTTCGAGGATCACAAGGTCCAGTTCCGGGCGCCCGAATATCGCAAGATCGCGTTCGTCGTGGTCTCGCCGGAGGAGATCGGCAAGTGGAGCGAGGTGTCGGACGAGGATGCCAAGAAAACGTTCGAACAGCGCAAGGACCGGCTCGGCACGCCGGAGAAGCGCCAGATCCAGCAAATCGTATTTCCCAACGCCGCCGAGGCGCAGGCCGCACGCGAGCGGCTCACCAGCGGGACGTCGTTCGAGGACCTCGGCAAGGAGCGCGGACTGAGCGCGTCCGACGTCGATCTCGGGCTCGTGACCAAATCCTCGCTCGATCCTGCGGTTGGAGATGCCGTTTTCGCGCTTCCCTCCGGTGAAATCAGCCAGCCGATCCAGGGCCGTCTCGGCACGTCGATCGTGAAGGTCGAAAAGATCGAGCCGGGCACTGAGGCGAACTACGCCAGCGTTGCCGCCGACATCAAGCGCGAGATCGCCACCGAGCGTGCGCGCGTCAAGGTCGCCGATCTCCGCGACAAGATGGAAGACGAACGCGGCGGCGGTGCCAGCGTGATCGATGCGGCACAGAAGCTCGGCCTCACCGCCGTGACCATCGACGCCGTCGACCGTTCCGGCCGCGCCCCGAACGGCCAGCCGGTCTCCGGCATTCCGCAGGGCCTCGACGTGGTGTCGCAGGCCTTCAACACCGATGTGGGCGTCGACAACGACTCGATCTCTTTCAAGGGCGGCTATGTCTGGTATGACGTGCTTGCCATCACGCCGTCGCGCGATCGCAATCTCGACGAGGTCCGCGACCAGGTCGAGGCGCGCTGGCGTCAGGACCAGATCGCGACCAAGCTGAAGGCCAAGGCGACCGAGGTGGTGCAGAAGCTCGAATCTGGCGGCAAGCTCGCCGACGAAGCAGCCGCGATCGGCGCCAAGGTCGAGACCGCCACCGGCTTCAAGCGGGACGACTCGCCCGCCAGCGTGCCCGCAACCGTCGTGTCAGCCGCCTTCCGTGTCGCCAAAGACGGCGTCGGGCAGACGGCAGTGACCGGCGGCACCGAGGTGATCGTGTTCCGCGTCACCGAGATCGTCGATCCCACGGTCGATGCCGCTTCCGAGGCGGTCAAGAAGCTGAAGGACAGTCTCGACCGCGCGCAGACCGAGGAGCAGGTCGCTTCCTACGTCAACAAGCTTGAAACCGACATCGGGACCACCATTAATCAGGCCGCCTTCGCGCAGGTGACCGGCGCGAACCAGTAAGTTGAAAGCACGCGATGGACGACCTGAAATCGATCATTGGAAAAGTGGCGACCGGCGCCAGCCTGTCGCGTGACGAAGCGGCTTCCGCCTTCGACGCCGTGATGTCCGGCGAGGCCACGCCCTCGCAAATGGGCGGCCTGCTGATGGCGCTGCGGGTGCGCGGCGAGACCGTGGACGAGATCACCGGCGCGGTCGCGGCAATGCGCTCCAAGATGCTCACGGTCGATGCGCCCACCGACGCCGTCGACATTGTCGGCACCGGCGGCGACGGCTCCGGCTCGGTCAATGTCTCGACCTGCGCCTCCTTCATCGTTTCGGGCGCCGGTCTGCCAGTGGCCAAACACGGCAACCGCGCACTGTCGTCGCGCTCCGGCGCCGCCGACGTGCTGGCTTCGCTCGGGGTGAAGATCGATCTGAGGCCGGAGCAGGTCGGCCGCTGCATACGCGAATGCGGCATCGGCTTCATGTTCGCCCCCGCCCATCATCCCGCCATGAAGAACGTCGGCCCGACCCGGGTGGAGCTTGCGACACGCACGATCTTCAACCTGCTCGGCCCCTTGTCCAATCCGGCGGGCGTGAAGCGACAGATGGTCGGCGTGTTCTCCCGGCAATGGGTGCAGCCGCTGGCGCAAGTGCTCAAGAACCTAGGCTCCGAATCCGCCTGGGTCGTGCACGGTTCCGATGGCCTCGACGAAATCACCCTCACCGGCCCGACCTTCGTCTCCGCGCTCCACAACGGCGAGATCCGGAATTTCGAGGTGACGCCGGAGGACGCGGGCCTGCCGCGCTGCGAGGCCGGTGCACTCAAAGGCGGCGACGCCGACGCCAACGCTATCGCCTTGCAAGGCGTGCTCGACGGCAAGCCGAGCCCCTACCGTGACGTCGCGCTGATCAACGCCGCTGCCGCATTGGTCGTGGCGGGGCGAGCCAAGGACCTCAAGGAAGGCGTCGTGATCGGCGCAAAATCACTCGACAGCGGCGCGGCGAGCGCGCGGCTGAAACATTTGATCGCGGTCTCGAACGGCTGAGCCTGACATGTCGGACATCTTGACCAAGATCGAAACCTACAAGCGCGAGGAAATCGCGGCGGCCAAGCGCGCGCAGCCGCTGTCGGCGGTAGAGGCGAAGGCCAAGGCGCAAGCAGCACCGCGCGGCTTCCTCCGCGCGATCGAGGCCAAGCACGCCGATGGCGACTACGCGCTGATCGCGGAGGTCAAGAAGGCCTCGCCCTCAAAGGGCCTGATCCGCGCCGATTTCGATCCGCCGCTGCTCGCAAGGGCTTATGAGGCCGGCGGTGCTGCCTGCCTGTCGGTGCTGACGGACACGCCCTCGTTCGAGGGCCATCTCGACTTCATGGTGGCGGCCCGCGCGGCAACGTCACTGCCGGTGCTGCGCAAGGATTTCATGTTCGAGACCTATCAGGTGGCGGAGGCCCGCGCGCACGGCGCCGACTGCATCCTGATCATCATGGCGGCGCTCGATGACGCCACGGCAAAAGAGCTCGAGGATGCCGCCATCGCCTATGGCATGGACGTGCTGATCGAGATTCACGACCGCGCCGAGCTTGACCGCGCGCTGAAGCTGCGTTCGCCGATGATCGGCGTCAACAATCGCAATTTACGCACCTTCGAAACCACGCTTGCGACCAGCGAAACATTGGCGCCGCTGATCCCCCGGGATCGGCTGATGGTCGGCGAGAGCGGCATCTTCACGCCCGCCGATCTCGCCCGGCTCGAGCGCGTCGGCATGTCGACCTTCCTGGTCGGCGAGAGCCTGATGCGGCAAGCCGACGTTACCGCTGCGACGCGTACACTGCTGGCGCGCGAGACGACGGCGCGCGCGACGGGCACGCGCTGATATGGCCCGCAAGCCGACCGCGACGAAACCAGCCAAGTCCGAGTCCAAGACCAAGACCAAGACCGGCCCTGCCCTCACCCATATCGGCGCCTCCGGCGAGGCGCGGATGGTTGACGTGTCGGACAAGCCTGCGAGCGAGCGGCTCGCGGTCGCGGAAGGACGCGTCGTCATGACCAGGGCGACGCTTGACCTGATCGTGTCCGGCAACGCCAAGAAGGGCGACGTGCTCGGCACCGCCCGCATCGCAGGCATCATGGCCGCCAAGCGTACCTCGGAGCTGATCCCGCTCTGCCATCCGCTCGCGCTGTCGAAGGTGACGGTCGAGATCGAGCCCGACGCAACGCTGCCGGGCTGCCTCGTCCGCGCCAGCGTGAAGGTCACGGGCCCAACCGGCGTCGAGATGGAAGCGCTCACCGCGGTCTCGGTCGCCTGCCTCACCATCTACGACATGATCAAGGCGGTGGAACGCGGCGTGCGCATCGAAGGCATCCACGTGGTCGAGAAGCTCGGCGGCAAGTCCGGACATTACCGCGTCTGATTGCCGCTGCTACTTCAGCGAAGCGCTGATCGACCCGAATTTTGAATTGAGCTTGCCGCCCAGGCCGTTCACCACGGTGATGATCGCAAGCGCGATGCCGGCGGCGATCAGGCCATACTCGATCGCATATTGATTGCTTTTGTGAGCGCCTGTTCACGGCGCATTAACCCAGCTTGCTAACTTCGCCTCCACTCCGTTCCCGTAAACCAACGGATGTTTTCGGGGTCAAGAATTGACCCTGACGTGTGCACGACAACGATCGATCATGATGACGGGATTCGGCAGTCGCCTTTTTGACCAGGCCTTCGTGCGCAGCGGACCGATCCGCTGGCTGGTGGTGGGCGGCACGCTGCTGATCGCTGCGATTGCCGTCGGCGCGACGCTGATGGCGCAGAATTTCCGCGAACGTGCGCTGCGCAGTTCCGGCCGCGAGCTGGAAAACACCGTGCTGATGCTGGCCCATCATTTCGACCAGCAATTGCAGGATTTCGCGGTCATCCAGAAGGATTTCGTCGACTACGTCCGCGCGAGCGGCATCACCAGTGCGGCGGACTATCGCAAGCGCCTCTCCGGCCAGGACCTCCACCGGATGTTGCGCTCGAAGATCGAGGCACTGCCCTACATAGGCGGCGTCAATATCATCGATGCCGAAGGCAATCTGATCAATTCGTCGACGGCATGGCCGGCTCCGAACGTGAACGTTGCCGATCGCGCCTATTTCCAGACCTTCCGGTACGATCCCGACGCTCCCGACGTCCTGATCGAGCCACTTTACAGTCGCATCTCCGGCGCCTGGACTATCCTGATCGTGCGCAAGATCGTCGCACCGAACGGCGAATTCATGGGTGCGGTCGGACGCGGCATCGAGCCGGCAAATTTCGAAAAATTCTTCGAGTCAGCCGTGCTCGGCGAAAGCACGACGATCTCGATGCTGCACCGGGACGGCACGATGCTCGCCCGTTATCCCCATTCCAGCGAATTGATGGGACGGAATTTCAAGAACGGTCCGTTCGCGCATCAACGGGTTTTCGGGCTCGACCATTTTACCGGCCGCTTCATGAGCCCCGTCGACGGCGAGGACCGGCTGATTTCCTCACACGCCCTGCCTCACTTCCCGATCCTGATGATGGCCACCACGACGCGCGCGACGGCCCTGACGGACTGGCGCGAGCAGATCGGCATCCTGATCTCAGTCGCCGCCTCTTCCGCGCTCGCCATCGCGGGCGTGCTGATCGCGATCGTACGCAAGCTCCTGGAGCAGCATCGTCTTTCGCGGGAACGGCTGACGCTGGAGAAGCAGCGTCTCGACCGCGCTGTCAACAACATGACCCAGGGTCTGCTGCTGTTCGACGCCTCGCAGCAGCTCGTGATCTGCAATCAGCGCTACATCGAGATGTACGGGCTGTCGGCCGAAGTCGTGAGACCCGGCTGCAGCTTTCACGATATCATCGCGCATCGCAGAGCCACCGGCTCGTTCACCGGCGATGTGGACCAATATGTCGCGCGGGTCCTGCGTGACATCCATGTGCGCAATTCCATGGTGGTCGAGACCTCCGACGGTCGCTCGATCCAGATCGTCAACGAACCGCTCACGGACGGCGGCTGGGTGGCGACGCATGAGGACATCACGGAGCGCCGGCGTATCGAGGAGCGCATCACCCATCTCGCTCACTACGACGCGCTGACCGACCTGCCCAACCGCACCCTGTTCCACGAGCATCTGCGTCAGGAACTCGATCTAGTCGCCGGCGGCGAACAACTCGCGGTGCACTACATTGACATCGACGAATTCAAAGGCGTCAACGACGCGCTCGGGCATCTCGTCGGCGACGAACTCCTGAAGTCGGTCGCACAGAGCCTCCGCCGGTGTGCGGGTCCGGCGGACTTCGTGGCGCGCCTCGGCGGCGACGAATTTGCCATCGTCCAGAGCGCGGTGACATCGCTGGATCAGGTCAACGAGCTCGTCGCGCGGGTATTCGAGGCTATCCGCGCGCCGTTCGACTGCATGGGACATCATCTTGCCACTGACGCCAGCATCGGCATCGCGCTGGCGCCGCAACATGGAACGGCGCTGGACCAGATCCTGAAGAACGCGGATATGGCGATGTACGCCGCCAAAGCGGCAGGGCGCCGCACCTATCGCTTTTTCGAGCCGGACATGGACGCCAAGATCCACGAGCGGCGGCAGCTCGAGATCGATCTGCGCCACGCCATCGCCCAAGGCGGGCGCGAAGGCGGCCTCGAAGTTTATTACCAGCCATGCCTCAGCCTTAAGGACGACCGCATCACCGGCTGCGAGGCGCTGGTGCGCTGGCGCCATCCCGAACGCGGCATGGTCTCGCCGGCCGAGTTCATTCCGATCGCCGAGGACACCGGCCTGATCAACGAGATCGGCGAATGGGTGCTGGCGACCGCCTGCCGGGACGCGGCGAACTGGCCCGACGACATTCGCCTCGCTGTCAACGTCTCGCCGGTCCAGTTCAAGAGCGGCACGCTGGCGCTGAAAATCATGGCGGCGCTTGCCGCCTCCAATTTGCCGGCGAGCCGGCTCGAGCTCGAGATCACCGAGGCGGTGCTGATCCGCGACGACGACACGGCGCTTGCGATCCTGCATCAACTCCGCGCCATCGGCGTCCGCATCGCGCTGGACGATTTCGGCACCGGCTACTCCTCGCTGAGCTATCTGCACCGCTTCCCGTTCGACAAGATCAAGATCGACCGCTGCTTCGTCAACGACATCGCCGGCCCCGACGGCTCCGCCAGCATCGTGCAGGCCGTCGTCAATCTCGCGGCCGCCCGCCGCATGACCACCACGGCCGAGGGCGTCGAGACCGAGGAGCAGCAGCGGCTGCTGCGCGCACTCGGCTGCTCCGAGATGCAGGGCTATCTGTTCAGCGCCGCAAAGCCCGCCGACAAGGTGCTGGAGCTGTTCGCAGCTCATCGCAGCCGTCTCGCCCAGCGCAATGGCAACGAAGGCCGCCGCCGCGAGGCAAGCTAGGGCCAGGATCCGCCCGCCCAGCTTGACGGTGAGATCAGACCAAAGTGTCCATCCCGGCGACGAGGTGCTGGTCGAGCGCGACCGCGCCCGCCGCTGGGCCGAGCGCGACGGCTGCTACGAGGCCACCTTCGCGGCCATGAACCCGAGCTGACGCAGCATCCCGAAACAAGATCGCCCGGGAACGGCTATCCGCTCCCGGGCGATCAATACCTTACCGTCGCGAGCGCCTAGTTCGGCACCGCAGCCTTCGGCGCCGGCTTGGCGGCGACCGCATTTCCGGTTTGGCCGTGCAGGAAGTCGTAGGCCGTATGCAGGGCCTTGTCGTCTTTCGCTTCCGGCGGGACATAGGACTGCGACCCGGTCTGCTCGGTGCCATCGGCCGCCTGGAGATGGCCGCGCATCTGGGACTCCGCCATGGTGTCCATCCGGCCCTTCAGCTCGGGCGGCACGTCCTGGAGGATTTCGATGTCGGGCGCGATGCCCTGGGCCTGGATCGAGCGGCCCGAGGGCGTGTAGTAGCGCGCCGTGGTCAGCGCCAGCGCGCCGTTGCCGGTGCCGAGCGGAATGATGGTCTGCACCGAGCCCTTCCCGAACGAGCGGGTGCCGATCAGCGTCGCGCGCTTGTGGTCATGCAGCGCGCCGGCCACGATCTCAGAGGCCGAGGCCGAGCCGCCATTGACGAGAACCACCAGCGGCTTGCCCTTGGTGAGGTCGCCACCACGCGCGGTGAAGCGCTGGGTCTCTTCCGGATTGCGGCCGCGGGTCGAGACGACCTCGCCACGCTGCAGGAACGCGCTCGACACCGACACGGCCTGGTCGAGCAATCCGCCCGGATTGTTGCGAAGGTCCATCACGTAGCCGACCAGCTTCTCCGGCGGAACGTCCTTGGAGATCGATGCGATCGCCTTCTTCAGGCCATCGGTGGTCTGCTCGTTGAACGAGGTGACGCGGATATAGCCGATATCGCCGTTCTCGACATGGAAGCGCACGGGGCGCACATGGATGATCTCGCGCTTGATCGCGACGTCGAGCGGGGCGTCGGCCCCCTTGCGCACGATCGTGAGCTTGGTCTGGGTCTCGACCGGCCCCTTCATCTTGTTGACGGCCTGCTCGAGCGTCATGCCCTGCACGGCATCGCCGTCGATCTTGCTGATCAGGTCGCCCGACATGATGCCGGCCTTGGAGGCCGGCGTGTCGTCGATCGGCGAGACGACCTTGACCAGCCCCTCCTCCATCGTGACCTCGATGCCGAGCCCGCCGAACTCGCCGGAGGTGGTCTCCTGCATCTCGGTCCAGGCCTTGTCGTTCATGTAGCGCGAGTGCGGATCGAGCGAGGTCACCATGCCGGTGATCGCGCCTTCGATCAGCTTGGCATTGTCCGGCTTCTCGACGTAGCTCGCCTTCACCCGCTCGAACACTTCGCCGAACAAATTGAGCTTGGAATAGGCGTCATCCGCGCTCGCTGCCGCCCGTGCCGCCCACACGCCGCCGTGCGGACTGGCTACCAGAAGGGTCAGACACGCTCCGGTGAGCGCGCCCAGTGGAAACAGCAGGGTTTTCCGCATGGATAGGCTGGCCTTTTTGCTTCGCGGTTCGGTGGGGCTGGAGAGCCGCCATGCAAATGGCGATCCAGCCTGCTTCTCACAATACCATTCTGGTTTCTTCAAGGCCGGGATGCCACGCCGGCGGGTACACCGTAAAAATCGCTTCGTCCGGACCTAAACTTTCGGCAACGTTGCAGGACCCGGTTCGTGCGCAGCGGGGGTCGGCCGGCCGGCCCACGCCTCGCAGCCATGCCATTTTAGGATGGTTTTGGCGCCCCGGACGGGTTAGGCGATGAGGGAAGGCTTCAAATTCTCGGGAGGATAACAATGAACGAAGCACCCCGCATCCAACCGGACAGGAACGTCGAGCTCGGCGCCAGCACCGAGCCGTTCCAGAATCTGCATGAATTCATCCGGAAAGCCCGCGCCAACCTCAACCAGAATGCCTGGGATTATATCGTCGGCGCGGCCGAGACCGAGACCACGATGCGTCGCAACCGCATGGCGCTGGACGAGATCGCCTTCCGCCCGCGCGTGCTGCGCGATGTCCGCAAGGTCACCGGCGCGGTCGAGCAGTTCGGCCGCAAGATGCGCCTGCCGGTGGTGCTCGCTCCCGTCGGCGCGCTCGAGATCTTCGACCCGGATGGTGCCGCGAGCGTGGCACGCGCCTGCGGCACTTTCGGTGCGGCGCACATGCTCAGTTCGGTGTCCGAGCCCGGCCTCGAGAAGACCGCCGAAGCTGCACCCGACGCGCTGCGCCTTTACCAGCTCTACGTGCGCGGCGACGACGCCTTCGTCGCCGACGTCGTCAGCCGGGCCGAGAAGAACGCCTATGCCGCCTTCTGCCTGACCGTCGATACCGCTCATTACAGCCGCCGCGAACGTGATATCGCCAAGCGATACGTTCGCGAGAGCCGCCTGCGCGCCACCGGCGGCGATTACCAGAAGGGTCTGGAGTGGCGGACGGTGAAGATGATCAAGGACAAGTTCAAGATCCCGCTGATCCTCAAGGGCATCGCGACGCCAGAGGACGCGCTGATCGCGATCGATCACGGCGTCGAATGGATCTACGTCTCCAACCACGGCGGCCGTCAGCTCGATCATGGTCGCGGCGCCATGCACGTGCTGCCCGAGATCGTCGAGGCCGTGAACGGCCGCGCCAAGATCATGGTCGATGGCGGCGTCTGTCGCGGCACCGACATCGTCAAGGCGATCGCGGCGGGCGCCGACCTCGTCGGCATCGGCCGGCTGCAATGCTGGGCGCTGGCGGCGGCCGGCGAAGCCGGGGTGGCCCGCATGCTGGAGCTGCTCGAGGACGAAGTGCTGCGCTGCCTCGGCCTCCTGGGTGCGACCTCGTTCGCCGAGGTTAACAAATCCTGCCTGCACCAGGCGACCGCAACCAACGCGCCGAGCGTGTTCAGCGCGTTTCCGCTGTTCGACCACGAGCCATATCGATACTGAGCGAAAGGATGCAGGTGACACCGCTCTCTCCCGGCAGCGCGGATGCGCTTCTGTTCGATCTCGGCCGCGTCGTGCTCGATATCGATTTCTCCAAGGCGATCGCCTGCTGGGCGGGACATGCCGGCTGCCAGCCCGAATCCATCGTCGCGCGCTATGTGCGCGACAGCGAAGCCTATCGGTTGCACGAGATGGGGAAGATCAGCGATGAGGATTATTTCGCCTCATTGCGAGCATCGCTCGGAATCGGCATTTCGGACGCGCAGTTCCTGGAAGGCTGGAACGCGATCTTCGCCGGCGAAATGCCTGACGTCGCCGAGCTGCTGCCGCGGGCAGCGAAGCAGATGCCGCTCTACGCTTTCTCCAATACCAACCGGCCGCACGTGGACCATTTCTCGCGGGAATATGCCGACCTCCTCGGCCATTTCCGCGAGCTGTATTTGTCGTCCAGCATTGGCCTGCGCAAACCGGATGCGGAGGCCTTCGACCACGTCGTTGGGGCGATCGGTGTACCCGCCCGGCGCATCGTGTTCTTCGACGATCTTGCCGAAAATATCGAGGGAGCGCGCGCGCGCGGCTTGACGGCGGTGCATGTGACCTCGCCACGTGACGTCGGGAACGCATTGAAGGCATTGGGCATCTGACGACGAGGCGTCGTCGCGAAACCCTTGGAGGCACGGCCCAACGGGAACAATTTTGAAAAAAATTGAGGAACCCAATCACTTTGTGCATTTTTATACAGAGTTCCCGGAACGGAATACCGCCTTCCGGACTCTTAGAGTCCGTTGGGACTTCTACGGACGGATGCATCATCGTGCTGGGCAAAACCTACCTCACCAAGCAGGCCTCTCTTCTTCTTGAATTCGCGAGGACAACTTCAGATTCGGACCTTTCCGCCAAGCTTGTGAGCAAGGCCGCCGACCTGAAATCCCAGGCCGATCCGCTGCCCGATAAGGATCAGGGACCCAAGGCGCCCGACGTAACTCCCGGGCAGCCAGGGAGCTGATCGATCCAGGCCCGGGGCGCTCGTCGTTCTCGCCCTTCCATGACCAGTCTCCTGCCGATCTGTCGGGCTCTTCGGATCATGCCACGACGCGCGTAATCCTGCCTTCCGGAACTATGTGAAGCGGCGGGATGACTGCGCGCGCTCAGCCGTTTTTGCCTCTGCGCCCGCGCTCGGCTAGAAGACGTGCGGAACATTCGCCCGAACGTGCCGAGCAGGAGTTTTCGCCGTGGCCTTGATGCCGGTTTCCGACGCGCTCGCCGCGGTGCTGGCGGGTGCAGAGCCGCTGCCGGAAGAAATGATTTCCCTCGACGAGGCCTACCATCGCGTGCTCGCGCGTGACGTCGCGGCTAGGCGCACGCAGCCGCCGCAGGCGATGTCGGCGATGGACGGCTACGCGGTGCGCGCGGCCGATGCCGCGACGATCGATTCGGAGCTCACCGTCATCGGCGAAGTCGCGGCGGGCCGACCGTTCGCGGGGACGGTCGGCGCCGGCGAGGCCGTGCGGATCTTCACCGGCGGCGTCGTTCCCGGTGGCGCGGACGCCGTCGTGATCCAGGAGGACACGGTCGCCGCCGGCAAGCGCATCACGATCAAGGAAGCCGCGATCGCCGGACGGCACATCCGTCCCGCCGGCGTCGATTTCCGCGAGGGCGACGTGCTCCTGCGCAAGGGAAGTCGTCTCACCGAGCGCGACCTCGCGCTCGCCGCCGGGATGAACCATCCGCACCTTGCCGTTTTCAGGCGTCCGAAGGTCGCCATTCTCGCCACCGGCGACGAGCTGGTGATGCCGGGCACCACCCCCGGCCACGGCCAGATCGTCTATTCCAACGGCTACGCCCTGCACGCGCTCGCCCGCAGCGAGGGCGCCGAGACCATCGACCTCGGGATTGCCGCCGACACGCTGGAAGCGACCACCGCCGGCATCCGCCGCGCCCGTGAGAGCGGCGCCGACATCCTGATCACGACCGGCGGCGCATCGGTCGGCGACCACGATCTGGTCCAGCAGGCACTGCGGGACGAAGGCATCGCAATGGCGTTCTGGAAGATCGCAATGCGGCCAGGCAAGCCGATGATGCACGGGCGGCTCGGCGCAATGGGTGTGATCGGCCTGCCGGGCAATCCCGTGTCGTCCTACGTCTGCGCTTTCCTGTTCATGGTGCCGCTGATTCGCGCCCTGTCGGGCCGTTCAGTGATTCACCATCGCCGTGAACGCGCCGTGCTCGGCCGCGAAATCGGCGCCAACGACCAGCGCGAGGACTATCTGCGCGCGCATCTGGACGAGCGTGACGACGGCACACGCATCGTTCTTCCCGTCGATCATCAGGACTCTTCGCTGCTTGCGAATCTCGCTGCAGCACAGGTACTTCTCGTGCGCGCACCGTTCGCGCCGAAGGCCGAGACCGGCGCGGCTTGCGAAGTGTTGCGACTCCCCGTCTGAGCGCCCGGCCAAGCGCGTTCCGCCAACTTTGCTCCGTTCACGGTAAATTAAGCAGTTGCGGAACATGTATCGAACATATAGTGTCCGTTCATGATTTGTTTCGAGCATGTAGCGGCTTATTGCCGAATTCAGCGTCTCGGAATCGGACGACATCAACCGGGGGACTTTGGTCGAGATGTTAACGCGCAAACAATACGAGCTTCTGCGGTTCATCAGTGAACGTCTGAAGGAAAGCGGCGTGCCGCCCTCCTTCGACGAGATGAAGGATGCGCTCGACCTGCGCTCGAAGTCGGGCATCCATCGCCTGATCACGGCGCTCGAGGAGCGTGGCTTCATCCGACGCCTGCCCAACCGCGCCCGTGCAATTGAAGTCATCAAGCTGCCGGAGCTCCAGGCAGCCGCTGGCAGCCGCCGCGGCTTCACGCCGAGCGTCATCGAGGGCAATCTCGGCAAGGTGCGTGCGAGCTCCAGCCTTTCCGCGGACGAGGGCGAACGTCCCGTCGCGGTGCCGGTGATGGGCCGCATCGCGGCCGGCACGCCGATCGAGGCGTTGCAGACCCGCAGCCATACGATCAGCGTACCGCCTGACATGCTCGGCTCCGGAGAACATTACGCGCTCGAAGTGCGCGGTGATTCCATGGTCGAGGCCGGCATCCTCGACGGCGACATGGCGCTGATCCAGCGCAACGAGAGCGCCGATACCGGCGACATCGTGGTGGCGCTGATCGACGACGAGGAAGCGACGCTGAAGCGCTTCCGCCGCCGCGGCGCCTCGATCGCGCTCGAGCCCGCCAACGCAGCCTATGAGGTCCGCATCCTGCCGCCCAACCGGGTGAAGATTCAGGGCAAGCTGATCGGGCTTTACCGGAAGTACTGATACCGGGAGTACTTGATACAGGAGTGCTTCATACGGGAAGTACTTCATGCCGGCTATCGCCGGTCAGAGATAGAGCGGATCATCGTCCGCTCCGGCTGGATAGTCTTTCTGGTTCTGCACAGACTATCCGGCCCTTCGTCCGGCGCTGGCTCCTCGCGACGCCCAGGAAACAGCACCGCTTCGCGGCTCGCGTATTCGCGGAAACAGCGGCCAGCGATTAAATTCGCACGGGCCGAATGCGATCGAGCGACCGTTGCAGTATTCGCGTACGCGCCTCCCAAATGCATCGTAGCGAGCTTTGTTCCTATTGAGTTCGGGAAAGATAATGTGATCGCGGCTCGCGGAAACCAGCCGCAGATTTGCCCACAACCAAGCAGAGCGTTCGTGCTTCAACTCTGATAGAGGCCTGCGCCTCGATTGAGAGACGCGGGTTGCTATCCCAGCATGAGGAGCACCCGATGTGTGACTACAGCCTGCATGCCGTCGCGTCGCGCCCCGCCGAAGTCGGCGAGACGATCGTCACGACAAGCTTCCGCGGCACCTCGACGCGCGGCTTCGCCTCCGCAGCCGATCCGTCTGTTGCCGTTTGCCTGCTGCCGGGAACGGAGCTCGCCTTCGCCGACGACGTCCGCTACGACAATCGCTGGATCTGGACGCGCACCATCAATTCCCGCGTGGGCAAGTTCGGCAAGATCGATCCGCACGTTCCCGACCGCCATCACGACGCGATCGAATTTCCCGACGGCAAATACGTGCTGGTGACGCAGCTCGTCGAAGGCCAGCGTGCGACCGTGCTGCAATTGCCTGTGACCCAGCCGGTCACCGAGCGCGAGCACAAGGCGCAGATCATCGCCGACAGGCAGCCGACCGTCACGCACCTGCCGATCGGCTGACAGAGCCGCCCTCCGGCTGCAAGGTCGGAGGTCAGGATTGAATCGCCATCGCCGGCCGCGGCCGGCGAGATGGCGTGGTTTGCGCCAGCGAAATCCGAGCGGATGCACTAACCCACTGCATCTCTCGGCACCGTCCGATCAATCGTCGGCCTGCAAGTCCGTCTCCGCCGGCGTTGCGTCCTTGATGCGGGCGCGGTTGCCTTCGGCGCAAGGCTGCCGTCGAAATCACCCTCGCCCGCGCCGGCCGGCAACCAGGGGCGGCTCGTGCCTCTCGCCCTCACCGCCTGAACCACAAACCCGTCACCACGCTGCGTCAGCGCCAGCGCACTCTGGCTGGCGAGCCGTTGCCGATCGACCACCATCGCCGCGCAATCGGGTGGCGCGGGGCGTGTCGTCACCACCAGCGCGGCCCGACTGCAATCGTCCGCGAGAGCGTCGACGCGCAGTGCCAGCGCGACCAGTCTCCCGTCGGCCAGTGGCGTCACGCAGCC
Organism: Bradyrhizobium sp. WSM1417; assembly: GCF_000515415.1. Classification (NCBI taxonomy): domain Bacteria; kingdom Pseudomonadati; phylum Pseudomonadota; class Alphaproteobacteria; order Hyphomicrobiales; family Nitrobacteraceae; genus Bradyrhizobium; species Bradyrhizobium sp. WSM1417. Next base: position 5,158,038 of record NZ_KI911783.1, read on the forward strand.
GGATTCGTCACAGGACACGCCATCGGCCAGCGAGGCTCTGCCTGCATCGCGCGGATCGGCGTCGGCAGCGAGCCATTCCTTGAGCAGAAAGCTCTCCTTGTTCGTCCTGATCAGGTGCAGATATCCGTCCCTGCCCCGCACCGCGACGCTCGCGCCATCCCCGGCAATCAGGATGTCGGGCTGCCGCGCCGACAGTGCCCAGAGGATCGCTGCCAGCAGCACCAGGGCGCCGGACCAGCGCAGCGGCGTGCGCAACAAGCCCAGCACGACGATTCCCAGGCTCGCCGCGATCAGCGGCGCGATCCCGAACGCCGGGATGCGACCGACGGCGCCCGGCAATGCCGCGACCCAGCGCGAGACCGCGACCATCCAGTCGATACCGATCCCCATCAGCCACCAGAACACGCTGTCCAGCCCGAACGGCGCAGCAAGCAGCCCCAACAATCCCGCCGGCATCACCAGCGCCGAGACCACCGGCATCGCGCCAAGATTGGCAAGCACGCCGAACGGCGTGACACGGTGGAAATGGAAAGCGGCGTAGGGCGTGGTCGCAAGTCCCGCAATCAGCGAGGCCATGAACAGCATCGCGATCTCGCGGCCACCCCACATCGCAATGCGAGCGGTCGCCGAATGGTCCGGCGAGGCAAACAAATTGGGCATGCCGATCTGCACCAAGGCGACGAGCCCGAGCGTTGCCGCAAAAGACATCTGAAAACTCGGATGCACCAGCGCTTCCGGCGCGACCGCCAGCACGATCATTGCGGCGACAGCAAGCGTGCGGAAGGTAATGGCCCGGCGATCGACCATCACCGCGATCAGCACCACCGCCGTCATGAAGAACGACCTTTGCGTGGCGACCTCCGCGCCCGACAGCAGCAGGTAGAACGCAGCAGCGACCAGCGCCGCGGCCGCCGACCATTTCTTGATGGCGAACCCTGCCGCAAGTCCCGGGATCAGAGCGAGCAGCGCGCGCACCGCGAAGAACACGACACCGGCCACGACGGCCATGTGATAACCGGAGATCGAGAGCACGTGGCCGAGGCCGGAGATGAACATCGCATCGTTGACGGGCGTGGTGATCGCATCGCGCCGCCCGGTGAGCAGCGCGGTCGCGATCGCCCGATTGTCGCCGTCGAGCGTCGCGCGGATGCGGGCATCGATCGCATCGCGCAGTCCTTGCATGAAGGCCGCGTAACGCAGCCGCAAGCCGGCGGTCTCAGGCGGCGGCGCCACCGTGATGGCGCCCATCGCGAAGCCGGAGGCGCCGATGCCCTGGAAGAACATGTCACGTGAAAAGTCGTAGCTGCCGGGCCGCACCGGCGCGAGCGGCGGCATCAGCCGCGCCTTCAACTGGACGAAGCTACCGACCTCCGGCGCGGTGCCCTTGCGGACCGACAGGCGCACGCGCTCGAGCCTGACGTCGCTGCGTTGCGCCTCCATCGCGGTGACGCGCAGCACGAAACGGTCGGTGCGCTCGCGGATGTCGCGGGCCTCGACGAAACCCGACAACGACACCGAATAGAGCGCCGCGCCAGCACCGGGTGGGCGATGCGCGCCGTCTTCCAGGTCGCGACGGCAAAGCCGGCCGCGACCGCCGCGATCATGATGGCCGGGGCGAACAGCCGGCTCCGCCGCAGCACAGCCGCGCCGAGCAGGAGTGCGACGGCGGTCGCGGCAACGACCCACAGCACCGGCTCATGATCGGCGGAGAAATAAAGCGCGATGCCGCAGCCAAACGCGACGGGCACCCACGGCAACAGCCGCCCGGCGCCAGCCTCGGCGCGTAGCCACGCGCGCAGGGTCTCGGCCAGCGATGTCCAGAGGTCGAGACCTGCAGGCGCAAGGCCGCCCGCAGACGCGGGGCGGCCCACGGGCCACGTGCCCGCGATCCCTTGCGACCGTACCGGCCGGCCCGGCTCCGCCATTCCCTGCACTCGATGATACGCAACGAAGCCAGAAGCTACCGGAACGTGCAGGCGGGCGGATAGCGGTACGGATCAGGAACGGAAGGGCGCGACCGCTACTTTTCCTCTTCCATCGTCACGGCGACATCCGCCTTGGCCGACAGCCGGACCTTGTTGCCCTCGATGTCGGCGACGAGGCCCTTGTCGATGAAGTGATGATGCCCCTTGTGGCTGCCCTCGCCGCTGTCCTTCTTGGTCAGCTTGATGCGATTGCCTTCGACCTTGTCGACGGTGCCGATGTGGACGCCGTCGGCGCCGATGACTTCCATATGCTCTGCGATGTTCTGCATGGGGGGTTCCTTGTTGGACCCAGCCCAACGCGTGAGGCGCACGTTCGTTCTCTCGCGAGAATGACGAAGCCGTGTGCCCCGCCGGTCAGATCAGCGGCGCCTGCGACGAAGCATGGTGATTGACGATCTTCCAGTCGCCGTCCTCGCGCATGATGACCCAGCTCATCTTGACCGAAAAATCCGGACGTTCGCCGGCGAGATCGAATGAGATGGTTGCGGCCATGTTGATGAGGTCAGGACCTGACTGCGCCGCCTTCACCTCCGAAAACACCGCGCTCGGTTTGCGCCAGCGCGGCAGGCCGTTGAAATAGTCTGCGACGCCGTCCCTGCCCCGGTAGAGCTTTGGGTTCGAGCCGAAGAAGAACGTATTCTTCGCATAAAGCGACGACAGCGCGGCCGCATCGAGCCTGGCGAAGCCAGCGCGCCATTTGGCGATGATGGCGGAAACGATCGCGTCGGCTTCGTCGCCCATTGTGGTCTCGCAGCCCTTTTCAGCCCTTCGCAACTTCCTTCGCGAACGAGTCGCGCAGACCGATGGTCCTGGAAAATACCGGCTTGCCGGGCGTCGAGTCCTTGTCGCGCACGAAATAGCCCTGGCGCTCGAACTGCATCGGCTCTGTCGAATTGCTCTCGGCGACCGATGCTTCGATCCGGGCATCAGCGAGAATTTCCAGCGACTGCGGATTGAGGTCGGCGGCGAAGTTCGAGGCGTCCGGGCTCGGGTTGGCAAACAGCTGATTGTAGATGCGGATTTCCGCAGGCACTGACGTTGCCGCCGACAGCCAGTGCATGGTGGCCTTGACCTTGCGGCCGTCGGGCGCGTTGCCGCCCTTGGTCGCGGGATCGTAGGTGCAACGCAGCTCCACCACTTCGCCGGCATCGTTCTTGATCACGCCGCTGCACTTGACGAAATAGGCGTAGCGCAGCCGCACCTCGTTGCCCGGCGACAGACGGAAGAACTTTTTCGGCGGGTTCTCCATGAAGTCGTCGCGCTCGATATAGAGCTCGCGGCCGAACGTGATCTTGCGCGTGCCGGCGCTAGGATCGTCCGGATGGTTGATCGCGTCGAGCTCCTCGGTCTGCCCTTCCGGATAATTCTCGATCACGACCTTGAGCGGCTTCAGCACCGCCATGCGCCGCTGCGACGTGCGGTTCAATTCCTCACGGATGCAGAATTCCAGCATGCCGACGTCGACGACGCTATTGGCTTTCGCAACGCCGATGCGCTTGACGAATTCGCGAAGGGCGGTCGGCGGTACGCCGCGGCGGCGCATCCCCGCCATGGTGGGCATACGCGGATCGTCCCAGCCTGCGACATGGCCCTCGCGCACCAGCTGGGTCAGCACGCGCTTGGAGAGCAGCGTGTAGGTCAGGTTCAGCCGTGCGAATTCGTACTGGTGCGGCTTCGACGGCACCGGCAGCTTCTCGATGAACCAGTCATAGAGCGGCCGGTGATCCTCGAACTCCAGCGTGCAGATCGAATGCGTGATGCCCTCGATCGCGTCCGACTGGCCGTGGGCATAGTCGTAGCTCGGATAGATGCTCCACTTGGTCCCGGTGCGCGGATGGTGCGCATGCAGGATGCGGTACAGCACGGGGTCGCGCAGATTGATGTTGCCCGCACCCATGTCGATCTTGGCCCGCAGCACGCGCGCGCCGTTCGGGAATTCGCCCGCCTTCATGCGACGGAACAGGTCGAGGTTTTCATCCACCGTGCGATCGCGGAAGGGCGAGTTCTTGCCGGGCTCGGTCAGCGTGCCGCGCGCAAGACGAATCTGCTCCTGGGTCTGGTCGTCGACATAGGCGAGCCCGTCGCGGATCAGCTGCTCCGCCCATTCATAGAGGCGGTCGAAATAGTCCGAGGCGAAGAACAGGTTCTTGCCCCAGTCGAAACCGAGCCAGCGCACGTCGGCCTGGATGGAATCGATATATTCCTGCTCTTCCTTGACCGGATTGGTGTCGTCGAAGCGCAGATGGCAGCGGCCCGGAAACTCCTGGGCGATGCCGAAATTGAGTGCGATCGACTTGGCGTGGCCGATATGCAGATAACCGTTCGGCTCCGGCGGGAACCGGGTCACGATCTCCCGGTATTTGGCCTGATCGAGGTCGGCCTGGATGATGTCACGAATGAAATCGCGCCCAACCTCAGTCGCCACCGGTTCTGTCATTACGAAAATCCTGTAGGGAAATCAGCGGCCCTTCTGCCAAATTCGGGACGCTGAGCCAAGTGCTTAAGCGAGGCCTTAAGCCGTCCGCTGCCGGGCTTTAGTTATGTACCGGTCCTGCTATATACCACCGCCTCCAATGCATAGGCCTTGCCAAGAATGACCTCTCCCGTCGTCACCCGCTTCGCTCCCTCGCCGACCGGCTTCCTCCATATCGGGGGCGCGCGCACAGCGCTGTTCAACTGGCTCTATGCGAAGAAGCACGGCGGCAAGATGCTGCTCCGGATCGAGGACACCGACCGGGAGCGCTCCACGGAGGCGGCGATCGGCGCCATCCTCGACGGCCTGAAATGGCTCGAGCTCGGCTGGGATGGCGACGTCATCTACCAGTTCAGCCGCGCCGCCCGCCACCGCGAGGTCGCCGAGCAGCTGCTCGCCGAGGGCAAGGCCTATCGCTGCTACGCCACCGCCGAGGAGCTGACCGCGATGCGCGAGAAGGCGCGCGCAGAGGGGCGCACCCGCCTGTATGACGGCCTGTGGCGCGACCGCGATCCGGCGACGGCCCCAACCGACGTGAAGCCCACCATCCGGCTCCGCGCGCCCCAGACAGGCGAGACCGTGATCGAGGACCAGGTCCAGGGCCGCGTGGTCTGGCAGAACGAAAATCTCGACGACCTCGTCCTGCTGCGCGGCGATGGCAACCCGACCTACATGCTCGCGGTGGTCGTCGACGACCGCGACATGGGTGTCACCCATGTCATCCGCGGCGACGACCATCTGATCAACGCGGCCCGCCAAAAGCAGATCTACGACGCGATGGGCTGGACGCTGCCGAGCATGTCCCACATCCCCCTGATCCACGGCCCGGACGGTTCGAAGCTCTCCAAGAGGCACGGCGCGCTTGGCGTCGATGCCTATCGCGCCATGGGGTACCTCCCGTCCGCGCTCCGCAACTATCTCGTCCGGCTCGGCTGGAGCCATGGCGACCAGGAAATCTTCTCGACCGAGGAGATGATCGCGGCCTTCGACCTCGCCAGCGTCGGCCGCGCAGCAGCGCGCTTCGATTTCGCCAAGCTGGAAAACCTCAACGGCCATTACATCCGCAATGCCGACGATCAATCACTCGTGAGGATGTTCGAGGACGTGCTCGACCATGTCGTGCCCAGCCGCGACGAGCTTAAGGCCAAGTTAAACGCCACCACGCGCGCGCAGCTGCTGAAGGCCATGCCGGCCCTGAAAGAGCGCGCCAAGACGCTGATCGAGCTGATCGACGGCGCCTATTTCATCTTCGCGGACCGGCCGCTGGAGCTCGATCCGAAGGCGGCAGCGCTGCTGACGCCTGAGAACCGCAAGCTGATCGGCCAGCTTCATTCCGCGCTGGAGAAAGTCGAGACGTGGAGCGCAGCCAATGCGGAAGCCGCGCTGCGCGCCTTTGCCGAGGAAAATAGTCTGAAGCTCGGCGCGGTCGCCCAGCCGCTGCGGGCTGCGCTGACCGGACGGACGACGTCGCCCGGCATATTCGAGGTTTTGGACGTCCTGGGACGCCAGGAAAGCCTGGGCCGGCTTAAAGATCAGGCCAAGGAGTAGGCCGAGGAGTAGGCCGAGGACCGAGCCGAGGGACCAGGCTACGACGTAAGTCGACCATGCGCGGCGCCATCTTGCAGCGCACACAGCAATAATATACCCATCTCAGCCGTACCTTCTGGAACATCCGGCCTGCCCCGCGATATCTCATCGGGGCCTCCGGGTCCGGCCCGTTTCACCATACATCGGGGACCTCTGATGGACGCAAAACCAAGCAATAAGACCGCCACACTGACGGTCGGAAACAAGAATTTCGATCTTCCGATCCACAGCGGCAGCGTCGGGCCCGACGTCATCGATATCGGCAAGCTCTACGGCCAGTCCGGCCTGTTCACCTACGACCCGGGCTTCACCTCGACCGCAAGCTGCCAGTCCAAGATCACCTATATCGACGGTGACGCGGGCGTGCTGGAATACCGCGGCTATCCGATCGAGCAGCTCGCCGAGAATGGCGACTTCCTCGAGACCTGCTATCTGCTGCTGTTCGGGGAGCTTCCGACCGCCGCGCAGAAGAAGGATTTCGACGACCGCGTGATCCATCACACGATGGTGCACGAGCAGATGGCCCGCTTCTTCCAGGGCTTCCGCCGCGACGCCCATCCGATGGCGATCATGGTGGCGGCTGTCGGCGCGCTCGCCGCGTTCTATCACGACTCAACCGACATCAACGACCCGAAGCAGCGCATGATCGCCTCCATGCGCATGATCGCCAAGATCCCGACCTTGGCTGCGATGGCCTACAAGTACACGGTCGGCCAGCCCTTCGTGTATCCGAAGAACTCGCTAAAGTTCGCCGAGAACTTCCTGCACATGTGCTTCGCCGTGCCGTGCGAGGACTACAAGATCAACCCGGTGCTGGCTGACGCGCTGGACAAGATCTTCATCCTGCACGCCGACCACGAGCAGAACGCCTCGACCTCGACGGTGCGTATCGCCGGCTCCTCCGGCGCCAACCCGTTCGCCTGCATCGCCGCCGGCATCGCCTGCCTGTGGGGCCCGGCGCATGGCGGCGCCAACGAAGCAGCGCTGGCGATGCTCGCCGAGATCGGCTCGGTCGACAAGATCCCCGAGTTCATCTCCAAGGTGAAGGACAAGAACTCTGAAGTCCGCCTGATGGGCTTCGGTCACCGCGTCTACAAGAACTACGATCCGCGCGCCAAGATCATGCAGAAGATGTGTCACGCCGTGCTCAAGGAGACCGGCCATGGCGACGATCCGATGCTGAAGGTGGCGCTCGAGCTCGAGAAGATCGCGCTCAGCGACCAGTACTTCATCGACCGCAAGCTCTACCCGAACGTCGACTTCTATTCGGGCATCACGCTGAAGGCGATGGGCTTCCCGGTCTCGATGTTCACCGTGCTGTTCGCGGTCGCCCGCACCGTCGGCTGGATCAGCCAGTGGAGCGAGATGATCGAGGATCCGCAGCAGAAGATCGGCCGGCCGCGCCAGCTCTACACCGGCGTCACCAAGCGCGACTACGTCGCGATCAACAACCGGAAGTAAGGTCGAATCCGGTGGTCCAACGGTTCGGCGCCACCCCAACGGGTGGCGCCGTTTCTATTTTGGGTCGGTACGGATGAGCCGACCAGCACCATTTTCTTTCTATTTCTGCGAGTTCTCTGGCATGATGCATCCGTGGTCGCGAACCCCGGAGACCGGTCATGTCCGCGAAGAAGGCTGCTTCCTCACGAGCGAAGGCCGGCCGTCGCAAAGCCAGAAGGCCCGTCCGCGCACGAGCGCGGCGCAGCACGATCGACACGGCCGCCGCCGACGCTATCCAGGACTCGTTGCAAGTGCCCTCCGACAAACAATCCGGCGAGTACGAGGTACGAATACGCTACAGCAACAACCGGGACCTGGACGAGCTCGTTATCCCAATTGACGATCAGAGATTTTACCCGTCCGTCCATCGCTGGCGCTACGTGATCGCCAACCGACGACGGATCGTCCGCTCGACCCGCGACGACCTTAGTCGGGATTTTCAGAAGCTGATCAAGGACCACGCTCGCATTTACGACGAAGGCCAGATCCTGTCGCGGATCAAGGCGATAGCAGCTGCCAAGCTCGTCGAGGTCAGAATTCCCTACAGCACGGAGACCATCGGATGGTCGGCAAGACTATTCCCCTGGGAAAGCGCTCTATGGTTGGCGACAGCGCCCTATCGCAGCGAGCCAAGCGAATTCGCAGTCGTCCGCCATCTTGTCGTTGCATCACCACACAATCATCAGTTGACACCTACGACGGCGCTCGCAGTTGACAGCGGTCCCGGAAAGCTGCGCTCGCTTTACGAGTTCACGCGAGAAATCGACATGGTCACGGGCGCGCTCAAGGAAATCCCGACCACGCTCCTTCGAGATCCCGACCGCCAAGGGCTTCGCTCGACGATCGAAGCGCTTTCTCCCTCGATCGTGCATCTTGCGGGCGTAGACCCGATGTCGTTGGTGGAAGAAAAGCTGATTGACCAGCCGCCCGACGGAGAGGACGGCTTTATCCTCCGCGCGGGCCCTCAAGGAAATGCCCAAGGAAACGCTCAGGCCTACGACGCCGTGGGATCGGTCGCCCTGGCCGACATCATCACGGCCGGCGCACAAAAGCCCCTGCTGGTAGCGATCAGCACCTGCTACAGCGCACAGCGCCTTGCTCCCCTTGCCACCGCGCAAGGTGCCAGGCACGCGATCGGCTTTGTCGATACCATCACCGACGCGGACGCCATGCTTTTCTTCAGCGTATTCTATCGCACCTTGACGCAAGATTGGAGCGTCAAGGACGCTTTTCTTCGCGCCCGGCAACAGTGGATGTCCCAGACCGGCAGCGACAACGAGCAGCGCTCTGGAGTCGCACTTTGGAGTCAACTTTCGCTCCTCGACAGCCCCCCGGCTGGAACGATCACTGCGCGGCCTGCGCTGTCGCGAAAGGCCGCGAGGGGCGGCGCAACCTACAGGGACCTCAAGCTGGACATCACTCTAGTCCAGGACAAATCGATTCCCGGCCGCATGCGCAAAACCTCGAGCGTGAGTTTGAACTACTCGTTGCTCCATAACGACCGTCCGCCCTTCAGCATCTTCACGGTCCACAAGACCAAGGCGGGGCCGCTCGACCTGCTTCAAGTCGAGGTCGTGCTGGAAGTCGGCACGGAATCGTGCCGCTGCCGCTTCTCGGAGGAGCTGCCCGAGGAAGACGCCACACTCGACCTTCTCGACAAGATCCGGCTTCCCCTTGTTGCCGGCATGCTTCGACAGACGAGCGAGAGCTTGAGAAGCAATCTCTACATCAAAGTCCAATGCGGCAACCGGATACTGCGCGAGTCCAGCGAGCGCGTGACGGTGCTTCCGGCGGATGAGTGGCGGGATGATGGCGAGGACCATCGGTGGCTACCGAGCTTCGTTCTGCCCCGCGACCCGACGGTTCTGAAGGTCGTCGCCTGTGCACAGCGTTATCTGCAAACACTGCTTGATGACTGTTCCGCCGGATTCGACGGCTACCAGCAGGTCCTTGATGACGACTCCAATGCGCCCAATGTCGTCGATCCTCAGGTGCAAGCGATCTGGGCGGCCCTTCAGCACGATCTGCCCGTCAGCTATATCAACCCGCCGCCATCCTACACGAGCCAGTCGCAGCGCCTTCGAACGCCAACTGAAATTTTCAAAGGTAATGCGGCGACCTGTATCGACCTTGCGCTTCTGTTCGCGTCATGCCTGGAGTTCGTCGGCATCTATTCGTCAATCTTCCTGATTACCGGCCATGCGTTCCCGGCCTACTGGAGAAGCAACAAGGCCTGGTGGCGCATGAAGAGCTTCCGATTTGACCAAAACGAGCAGCAGACGCCTGGACCAATCGGCCGAAGTCAGGACGGCTTCACAGGCACGGTTCAGTCGACGAACGCCAAGGGCCAGACGGAGAGCTGGATGTTCACGGGCACCGACAATCTCGCAGAACTCCTGAGCTACGTGCAAAAGAGTGAGCTCGTGCCGTTCGAGAGTACCTTTGTGACCGCCCGGAAGGGCTTCTTCCAGGCCCTTGAGCGGGGCGCTAGCAATCTGCATCCGCAGAGCTTCGACGCAATGATCGATATCCAATCCGCCCGCGGCGAAAGCGTCACCCCACTTCCCTTGCTCGACCGGCTTGGCTGAGCCGGCGACAAAACACGGAGCCTTCATGACCACGCCCCTTACTTTCGACGACTGGCTCGCCTCGATGCCGGAAATCGAAGGCGTCCGGCCGGTCGATCGGCTTACAGACGTCATGCGGATCCAATCCTACCGGCCGACCTATCGGCGCCAGCGCCCACCGATCGATCCGACGGATCGGCTTCCAGAGCAGCAGATCATCTCGCTTGTGCGCGAGGGCGGGATTCTCAGATGGCGCCTCGGCGCCGCCATTCCAATAATGTCCGGTCGCGCCGGATCGCGTGGGGCGCTCCCGACGGGACAAATCGTCAAACAATACGCCTTTGAGACACTCGAAACGTCGCAGGTCTATGATGCACTCCTCAAGCTCGATAGGACGCTGACACCGGATGCGTCTTACGCGACCAAGACATCGACAGGCCTCAGCCGGCTCGTTCATGGTCAACTCCAGCCGTTGACGCTGGCCGACCTTTCCGATGTGGCAAACAAACGCGTATTGGTGTTGATCCACGGTACGTTCAGCGGATCCGCAGCTCTCATCAAGAACGGATTGGCACGGATTCCTGAGGGCCAACAGCTGCTGGCGAGAGCGGAGGCTAGATATGATCTCGTGCTCGCCTATGACCATCCGACACTCAGCGTGAGCCCGGTGATGAATGCATTCGATCTGGCCGCGTTACTGCGACCGGCGCCGAAGGAACTCGACATCGTCTGCCATAGCCGCGGCGGACTCGTGGCCCGGTGGCTTTGTGAGGGATTCTGCGACGTCGCACTGAAGCGCAGGGTGATCTTCGTCGGCTCTCCGCTGGGCGGCACCAGCCTTGCGGCTGCTCCGCGCCTGCGCAGCACACTCGACCTCCTGACGAACGTTGCGGACATCCTGCGGGCCGGCGCGGATCTCGCCGCCGCTAACCCCTTCTTTCTTGCCGCGAGCGGACTTCTGCGGGTGTTCAGCACCGTCACCAACCTGGCCTCCAAGACACCGGTATTCGACGCCGCCCTGGCTCTCGTTCCCGGGCTAGATGCGCAGTCACGCACCGGCAACAATGAGGAGATCCGCCGGCTGCGCATGAATACCGGTAGCGGCGAGTTTGGCGCTCAGCCCATTCAGTACTTCGCGATCAAGTCGAATTTCGAGCCGACGGAGATCGGTTGGAATTTCCTGCGGATATTCTCCAAGCCGATGCAGCGCCTTGGTGACCTCGGTGCCGATATCATCTTTGAGGCCGAAAACGATCTCGTCGTCGACACTTCATCGATGTCAGAGGTCGCGGATTTGCGCCAAGTAAAGATCATCCATGATTTCGGCACGAATCCGAACGTGCACCACACGAACTATTTCATTCAAAAGGAAACGGCCGCGGCTATCGCACGGACGTTCACGATCTGACGTGCGTGCCGATATTGCGCCATTGCGGGGGCATCTTCGCGGATAGGCGGCCCGAACAGACGCCCGCAGTCAGGTGGGGCCCTCACGCCGGCTAACGCTTGACAGTGAAACGCTTGGCGCGCATTCTTACTCTAAGTAAGAATGACGACAGGGATGGAAATGCCGGAGCAGCCGAGAAGTCGGCGGCAGACGCGTGCTGCCATTTTGACTCATCTGCTTCAGTCGGGCGGGACGTTTCGGCCGCCGCTGGCCAAGGCCGTGCGCCTGTCGGAAGCGAGCCTGTCGCGCATCCTGTTCGATCTGAAGACCGAAGGCCTGATCGAGGAAGTGCGGCGCCCTGCCCCTTACGTCGGTGGCCCGACGGGCCTCGTGTCGCTCGACAAGGCGGTGGCGCTCGCGGCGTTTGAGCTGACCACCCAGCGGCTCAGCGTCGGCGTCGGGGGCCTGTCGGGCGAACTGCACGACATCGGGCATGTGCCGCTGCCGAAGACGCCGACCGTCGCAACCGTCGGCCGGGCGTTTCGCGAGGCGCTGACATTGTTGCGCGACTGGACGCGGCGCCGACGCATCCCCCTCGCGCAGATCGGCGTCTCCATTCCGGGCCTCGGCCGGCTGGGCGCGTCAGGCAATCCGATCATTCCCTGCGACCTCGGGCGGATCAGCGAGATGTTCGGCGAGACGTTTGGCGGCGTGCCGGTCGAGTTCACCAATTCGGTCGTCGCGCACGCCATTTTTCACCGTTGCCGCACGGAGAACTATCCATTCAGCGGCGCGCATCTCTTCGTCTTCGTCGGTCAGGGCGTCGCGGGCACCTGGATGGATGATCCGATCGAGGACGATGCCCTCCAGCCGGTCGAGCTCGGCCACATGGTGTTCGAAGCCGACGGACCAATTTGCCGCTGTGGTCATCATGGTTGCGTCGAGGCCTATACGTCGCTTCCGGCCCTGGCCGAGCTTCTTGGCGTCGCGGAAGCGGAGTTGCTTGAACTCGGCAGCGAATGGGTGACCGCGATGCCGCTCTCGTCGCGCGTGCGGCAGGAATTGCGCCGGCGGCTGTTCCGGCTTGGCCTTGCGATCGGCAACACGCTGAACGTGAAGCCCTGCAAGGGCGTCGCGATCAGCGGCTGGCCGTCGCTTCTCGCCGAGGACGATCGCAACGCGCTCGTCGAGGGGATCGACGCCTGTCTGTTGGGCGGCCGCAAGCACGCGCAAGTGTCGCTCGCTTTCGTGCCGCCGTCGAATGGCAACGATCCGCGGGCGGCGCTGGCCTTCGCGGCTTTCTGCCTCGCTTGCCGCGGCGGCATGCCGGCCGCATCGAGCGAGGCCGCCTGAGATACCTGATGCCGCGCGGCGCTCGCGCGAAAGAGTTCACACCGGGAGGAACTTGCCATGCCGATCACGACAACAAGGCGCCAACTGCTCGCCGGATCTGCGGCCGCGCTCGCGCTGCCGGCATTTGCCCGCGCGCAAAGCGCGGTGAAGCCGCGTCTGACTGCGATCTCGCAATGGTCCGCAGGCAGCGACGGGGCGGCCATCACGGCGCTCGGCAAGAAATTCGAAGAGAAAGGCGGGGTTTGGCAGCACTCGCCCGTCCCCGGCTTCACCACCGAGATGATGAACAAGTTGCGTGCCCAGATCATGGCCGGCGATCCACCGGCCTGCTCGCAGCTCAAAGGTCCCGAGATCGCGGCCTGGTCCAAGATTGCCCCAACCGTCGATCTCGACGCCGTCGTCGCTGCCGCCGGATACGAAAAGGTTGTCGCTCCAGACCTTGCAAAATTGCACAAGCCGGGGGGAAAGTGGATTGCACTGCCGTTGCAGATCTACAGCACCAACATGCTGTTTCTCTCCAAACGCGCGATGGACAAGGCCAAGGCCGACAAGATCCCCGTCACATGGGCTGAGTTCAACGACCTCGCCGAGAAGATGAAAGCAGGCGGAGTCCCCTATCCCATCGCCAACGGTGGCACCCGCGCGGACGACGGCCAAAAATTCGAGGCCGCTTTGGCAGGCATCAGTCCCACCGCATACCGCGCAGCCATCATGAACCTCGACAAGAAGGCCCTGGAAGGCCCCGAGATAAAGGCGGCCTTCGTCCAAGTGCGCAAGATTGCCGACTGGATGGACCCCAACGTCGGCGCCCAGCATTTTTCGACCAACCTGAAGCGCTTCGTCGACGGCGACATGGGCGTGATGATCATGGGCGGGTGGGCGCAGGGCGTCTTGCGCAACGCCGGCTTCAAGTTCGAGGACTTCATCATCGCTCCGGGCCCGAGCGACAATAGCAAGCCCGTCTTCCTGTTGAATGCCGATGCCTTCATATTCTGGCAGCGCAAGGAGCCCGACCTGCAAGCCGGTCAGACGCTGATGGCCCAGCTCGTCATGGATCCGGCGATCCAGACCATGTATTCGCAGATCACGGGATCGATCCCGGTGCGTACCGACGTCGATCTCTCCGGCGAAGGCTGGTCGGACGGTCAACGGCGGACCGCAGCAGCCCTGAAAGACGCGATCGCCAGCAATCAGGCCGTCCTCAGCCTTGCGCACAACATGGCGCAGGAAAACGGCATGACCGCAGCGATCATCGACGTGATCACGGAGTACGTGAAGAACAAGACGATCAAGCCGGAGCAAGCGGCCATACGCCTCGCCGACGCCGTCGAGAGCTCACGTTGACGATCGCCGTCTCGACAACACCGAGCCGGCGGGCGGCCGCTGACTGGGTACGCCGGCTGCCCGAATATTTGACGATCTGGGTGCCGCTGCTGCTGTCCGCCGCGCATCTCATTGCGTTTACGCTGTGGACGATCTGGATGTCGTTCACGCCGTCCACTCTGGTCCCGGTCGCGGGCTGGGTCGGCTTGCGCAACTATTCTGCGGTTGCAGCATCGCGGAACTGGCAGATTGCCCTGGACAATCTGCTGCTGTTTGGCAGCGCCTTCGTGTTGCTGAGTTTGGCGACCGGCCTCATCCTTGCGATCCTGCTCGATCAGCGCATTCGCGGCGAGAATCTGCTGCGGTCTATCTTCCTCTATCCTCTGGCGGTGTCGTTCGTGGTCACCGGCACGGTCTGGAGTTGGCTGCTCAATCCTGGCCTCGGGATCCAGAAGCTGGTCCGCGACCTCGGCTGGACCTCGTTCCGGTTCGACTGGCTGATCGATCGCGACATGGCCATTTGGACCATTGTCATCGCTGCGATCTGGCAATCCTCCGGTTTCGCCATGGCGCTGTTCCTCGCCGGCCTCCGCTCCGTCGACGCCGACCTGATCAAAGCCGCGCAGATCGACGGCGCCGGACCGATCCGAATGTACCGGAGGGTCATCTTGCCGACCCTTTGGCCGATCACCATCACCGTCATCGTCATCCAGCTGCAGTTTGCGATTTCGACCTTCGACCTCGTCCGCGCACTCACCAATGGTGGACCCGGGATCGCCACCCAGCTGCCGGCCCTCGTCGTCTACGATTTGATGTTCCAGCGCAGCCTGCTCGGGCGGGGAGCGGCAGCGGCAGTGCTCATGTTGCTCATTCTTCTCGCGGTTTTGCTGCCCTATGCAGCGTGGCGTTATGTCCAGCGGCGGCGGGCGATCCATGCGTGAGCGAACCCTCGCGCCAGGCCGGATTTTGATCTATCTCGTGGTGTCGCTGATCGCTGCAGCCTGGCTCGCGCCATTGGCCGTCGTCGTGCTGAACTCGCTGCGCACCAACGAGGAGATCGCGCAGGCCTCGATGATCGGCTGGCCGAAGCAATGGGCATGGAGCAACTACGCCGCGGCCTGGAGCGGTTTCTGCGTCGCCGAGACCTGCGCCGGCATCCGGCCGTACATGCTGAACTCCGCGCTGGTCACGATCCCCGCGACGATTTTCTCGACCCTGCTCGGTGCTGTCGCCGGCTACGCCGTGTCGCTCTGGCGTTTTCGCGGCGATAGCTGGATCTACGGCATCGTGACCCTTGGCCTCTTCCTTCCGCAGCAGATGCGCTTGCTTCCCTGGACCATCGTGTTGCGCGATACGGGCCTGATGAATACGCTGACTGGCCTGGTCGTGATCCACACGATCCAGGGGCTCTCCTTTACCGTCTTGTTCTGCCGAAACTACTACACTGCGATCCCGCAGGATTTGATAAGAGCTGCGCGCATCGATGGCGCCGGGTTCTTTCGTATTTTCTGGCGCATCATCCTGCCGCTCTCGCCGCCCATTCTGGTCGTCACCGTGATCTGGCAGTTCACGCATATCTGGAACGAGTTTCTCTACGGCGTGACATTCACGACCGGTCAGCAGCAGCCGGTCACCGCCGCGCTGATCGCGCTATCCGCTGCGGTCGCCGACATCCCGCAGCATGGCGTGCAAAGCGCGGCGGTGATGATCGCCGCCCTGCCGACCCTGCTGATCTATCTGATCGGCGGCAAGTATTTCGTACGCGGCCTCACCGCCGGAGCCGTGAAATGATCGGATCGTCATGGCAGCCCTAAGCATTCGCTCCCTGTCCAAGCGCTACGCCAATCTGGAGGTGCTGAAGGGCATCGATCTCGACATCGAGAGCGGTGAATTCACCGTGCTCGTCGGCCCATCGGGCTGCGGCAAGTCCACGCTGCTCAACATCATCGCCGGGCTCGACCTCCCGAGCGCAGGCACCGTGGAAATCGGCGGACGTATCGTCAACGACATTCCGCCAAAGGACCGCGACATCGCCATGGTGTTCCAGTCCTACGCGCTCTATCCGTCGATGACGGTGCGACAGAACATCACCTTCGGCATGGAATGCCGCCACGTACCGAAGACGGAGCAGGAAAAGGCGCTGGCGAATGTGGCCAGGCTGCTCCAGATCGAGCCGCTGCTCGGCCGCAAGCCGTCGCAGCTCTCCGGCGGCCAGCGCCAGCGTGTGGCGATGGGCCGGGCGCTGGTGCGCGATCCCCTGCTCTTCCTGTTCGACGAGCCGCTCTCCAATCTCGATGCCAAGCTGCGCGTCGAGATGCGGATGGAGATCAAGCGGCTGCACCAGCGCATCGGCGCCACCATCGTCTATGTCACCCACGACCAGATCGAGGCGATGACGATGGCGACGCGTATCGCCGTGATGCATCGGGGCGTGGTGCAGCAGTTTGCCGACCCTGACACCGTGTATCGCTATCCCGCCAATCTGTTCGTGGCCCGTTTCATGGGTTCGCCGCCGATGAACACGATGCCGGCACGGCTCGAGGCCGATGCCGGCGGCCCGGTGGTCGTGATCGGCGCGGGACGGCCGGACGAGGTCCGCCTCCGCCTTGGTCAATACGACGCCGCCGCCCCCTTCGTCGGCCGTGACGTGGTGGTCGGGATCAGGCCGGAATGCATCGCCGAGGGCAGCCGCCTATTTTCGGCCGATCCGCCCGTCGTCATCAACGCGCCGGTGGAGATGGTCGAGCCGACGGGAGCAGAAACAATCGTGCTGCTGCGGCTTGGCGGCGAGCCTGCGCTGGCGCGCATCACGCCGGATATCCGCCCCACACCGGGCGCCGCCGCCCCGTTCGCGCTCGACACGCGCCGCATCTGCCTGTTCGACCCCGAGACGGAGCGACTGATCGCATGACAAGAACGAGCTATGCCGGTCTTAGGGATCGCGTGGTGTTGATCACCGGTGGCGCCAGCGGCATCGGTGCCGCCTTCGTGCGGGCGTTCGCGGCCCAAGGGGCGCGCGTCGCGTTCCTGGATCTCGATGAAGCAGCCGGCAGCGCGCTGGTCGCCGAAGTGAAGGCCCAGGCTGCAACTGTACCCCTGTTCGTGCCGTGCGATCTTCTCGACATCGACGCCTTGCGCGGCGCCATGGCGCAGGTTCGGGGATCGCTTGGCGATGCCGCGGTTCTCGTCAACAATGCCGCCAATGATCAACGCCAGGTGCTGGCCGAGGTAACTCCGGCCGAGTTCGACTGGATGATCGGCGTCAACCTCAAGCACGTCTTCTTTGCCGCGCAAGCGGTGGTGCCGCAGATGCAGGCGCGCGGCGGCGGTTCGATCATCAACATGTCGTCGATTGCCTGGATGCGCGGCGCGCCGGGGCTGCCGGTCTACGCCGCGGCGAAGGCCGCGATCGTCGGCTTCACCAACTCCCTGGCCCGGTCGCTCGGGCCCGACCGCATCCGCGTCAACGCGATCGCGCCGGGGATGGTGATCACGGAGCGTCAGCGCCGGCTGTGGTATCCGGACGACCAGGCGATCGCCGAGTTGCGCACGCGTCAGGCCATTCCCGACGCCGTGACGCCAGAGGACATCGCCAGCATGGCGCTGTTCCTCGCTTCCGATGAGAGCCAGCGCATCACGCGCCAATGTTTTCAGGTTGATGCTGGTCTCGGCTAGAGCGTGATCCGAGCTGCTGTCGTAGAGGTCCGCTCCGTCTCCGAGAGCAGCCGCGTGAGCGCACCCCACCTTGGGTCCGAGTTGGGCCATAAGCAGACCTCTTTTACGTTGCATCAGCGGCTAGGGTTTTAGCTCTACCTATATCGCGGGTCCTTGTGATTACTGCTCTCCGAAAATGCTGTCGTTTCCCGCTCGCCACCCCAAATCTTATTTCCCGCCCGTTTTCGATGCTCGCGAAAGTACTCGTTACGCTCCGCGAAGTACCGATCGATTGCTCGTTTGGCCTCGCCAACAGACGAATAGTCGCTGTTGTGAAGAATAGCCCGTGCCATTCCGCTGAACACTGCTTCGATGACGTTTAAGAATTGCGCGCCTGCAGGTAATGGCGCGGTCTCTACTCGGGGAGAACCCGTTACCTCTGCCATTACATTGTTTGACTCAATCCGGCGCACGAGCTGGTTGGACATGTGCCACGAAGCCGCGTCCCAAGATAGATAGAGTCGCGTCAGATGGCGATTGCGGGCGAGCAATTGGTCCAGCAGCTTGATGATTTCTGCCGTGTTCTTCTTCTCTGAGTAAAAGTGTGTCACTTGATTTGTGGAAAGCTCTAGGGCTGCGGTGATAATCAACGTTCCTTTGGACCTTTGCCACTGAGGTACTGTCGCGTTAACGCCGGGAGCTACAAGTCTGCGCCCGCCGCGCTTTAAGACTGCGACCGGCCCGAACTCGTCAATCGAGAAGAACCCCTCGTCGCTCCTTAAGCCTCGCAGAATGGATTTCACGTTGTCGAGCTTACTTCGATACTCAGGGTCTTTGCTTGTTAAGACCTGCCTCGCTTTCAACCATCGATAACCTGCCGCCTTGATAATGGATTGAATGTTCCGCTTACTCAGTAGGACACCTGTTGCCTTTAGAGCTTGCTGCAGTTCGGCACGCTTCCATGTCACCCGATTGAAGCCGGCGTCAGACGGCGGAGAATGCAGCATTTTGAACACTGCGCCTCTCGCTTCGGCGACCTCGGCCTCTGACTTGACTCGGTGTTTCGGGCCGCGCCGTCTCGGGAGCAGATCACTCGCAAGCCCGCTCGCCGAATAGCGGTTGTAGTACTTACGAAAGGTTTGCGAGCAAGTGCCGTGGTGCGTGTAGAAGTCTCGCACATTGGTGAATGCTGTGGACTTTCCCGATTTAACGGCTTCGTATTCCACGATGAGCAGGCGCCATTGGTGGAGATAAGTTCTCTCAACTGTTCGATCGGCTCTCATTGGGGAGTCCCCCTTGAACCACGAGGCGGGAAATCGAGAGTATATCAAGACGTAACGACGAGCAGCGCTGACCTATGGCACGGGTGTAATCCGCTGAAAGGTCGTCCAGTTCCGCTCTGGGTCAAAATCGGTCTTGTCATAGATCGAACTGGACACAAGTACGTCTTCAATCTTCTAGAAGCGGTCATCGTGTGGCCAGTCAACCAGATAGCAACCATAACGAATTGGACGCGAGCGACGCCATTCAGACAAGCATAGATTGAGCGGCCACTTCACGATAAGCTGGCTGCATTCTGAAAGGTGCAAAGCATGCTACCCGCAGATTACGTCTTTGGCATTGCCGTTGCACTCGTCGTCGCATTCAACTTTTATCTAGGCCCTCGGATCGAACGCGAGCACGTTGCAATGCAATGGGGCCCTAGCGGCGAGCCAACCTGGTACGCTCCAAAATGGTTGGCGATGTGGGGCATGCTCGCTTTCATGGTGGCAGTACGGCTCCTTATCTGGCTGGCGTCGACATATGCGCCGCAGAGTGTGCACGGTGTTGAACTAGGCATAGTTATTTTTTCGGTAATCGCCGTCGGCTCCCACCTCTTCGTGTTGATGAAGGCGAGAGCGGTGCGCTGAACGACGGCTAGGGTCTCGGACCATCGCCTTTCAGCCTACACTGCCATCCGGACAATCCAGGAACGGGCACATGCCTTTCGCCGCAATCGGGCTGGGCTGCGAAAAGGAGAATTTCTGCGACAATCAGTGCCATCAAAGCCAGAGACCACAGGGCACGCACATCCAAATCCCGCTAAATATTGGATGTGCTCAACCTATACGCGACTTCCGGTCTAGTAAAGGCGAAGCACTTACATTCAAAATGTATCAATCGATTGACGCGGGTATTTCCAAGCGGTTGGCTTGGAGGTGATGATCGCGAAGAGTCAGCTATGGGTCAAAGGCTGCCTGGGAAAGCTTGCATGCCCTGTTCCGGTGAACTTCAGGAAGCAGACCTCGCGACACTGAGCTAATGGAGGACTCCGCACGGTTTTTCCCATGCTGACCGACATGACATAGGTTCAGGCGGCTCGTCGGCTAGGCGATCAAATAGAAGGTGGTTGCCAGCGCCGCGGCGGGGACCGCCAAGCGAGTGGCTGCTTTCATCATTTTCGTCATGGACGATTTTTCGATGATTAAGTTTAGCCCGCTAACGACCACGACCATGAAAGCCACAAGCAACCACATGACGCTCCTCCTCTGATTGAGCACGTGGCATCTGTATCGGGCCAAGTGTCCTAATTTATCGCTGCTTTATCTAACCAGACAGCACCCAACAAAGGTCTGCTCAGAGTCACAAGCGGTCATGGGCCGGCTGCGCGGGACAGGTCAGCTATGGGCCAACAAGATACGTCGGTATGAGGATGGTTGGCGGGGATCCAAAGAAAACACTTCAAGGGCGTTCTGCCCAATTCCCTTAATGATTAGTGTGTAGCAATCTGGTCAAGATCGCAACGGGTGGGATCATCCTATGCATATTCGCCAGATTGTTTTCGCCGTCGCGCTGCTCGGCGCTTTGGTTCGGTTCGAGCATGCCAAAGCTGAAGATGGCTTCCCAGTAGCGGAGTGGGAGCGCGTCGCCCCCGCAGCATCGGGCTGGTCAGAGACCGAATTGGCCCAAGCGCGATCCTTTTCGGATCAGATTGGCTCAAGCGCGGTTGTGATCGTCCAGCACGGAAAGGTGGTGGCCGAGTGGGGCAATACGACGAAGCCAATGGAACTCGCTTCAATCCGCAAGAGCCTGCTCAGCGCCCTGATCGGCATCGCAGTGTCGGATCACCTGATCAAGCTCGACAGCACGCTTGGCGAACTCGGCATCGACGATAATCCGCCTGGTTTGACCGGGATCGAGAAGAGCGCGACGGTGCGCGAACTCCTCGAAGCGCGTTCCGGGGTCTACCACGCGGCGCTTTATGAGACGCCAGACATGGCCAAGATGAGACCGCCGCGCGGTAGCCACCCTCCCGGCACCTTCTGGTATTACAACAATTGGGACTTCAACGTGCTAGGCACGATCTACGAGCACGCAACTGGCACCGATATCTTCGAGGCGCTCGACCAAAAGATCGCAAAGCCAATCGGCATGCAAGACTACCGGCAACAGGATGGCAGCTACGTCCGCGGCGAAGCGTCTATCCACCCCGCCTATGCGATCCGCATGAGCGCACGGGACTTGGCGCGTTTTGCACTTCTCTATCTTCATAAAGGCAATTGGGCCGGACGCCAGATCGTGCCGCGGGAGTGGGTGGAAGAGAGCACGCGCAGCTATTCGAAAGCAGTGTTCGGGATGGGCTATGGCTATCTCTGGTGGATCGGTTTTCTGGGTGGTGACGTTGCGCCTACGGTGACTTTGCCCGAGGGCAGCTTTATGGCCCAAGGTGCCGGCGGCCAATACGCCTTAGTCGTACCCGCACTCGACCTTGTCGTGGTGCATCGTGTCGACCGCGACGCGCCTTACGTTGAACCTTCATTTCGTAACATGGCCAGGCTCTTTTGGCTCATCCTGAAGGCCGATGGCTATAATCCGGGGCCCGACGCCTCGCTCACCGCAGCAACCGGCGAAAGACCGACAGGTGAGACCTTGGCCGCAAATTTCAAAGGCAAGACGATCAGCTTCGGTCCGAAGCTCAAGAATGGTCCGTTATCCATGCGATTCGAGCCCGACGGCCGGATGACTTATCCGCACTGGGACGAGTCCTTTGGACCTGCAACCGGGACATGGGCGGTCGCGGAGGATAAGCTCTGTATCTTGATCTCGGCTGCTAGACGTCGTTGCTACATCCCAGTGCTGAACGGTGAGCAAATTGAGTTGTTCGACGAGCTTGGCGTTATGCAAATCGCCGGAGTGGCGCTGCCTCAGTGATCTGCAAGCAGCAATCGGCTCGCGACGTCCGTTCAGGGTCGCAAGCGGCCGATCACGCCCAAGGTTAGGAGGCTTCCGCTTTGCGCTGGCAAGCCGACGTTTGTGAGTACACGTCCTAGCTAGCCCGCCTGCCCTTTCGCATGGTCGCCAGCACGATGTCGGCTGCGAGCACGCTCGGCGATTTGTTGCCGGTCGACATGATCGTATCGAGCTGGGCGAACGCTTCCACCTGCTGTCGGCGCAACGGTGAATCGGTCAGAAGCTGCAAGAGCGCGGGCGCCAGCTTTTCCGGCGTGCAGTCTTCCTGCAGGAACTCCGGGACGACATCCTTCCCGATCACGAGATTGGCGAGGATCACCGAGGAGACGCGGATCGCACGGCGCAGGATGAAGGCTTCAATCGCGCCGACGCGATAGGCCGTCACCATCGGGATGCCCGATAGCGCGAGCTCCAGCGTCACGGTGCCGGATTTTGCCAGGGCCGCGCGCGCGACGCGGAAGGCGGCGCGCTTCTCGTTCTCGCCGACCACGATTTGCGGCTTGACCGGCCAGTTCGCGATGCCTTCGCGAATGGTGGCTTCGAGATGCGGCATGGTCGGCAGCATCAGTTCGAACGCATGGCCGTCCGTCCGCAATCGGCCGAGCGTCGCGCCAAACACGTCGAGATGGTGCCTGATCTCGCTGCGGCGGCTGCCGGGCAGCACCAGCAAGACTGGCGGCCCGCCGTCGCGGCGCGCCTGCTCCTCCGCGTTCGGCCGCAGCGAGGGCAATTGCTCGATCAGGGGATGGCCGACATAGCTGCATGGTGGCCCGCCGAGCTTGCGATATTCCTCCGGCTCGAACGGCAACAGGCCGAGCACATGGTCGACATAGCCCAGCATGGTCCGCGCCCGTCCCGGCCGCCAGGCCCAGAGCTGTGGCGAGACATAGTCGACGATCGGGATCGCCGGATTGCGTGCCCGCACGCGGCGAGCGACACGGTGGGTGAAGTCGGGGCTGTCGATGATGACGAGCGCGTCCGGCGCGGCTTCGGTCACGGCCTCCGCGGTCTCGCGGATCAGCCGCAGGATCTTCGGCAATTGCTGCACCACCGCGGCGAAGCCCACGATCGAGAGCTGCTCGATCGGAAACAGCGTCTCCAGCCCCTGGCGCGCCATGGTGTGGCCGCCGACGCCCACGAACTGCACGCCGCCGCCGAGGCGCTGCCGCAGCACCTTCATCAGGGCGCTGCCGAGCCGGTCGCCGGATTCCTCCGTGGCGATCAGGAATATCTTGCGCTTGGGATCGCGGCCCTGCATCACGCCGGCAGGCCGATGACGAAGAGATATTTGGCGTCGGCGAGCGCGATCATCGCCTGCGGCTCGGCGGCGATGGTGTTGCCGGCGACGACGGCGATCCCGGCCAGCCCCGCGGCGACGACGCCCTCGAGGGTGCGTGGGCCGATCGTCGGCAGGTCGAAGCGCAAATCCTGCCCGCTCTTTGGTACTTTCACCAGCACGCCCCGCCCGGTGGCGGCGCGGATGCGGCCCTCTTCGCGCAGCCGTGCCACGCGCGCGAGCAGCGCATCGGTGCCCTCGATATCCTCAACCGCCACCACATGACCGTCGATCACGACCGCGGCCTGGCCGATGTCGAACGGACCGAGCGCGGTCAACACCGCGCGGCCGCGCTCGATGTCGGTCTTGCCGGTGTCGCTCGGCCAGGCGCGGCTGATGCAGCCCTCGGGCATCAAGAGGTCGGGCGCGACATCCTTGATGCCGACCATCCGAAAGCCGCCCTGCTCGAGAATGCGCCCGACGCCGGACAACAAATGATCGTCGCCGCCGCGGAAGGCGCGGATGACATTGCCGAGCAGCCGGAGCGTCGTGAAGTCGACCCGGACCTCCGAGAGCGAAGGCCGTATCAGCGTGCCGATGAAGATCAGGTCGCGGCAGCCCTCCTCGCGAAACAGCCGCATGGCGCGGCCGAGCTGGCCGACCGAGATCCAGCGATGACGGAATTTTTCCACCCGTGCCGGATCGCAGGCCCCCCGAAGGGGAAACAGCACTGGTGTAATGCCGCGGGCAGCGAGCGAGTCGGCAACCGCGAACGGCATCGCGCCGCCGCCCGCGACCACGCCGACCGGCGATGAAATCTCCGAAGCCGCCGATGTCATGCCCGGGGCCATCCCATCATCACTTCGCGATGGCGGGAAGACAGAGCGGGCGCTTGCCCTTGCCGATGAAGTCGAGGATTTCGCCGATCGCCGGATCTTCACCGGCGAGCGGCCGCGCCGCCTCCAGGCGTTCGGCAAAGGTAGCGGGGCCATGGAAGAGCTTCTGGTAGAACGCGCGCACGGTCGCAAGCCGCTGCTTGGTGAACTTGCGCCGCTTCATGCCGATCAGGTTGAGGCTCTCCAGCACCGCATATTGGCCGTTGACCAGCCCATACGGGATGACGTCGTCGCGTACGCCGCAGACACCGCCAACCATCACATAGGGGCCGATGCGGGTGAACTGGTGCACTGCGGACAGGCCGCCGATATAGACGGCGTCACCGATCTCGCAATGGCCGCCGAGCGTGGCCGAGGTTGCGAAGATCACGTTGTTGCCGACCATGCAGTCATGCCCGACATGACTGTTGTTCATAAAATAGCCGTCGTTGCCGACGCGCGTCAGGCCACCGCCCTTGATGGTGCCGACATTCATGGTCGCGCCTTCACGGATGGTGCAGCCCGAGCCGATCTCAAGCTTCGTGGGTTCGCCCTTGTAGCTGAGATCCTGGGGCGCCCCGCCCAGCACCGCGAACGGCGAGATCACGCAGCCATCTCCGATCGAGGTGTGGCCGATGACGGTGACCTGTCCGATCAGCTTGCAGTTTCTGCCGATCACGGCGTTCTCGCCGATGATGCAGAAGGGCCCAATGTCGGTGCCCTCGCCGATCACGGCGCCGTCCGCGATCCGTGCGGTGGGATCAATCTTACTCATCAAGCAATCTGACTCATCAAGAAGGTCTGATTAGGTGTTGAAGTCGCTCGGTTTTCCGCTGGTTAGCGCGACTATGCCCGATCTGTCCAGTGACGTATGATCTCTCCGTGTTTCAAGTGCCGGGTGAAGCAGTCTTCCCGGCTCATCAACAAGTTCACGCGGAGCTTCAGGTATCGTGGTCAGGGCCCTGGCACTTCTCCTCGCACAGCTTGTGACCGCGCCGATCGTGTCCGAGACGATCGAGACCGCCGAACACCGCCCCATCGACCTCGCGACATTCGAATGCCGCGACATCAGCCGCAGCACGGTGCTCCAACGGGTCTGTTACGACCGTGCGCAGCAGACCCTCATCGTGGCTGTGGACGGCGCTTATGACCGCTATTGCGGCGTGCCGGTCGACACGATCGAGCGCCTGCTAGGCGCACCGTCCATGGGACAGTTCTTCAACCAGAACATCAAGCGCGAGGTCAGCGGCGGCCGGTACGCGTGTCCTGCACGCGAGCGTATCCAGAGGAGTTGATCCCGCTCAGTCGGTCAGCATGGCGCCGACGTCGGCCTCCGCAACCACCTGGCCGTTGACCTTGGCGTCGCCGTGAAACCACCACATGGCCTTGCGGCGGCCGATCGAGCGCATGTGATATTCGATGGTATCGCCGGGCAGCACCGGCTTGCGGAACTTGCACTTGTCGATGGTCAGGAAATACACAGCGCGCGGCTTATCGGTGCCCTCGACCGACTTGATGCCGATCACACCCGCGGTCTGCGCCATCGCTTCGATCATCATGACGCCGGGATAGACCGGGCGATCGGGAAAGTGGCCCTGGAACGGCGGCTCGTTGAAGGTGACGTTCTTGATGCCGATGCCGCTGTAATCGGTGCGGATCTTGATCACGCGATCGATCAGCAGCATTGGAAAACGGTGCGGGAGCGTTTGCAGGATCATGTTGATGTCCACAAGCTCGAACCTGACCGGTGCTTCGTCCGTCACTCCCGTTCCTCCTGCTTCGGATCGGCCTTGCTGTCGCGCGCCAAGCGCTCGACGGCCAAGATTTCCTTGAACCATTGCCGGGTCGGCTTGGCGAAAAAACCACCCCAACGTCCGTTGGGAGGGACGTCGTCCTTGACGCCGCTCATGGCAGTCACCTGAGCTCCATCCCCGATCTTGACGTGATTGTTGATGCCCACCTTCGCTCCCAGCGCCACGTTGTCGCCGAGGGTCAGGCTGCCGGCAAGGCCGATCTGGGCGGCCAGCAAACAGTGCCGGCCAATGGTCACATTGTGGCCGATCTGGACCTGATTGTCGATTTTGGTCCCCTCGCCGATCACGGTGTCGCGCAAGGACCCGCGATCAATGGTGGTGCCGGCGCCGACCTCCACGTTGTTCTGAATCAGCACGCGGCCGGTCTGGGGCACCTTCAGATGGCCCTCAGGGCCGAAGAAGATGAAGCCATAGCCGTCCTGGCCGATCGAGCAGCCGGGATGGATCAGCACGTCGTTGCCGATCAGCGCGCACTGGATGGCCGTGCGTGCGCCGACATTGCAGTCTCGGCCGATCTTGACGCCGGGGCCGATCACGGCCCCCACACCGACCACCGTGCCGCTGCCGATCTCCACGTCGGGGCCGATCACGGCCAAGGGATCGACGATCACGCCGTCCTCGAGCCTGGCCGTGGGGTCGATGATGGCCGACGGCGCGATACCCTCGTTGCCGGTCCAGGATTGCGGCCGGAGCGCGTCGCCGTGCCACTCCCGCGCGATCCTGACGAAGGCGCGGAACGGCTGCGGCGCCCGCAGCACGGCCACATGCGCGGGCACCCGGGCCTCGAAGCGTGGGCTCACCAGGCAAGCACCGGCCTTGGTGGCCTTGAGCTCATCGGCATATTTGAGATTGTCGAAGAACGTCAGGTGCATCGGGCCGGCTTCGTCGAGCGAAGCAAGGCCCCTAATGATTTGGCCGCCCCTGGCGGGATTAACCAGCTCCGCCTTGGTCAGCGAGGCTATGTCAGCCAGCGCTGAGGCGGGCGGTTGTATGAAGAAGGTCGGCTGCGCCATTCCACCCCGTCGCGGTCCGGCTTCGGCATGAAGCGGCCAAGCCGCATCATGCCTCATCTCCTGGATTGGCACGATCCCTTTCGGAAACCGGCTCCGTAGTTCGGATCGTGCCGTGCTGTTCGAATTAGAACGAGGTGCCGCCGCCGAACCGGAACTCCTGCGTGCGGTCGTTCTTGCCCTTGGTCAGCGGCACGGCGTAGTCGAAGCGCAGCGGACCGAACGGCGAGGCCCAGATCAAGCCGACACCGACCGACGACCGGACCGCATTGCCGTTGTCATACACCAGGCCGGTGCAGGTTCCAGCCGAGGCTGGATTGACGGTCGACGGCGTGCAGCTCGAGTTCTTGGTCGTGGTCATTTCGTTGGTCACTGACCACGTCGTCGGGCCCTGATAGTCGAACAGTCCGCCGGCGTCGGCATAGACGGCGCCCTTCAGACCCACTTCCTTCGGCAGGAACCAGAACGGCATCTGCAATTCGAGCGAAGCACCCCAATACTTGGTGCCGCCAAGCGCGTCCTGCGTACCGAAGGGGTTCAAATCGCGCGGTCCGATGCCGTTCGGGGCAAAGCCGCGGACGAGGTTCGGGCCCATCTGGAAGTGGTCGAGCATGCGCAGATCGCTGCCCATCTTGTTCAGCATGCCGCCCTGCAACCGGACCAGGCCGACGATGTCCGAGACGAGCGGAGTGTAGTACTTCGCATCGACAACCGACTTCAGGTATGAGACGTCGCCGCCGACGCCGGCGAAGTCCTGACGGAAGTCGACCAACAGACCGTCGGTGGGGTTCTTGTTGTTGTCGAGCGTATTGTAGCTCAGCGTGTAGCCGAGCGCCGAGGTCAGGGTCTTGCCGTTAGCGAGCTCCTTGCGCACCGGCAGTGAGGCTTCACCGTCGCTATAGCAGCCGAGGCCGTTGGTCGAGGGATCCAGAGGAATACCGCTCGCCGCCGAGAAAGCCGGGCTTGGATTGAATGCCGCCGACCCAACTACGTTGTTACAGTTCGCCAGGTAGGACGGCAGCGTGATTTCCTGCCTGTAGATCGAATAGCGCACCTGCAGCGACAGATCTTCACGCAGGGAGAAGCCGAGGCGCGGCGAGAAGCCGAGCGTCTTGGTGCCGTAGGAGATGTAGCTGTTGGACTTCTGCTCACGCTGATAGAGGTCGAGACCCAGCGCGACCCGGTAGTCGAGCAGATAGGGTTCGACGAACGACAGCGAGTAGCCGCGAGCATACTGGCCGTAGGTCACCGCCGCCTTGGCGAACAGGCCGCGGCCGAGCAAATTGCGCTCGGAGACCGAGACTTCGGCCAGCGCGCCGTCGGTGGTGGAGTAACCACCCGAGACCGAGAAGTCGCCGGTCGATTTCTCTTCCATGTCCACGAGCAGGATCACGCGATCGCTCGACGAGCCGGGCTCCGTCGTGATCTTCACGCTCTTGAAATAGTCGAGGTTCTTCAAGCGGCGCTCGGCACGGTCGACCAGCGCGCGGTTGTAGGCATCGCCCTCGGAGACGTCGAACTCGCGACGGATCACGTAGTCGCGCGTGCGAGTGTTGCCGCGCAGGTTGATGCGCTCGATATAGGTGCGCGGACCCTCGTCGATGTTGAACACGACCGACACGGTGTGCGCCTCGAAATTGCGGTCGCCGCCGGGACGGACCACGGCGAAGGCATAACCGCGACGCGATGCTTCGATCTGCATCTCCTCGACCGATTTCTCGACCGATTCGACGTTATAGAGCGAGCCGACATTGACGCGCGAATAGTTGCGCATCGAGGTGGGATCGAAGTTCGGAATGCTGGAGCGGAAGTCGATCGAGCCGACCCGGTATTGCGAGCCTTCCTCGATCTTGAAGGTGACGTTGAAGCCCTTCTTCTCCGGATCGTATTCGGTCAGCGCGGCCACGACCTGGACGTCGGCGAAACCGTTCTTGAGATAGAAGCGGCGGATCAGGTCGCGGTCGGCCTCGACCCGATCGGGATCGTAGATGTCGCTGCTGGCGAGGAAGCTCAGCAGATTCGACTCGTGCGTCTTGATGACGTCGCGCAGGCGGTAGGACGAGTACGCGTTGTTGCCGACGAACTCGATCGACTTGACGCCGGTCTTGGCGCCCTCCTCGACCGTGAAGATGAGATCGACGCGGTTGTTCGGCTGCTCGATCACTTCAGGCGTGACGCGGACGTCGTAGCGGCCGGAACGGCGATAGATTTCGGCGATTCGCAGCGTGTCTGACTGCACCATGGCGCGGGAGAAGGTGCCGCGCGCCTTGGACTGGACTTCACCGGTGAGCTGCTCGTCCTTGATCTTCTTGTTGCCCTCGAAGGCAATGCGGCCGATCACCGGGTTTTCCACCACGGAGACGACGATCTGGCCACCGGCACCGCGGTTGATCCTGACGTCCTGGAACAGGCCGGTCTCGATCAGCGCCTTGAGGCCGTCGTCGATGGCACCCTGATCCAGGCGACCGCCGGGACCCGGCTTGAAGTAGGAGCGGATCGTCTCCACCTCGACCCGGCGATTTCCCTCGACGGAAATCGACTGCACGGTCTGAGCAAGCGCAGACGAAGACACAAAGGCAGCCCCAACCGGGGCAAGCACCGGCGCGCCGAACATGATCAGGGTTGCGAGCAAGCCCCCCCGGAGTCGCAGTCCAAACTTCATTGCGCAACGCGCCCTTATCATTCCGTACCAGACCCAACCCCAACGCCAGTCTGGAGATTCCCCAAGTTCAAGCCGCTTGTAGACAATTTCACCGACGCCGCAAACGGTCGAGCGCGCCGTAATTTCATTTTCATTCCAAGACGTTGCCCAAGAGCAACGCCCGGGCAACGCCACAAAAAAGCCCCTATCAGGATGCGGCCATCCGCAGGATGTCGTTATAGGTCGCAAACACCATCAACATCAGCACCAAGCCCAGCCCGATTCGGAACCCCATCTCCTGAGTCCGCTCCGACAGGGGCCGACCACGGGCAACCTCCGCCGCATAGAACATCAGGTGACCGCCATCGAGCAGCGGGATCGGGAACAGATTCAACAGGCCGATCGACACCGAGAGCACCGCGCAGAGGTTGATCACGAACTGGAACCCGGCGCTGGCCGCCTGCCCCGACATCTTGGCAATGCCGAGCACGCCGCTGACCTCGTTCGGATTGCCGTTCCCGACGAACAACGAGCCGAGGAACTTGAAGGTGCTGGTGATGATGAACCAGACCTGCTCAACCCCGATCTTGAGCGCTTCGCCGACACCGACCGGCGACGTCGAGGCCTCCCCGGCCTGAGACTTGTGTTCGACGCCGAGCACGCCGAGACGGTGGCTGTTGCCGAAGGGATCCTTGCGCTCGAGCAGCGCCGGCGTCGCGGTCAGCGACACGATGGCGCCGTCGCGCTTGACCTGGAAGGCAAGCGGCGAACCGGCATTCATCGCAACCATGCGCTGCATGTCGGCAAAGCTTTCGATCGGCTTGCCGTCGATCTGGACGACGACGTCGCCGATCTTGAAGCCGGCTGCCGCCGCCGCGCCATCGGCGACGACACCGTCGACGCGGGCAATCGTGCTCGGCTTGCCGTAATACAGCGCCATGCCGGCGAAGATCAGCGCGCCCAGGATGAAATTGGCGATCGGTCCGGCGGCAACGATGGCGGCGCGCGGGCCGACCTTCTTGTGATGGAAGCTGCCGGCGCGCTCCTCGGCCGTCATGGCCGCAAGCTTCTCGGTCGATGGCGTCGAAGCCTCGCTCTCGTCGCCGAAGAACTTGACGTAGCCGCCGAGCGGGATCGCCGAGATCTTCCAGCGGGTGCCATGGCGGTCGTTGAAGCCGACCAGCTCAGGTCCGAAACCGAGCGAAAAAGTTAACACGCGAACGCCCGCCCAGCGCGCGACCAAGAAATGGCCGAGCTCATGGAAGAACACGACGATGGTCAGGACGAACAGGAAGGGAACCGCGTAGCCGAGGAGCCCATGGCTCAACGTATTGAAACTATGGACGAAAAAGTCGATCATCGAATTCCCTCATCCAGCGCCGCAAGGCCCTGGCCCCGAACCATCTAGGATGCCTTTAAGGCAATTTGAGGCAATAGGGCGGCAGCCCTATTTCGCGCAACATGGTCAACAGCGATTGCATCGTCGGCCGACGTCAGCGGGGCCTGGTTCCCGCCACGAACCCAGTCGTCCAGCGTCGCCTCCACCAGCCGGGCAATCGCGCCGAACCGGATCTTGCCGGCGATGAAGGCGGCCACCGCGACCTCGTTGGCGGCGTTGTAGACGGTGGTCGCCCCCTTCCCGGTCCGGAGCGAATCGAAGGCCAGGCGCAGCCCGGGGAAGCGCTCGAAATCCGGCGCCTCGAAGGTCAACTGGCCGATCTTGGCCAAATCGAGCTTGGCAGCCGGACCCTTGATGCGGTCGGGCCAGCCGAGGCAATGCGCGATCGGCGTGCGCATGTCGGGTGAGCCGAGCTGGGCCATGACCGAGCGGTCGGAGAACTCGACCATGCCGTGGATGATCGACTGCGGATGAACGAGGACGTCGATCTCGTCGGGCGAGAGCGCGAACAGATAGGAGGCCTCGATCACCTCGAGCCCCTTATTCATCATCGAGGCGGAATCGATCGTGATCTTCTGGCCCATGCTCCAGTTCGGATGCTTCAGGGCTTGCGCGAGTGTCGCCTGCTCGATGTCGGCGGGCTTCCAGGTCCGGAACGGGCCGCCGGAGGCCGTGATGATGACACGGACGAGTTCGTCGCGATTGCCCGAGGCGAGCGCCTGGAATAGCGCGTTGTGCTCGGAATCCGCGGGCAGGATGCAGGCGCCCGCTTTCGCCGCGCGCTGCATGAAGAAATCACCGGCGCAGACGAGGCATTCCTTGTTGGCGAGCGCGACATGCGCGCCGCGATCGACCGCCGCCAGTGCCGGCTTCAGCCCGGCCGCGCCACTCACGGCGGCCATCACCCAATCGGCCGGACGCGCGCCGGCCTCGATCACCGCGCTCTCGCCGGCGCCGCATTCGATGCCGGTGCCCGCGAGCGCGGCCTTGAGCTCGGCAAATTTGGAGGTGTCGGCGATTGCGACATAGCGCGCGGAAAACTCTTTCGCGAGTTTTGCCAGCGCCTCGACATTGCTGTTCGCCGTCAGCGCTTCGACACGGTAGCGCTCGGGAGAGGCGCGCAGCAGATCCATCGTGCTGTCGCCGATCGAGCCGGTGGCGCCGAGAACCGTGACGCTGCGGACGGTCGATGCCGCAGCCTTGTTGTTACGCAATGGAACCGCGCTCATATGTTCACCAAACCATAAGACCGCTTCCGGCGCTATGCACACCATGGCGGAGGAAGCCGATAATCCATGCCACCAGGATGGCGGCGACAAAACCGTCCAGACGGTCCAATAGCCCGCCATGGCCGGGAATTAAGTGACTGGAATCCTTGACATCGAAGCGCCGCTTGACCGCGGATTCGAACAGATCGCCGCAGGCCGACACGACCGAGAGGACCGCGGCGACGAGCAGCAATGGAGCCATCTTTCCGATCCCGCAAGCGGCAAAGCCGGCCGCGACCAAAAGGCTTGCGGCAAAGCCGCCGAGCGCCCCTGCCCAGGTCTTCTTCGGGCTGACGCGCGGCCACAGCTTCGGTCCGCCGATGCCGCGACCGGCGAAATAGCCGCCGATATCGGTCGCCCACACCACGAGCAGCACGAACATCAGCGCGGCGAAGCCGTTCACGAGATCTTTCCGCAGCAGGATCGAGGCGAGTAGCGCCGCCGACGCATAGGCGAATCCGGAGGCCGCCCAGACGAACTTGCCCCGCGCGATCACCGTCACGACCGCGCCGCCAATCAGGCCGGTGATCACGGCGCTCTTCAGCGCGCCGAAGGCAACGCACAAGCCCATCGTGGCGATGACGATCGTCCCTGCCCCGGTCAGCGCGGTCGAGCCTGCGCCCACCACCATCAGCCATTCCGCGAACAGTCCGATCGACACCAGGGTGACGAGCAGCGCCCACAGCCAGCCGCCGGCATAAGCCAGCGCAATGGCGAGCGGCGCCAGCACCAGCGCTGCGAGGATTCGCATCACGAGATTGCTCGGGGCAGGCTGAGAGCCGGCCGGTGCGGTATCGGGTTCGCTCACGAGGCGGTTTTCGCGACCAGACCGCCGAAACGGCGCTCGCGCCTGGCGAATTCGGCGATTGCACCTTCCAGCGCCGCCTTGTCGAAATCGGGCCAGTGAATCGGCACGAAGACCAGCTCGCTATAGGCAGCCTGCCACATCAGGAAGTTGGACAGGCGCTGCTCGCCACTGGTGCGGATGATGAGATCGGGATCGGGAATGTCGGGCGCGTCGAGATGCGCGCCCAATGTCTCGGCATCGATCGTATCAGGATTGCGCCGGCCCTCGGCGACTTCGCGCGCGAGCTTCTGCGCCGCCTTCGCGATCTCCTGGCGCGAGCCGTAATTGAAGGCGACGACGAGCGTGAGGCGCGTGTTGTCGCGCGTCAATTCCTCCGCCTCGTTGAGAAGTGCGCAGATGTCGCCCTCCAGCCCGTCCCGCTCACCGATGATGCGTACCTTGACGCCGTCGCGATGCAGGCTCGCCAGATCATTGCGGATGAAGCGGCGCAACAGGCCGAACAGATCGCCGATCTCGCTCGCCGGACGCGACCAGTTTTCCGAGCTGAAGGAGAAGATGGTGAGATAGCGGATGCCAAGCTCATGCGACGCGCGAACCACGCGGCGCAGGGCCTCCACGCCGCGGCGATGGCCTTCCGCCCGAGGCAAGCCGCGCGCGGCCGCCCAACGTCCGTTGCCATCCATGATGATGGCGACATGCGCAGGCGCATCGGACCGATCGGGTCCTTCCGTTGCGGGCGCGGCGGCGTTGGACATGAGGCTGCCTTAAAGCATGATCCGGAAGAGTGCGAAGCGGCTTTCCGAAAAGACCATGCGCGAACAATAACCTAAAGCGCGATCCATCGCGCTTTAGACGGTGAGGATTTCTTTTTCCTTGGCGGCCAGCAACTGGTCGATCTCGGAGATCGTGCCGTCGGTCGCCTTCTGCACGTCGTCGGCGTGGCGCTTCTGATCGTCCTCGGACATCTCGTGATTCTTCTCGAGCTTCTTGAGGACGTCGAGACCGTCGCGGCGGACATGGCGCGCGGCGACCTTGGCGGCTTCCGCGTATTTGTGCGCGACTTTGACGAGCTCCTTGCGACGCTCCTCGTTGAGCTCGGGGATGCGCAGGCGCAGCACCTGGCCTTCGGTCGCCGGCGACAGGCCGAGATTGGAATCGACGATCGCCTTCTCCACCGCCTTGACCATCGACTTGTCCCAGACCTGCACCGAGATCAGGCGCGGCTCAGGCACGCTGACGGTGGCGAGCTGGTTCAGCGGCATGTGGCTGCCATAGGCGTCGACCTGCACCGGATCGAGCATTGAGGCGGAGGCACGACCGGTGCGCAGGCCGCCAAGTTCATGCTTGAGCGACTGGATCGCTCCCTGCATGCGGCGCTTCACTTCGTTGAGATCGAAATTATCCGTGGCCATCACGTTTCTCCTTCAAAATCCCGGCGACCTCTCCGCACCCCCTCTTGAAGGGCGCAACGACAAGCCGTCAGCCGGCGACAATGGTTCCGTGGCCGCCGCCACGCAGTACAGCACCGATCGAACCCGGCTCCGCGATCGAGAACACGATGATAGGCAGCGACGTCTCGCGGGCAAGCGCGAAGGCGGTCGCATCCATCACCTTGTAGCCACCCTCGATCGCCTGCGAATGGGTCAGACGGTCGAATCGCGTCGCCGTCGGGTCCTTCTTCGGGTCGGCCGAGTAGACGCCGTCGACATTGGTCGCCTTCAGCACCGCCTGGGCGCCAATCTCGGCGGCACGCAGCACCGCGGTGGTGTCGGTGGTGAAGAACGGATTACCGGTTCCGCCGCCCAGCAGCACGATCCGGCCCTCGGCGAGGTATTTGTGCGCCGCGGTGCGGGTGAACAGCTCGGAAATCTCGGGCATGACGAACGCCGACAGCGTGCGCGCAGGCGTGCCCTTGCGCTCGATCGTGGCTTCGAGCGCGAGACAGTTCATCATCGTAGCGAGCATGCCCATGGTGTCGCCGGTCGGGCGCGACACGCCGCGCGAGGAGACCTCGACGCCGCGAAAGAGATTGCCGCCGCCGATCACGACGGCGACTTCGGTACCGAGATGGCGGGCTGCGATCAGATCGTCGGCGACCCGGTCGATGGTCGGCTGATCGATGCCAAAACCCTGCGGTCCCGCGAGATATTCGCCGGACAGCTTGATGACGACGCGACGATAGACCGGATCAGTCATGAGCACTTTCCTTGTCCGGCCGCCGCTTCCGGCGGCACGCCGGAAGGAACGTTCCGGCGCTTACTTCTTGCCGCTGGCCGCCGCGACCTCGGCCGCGAAGTCGCTTTCCTGCTTCTCGATTCCCTCACCGAGAGCATAGCGCACAAAGCCCGCGATCTTCACCGCGCCGCCGACCTTGCCTTCGGCTTCCTTCACCGCCTGCGCCACCGACTTGCCGGTGTCGTGGATGAAGGCCTGCTCGAGCAGGCAGACTTCCTTGTAATAGGTCTTCAGGCCGGACTCGACGATCTTCTCGATCACGTTCTCTGGCTTGCCCTGCTGGCGATATTTGTCGGCAAGCACGTCCTTCTCGCGCTTGACGACCGCCGGATCGAGACCGGACGGGTCGAGCGCCAGCGGGTTGGCGGCCGCGACATGCATCGCGATCTGGCGGCCAAGCGTTGCGAGCTCGTCGGCCTTGCCCGGCGATTCCAGCGCCACGATCACGCCCATCTTGCCGGCGCCCTCGACGACCGCGCCGTGGACGTAGCTCGACACCACGCCCTGGCTGACTTCGAGCGAAGCTGCGCGGCGCAGCGTCATGTTCTCGCCGATGGTGGCGATCGCGTCATTGATCGCAGTTTCGATCGTGACGTCGCCGACCTTGGCCGCCTTGATCTTCTCGACGTCGGCGCCGACGTTGAATGCGACCTGCGCGATCATCTTGACGAGGCCCTGAAACTGGCCGTTGCGCGCCACGAAATCGGTCTCGGAATTAACCTCGACCACGACGCCCTTGTTGCCCTTGGTGAGCGCGCCGATCAGACCCTCGGCGGCGACGCGGCCCGACTTCTTGGCGGCCTTCGACAGGCCCTTCTTGCGCAGCCAATCCTGCGCCGCTTCCATGTTGCCGTCGTTTTCGGTCAGCGCGGCCTTGCAGTCCATCATGCCTGCGCCGGTCGACTCGCGCAGGTCCTTGACCATCGCAGCTGTGATCGTTGCCATCGTTCAAAATCCTTTTTGCCTGCCGGTTTGCCGCGGCGCGGCCAGATCGCCTCGCCGCGGTCCATCTCAGGAATTCGCGTCAACTGAAATGGTGGCCGGAGCTTGTCCGGCCAACCCATCGCTCTTTTTGACTATTCCGCTTCCGCGGTCAGCGCCTTGGCCTTCGCCACCCAGGCGTCCGCGCGGCTCGGCAGGCCGACTTCTTCGCCGATCTTGTGCGCGGTGTCGTGATCGAGCTCGGCCAGCTGCCAGAAGTGGAAGATGCCGAGGTCGTTGAACTTCTTCTCGATCGCGCCCGAGACGCCCGGGAGCTTCTTGAGGTCGTCGGAGGTGCCGCGCGGACCGGCGAGGCCCTGGAAGCCGCTCGTGGCGGTCGGCAGCTCCTCTGCGACCGGCCGAACCGAAGCGCCGACGTCGATGCCGGAATCGCCCTGGGCGCGCGAAATGCCGTCAATCGCTGCACGCGCGATCAGATCGCAATAGAGCGCAATCGCGCGGCCGGCGTCGTCATTTCCCGGCACCACATAGGTGATGCCCTTCGGATCCGAATTGGTGTCGACGATCGCCGCGACCGGGATGTTGAGCCGCTGGGCTTCCTGGATCGCGATGTCTTCCTTGTTGGTGTCGATCACGAAGATCAGGTCGGGCAGACCGCCCATGTCCTTGATGCCGCCGAGCGAGCGGTCGAGCTTGTCGCGCTCGCGCTGAAGCGTCAGGCGCTCCTTCTTGGTGTAGGAGGAGGCATCGCCGCCGGCGAGCACGTCGTCGAGATGACGCAGGCGCTTGATCGAGCCCGAAATCGTCTTCCAGTTGGTCAGCGTGCCGCCGAGCCAGCGCGAATTGACGAAGTACTGAGCGCAGCGCTTGGCCGCGTCGGCAACGCCGTCCTGCGCCTGGCGCTTGGTGCCGACGAACAGGATGCGGCCGCCCTTGGCGACGGTGTCGCTGACCGCCTGCAAGGCGTTGTGCAGCAACGGCACGGTCTGCGCGAGGTCGACGATGTGGATGTTGTTGCGAGCGCCGAAAATGAACGGCGCCATTTTCGGATTCCAGCGGTGAGACTGGTGACCAAAGTGCACGCCGGCTTCGAGGAGCTGGCGCATAGTGAAATCGGGTAGTGCCATCGTTCTAATTCTCCGGTTGGTTCCTCCGGAAGCGTGTGAGCAGGACAGAGCGTTGTCGCCCCGGCTGCCACCGGACGGCCTTGTGAGCCATGCTTCCGTGTGAGATGGCGCGGTGTATAGCGCGATTTCGACCAGAAGCAAGGAAATAAGGGCCTTTCGGGGCGGCTTTCGCCCGCGAGAGGCCCCCTTCCGTAAAGACCACGCTGCGGCCTAGCCCCTGCCTAGCATCTGGGCTGGTT